>NZ_AOSR01000062.1:0-64538 GCF_000349585.1 Dietzia sp. UCD-THP
CGGCGACGTGTGGGAGCCGGTCGGTGGAGCCGATCCGGTCGACGAGATCCTCATGCTGCACGGCGGGGCGCAGACCAGGAACTCGTGGAACCGTGCCGCACGGCGTCTGGCGACCGAGGGGTACCGGGTGACGACGATGGACGCGCGCGGCCATGGTGACAGCGACTGGGCGGACGACGGAGACTACGACATCCACCGCATGGTCGACGATCTGGAACTGATCGTGGCCGCGCGCTTCGCCGATCGGTTGCCCGTGATCGTCGGGGCCTCACTGGGCGGGTTGACCGGGTTGTTGGCGCTGGGGACGGCCAAGCCCGTCGCGCGGGCGCTGGTGCTGGTGGACGTCACGCCGAGGATCGAGGCGGAGGGTGTCGAGCGGATCGGGGAGTTCATGCGTTCCGGTCTGGACGGGTTCGCGGACCTCGAGGAGGCCGCGGACGCGATCGCCTCCTACCAGCCGAATCGTCGTCGTCCATCGAACCTGGACGGTCTGCGCAAGAACCTCCGACAGAAGGACGACGGCCGCTGGTACTGGCACTGGGACCCGCGTTTCGTCGCCGGCGCCACCGGTGACAACGCCCAGATCGGGAATGACTACTTCGAGGGGATCGTGCCCCACGTGTCCGAACCGACCATGCTCATCCGGGGTTCGCGATCGGACATCGTCAGTGACGAGTCGGTGGCCCACCTGCTGCGACATCTCCCGCACGCCTACACGCACGAGGTCGCGGACGCCGGCCACATGGTGGCCGGTGACGACAACGCCGTGTTCCTCGACCAACTCGAGTGGTTCCTCGCGGAGATCCTCGGCTCCCCGCCCCGACAGGGGGCGTCCGGGGAATAACCCCGATCGCGCGGCGTTGTTCCACACTGCACGGCCGTGAATACCCGCACGGGTATGGTTCGTGCGAGAAGGTCGTCGTCGGCGCGGGCTGTCCGTAGGCTGGCGACGAGAGACGACGGGACGAGAGTCGCCCCGTCCCGCTAGGAGGGCAATCGTATGACCACCGTCGACATCACGACCGCCGACTTCGAGAAGACCGTCACCGACAACGACATCGTCCTGGTGGACTTCTGGGCCGAGTGGTGCGGCCCGTGCAAGGCTTTCGGGCCGGTGTTCGAGAAGGTCTCCGGCAAGAACCCCGAGCTCACCTTCGCGAAGGTCGACACCGACGCGGAGCAGCAGCTGGGGGCGATGCTCCAGATCCAGTCGATCCCCACCCTCATGGCGTTCCGTGAGGGTATCGCCGTGTTCCGTCACTCCGGCGCGATCCCGGAGCAGGCGCTCGACGACCTGGTCGAGCAGATCAAGGGCCTCGACATGGACGAGGTCCGCAAGGCCGTCGAGGAGGCCCAGGCGCAGCAGGGCGACGCCCAGGCCTGAGTCCGTCCACTCCCGAACGGGCGCGCAAAACAGGAACACGTTCTCGAATCGGCGAACTCCGCGCCGGTGATGCGGATATCGTGATGAGAACACGTTCCAGTGGCGGGATCCCCCCGTCGCGCCCGGAGGGAGTCGAATGAAGACCAAGGCCGCCATCGCCCGTGAGCTGGGCAAGCCGTTCGAGATCGTCGAGGCCGAGCTCGACGGGCCCAACTTCGGCGAGGTGCTCGTCAAGTGGAAGGTCGTCGGCCTGTGCCATTCCGACCTCCACATCACCAGTGGTGACCTGCCCGGGCGTCTTCCGATCGTCGGCGGGCACGAGGGCGCGGGCGTCGTCGAGGCGGTCGGGGAGGGGGTGACCCACGTCCAGCCCGGCGACCACGTGGTGGGCTCGTTCATCCCGGCCTGCGGCAAGTGCTCGGCCTGCGCCCGGGGCATGACCAACCTGTGCGACGGCGGACTCAACGGCACGATCGGCGAGATGGCGGACGGCCGCTACCCGTTCGCTCTGGCCAACGGGGAAACCGCGGGCGCCATGTGCACCCTCGGCACGTTCTCCCAGTACACCGTCGCCAACATGAATTCGGTGGTCAAAATCCAGGACTGGATCCCGTTCGAGGTCGCGGCGCTCGTGGGATGCGGCGTCACCACCGGGTGGGGATCGGCCGTCTACTCCGCCGACGTCCGGGCCGGGGACACCGTCGTGGTGTTCGGCATCGGCGGCATCGGCATCAACGCGATCCAGGGCGCCAAGCACGCCGGGGCGCGGTTCATCCTCGCCATCGACACCGACGAGTCCAAGTTGGCCAAGGCCACGGAGTTCGGTGCGACCCACGTCTACACCGACGTAGAGCAGGCCAAGGCCGAGCTGCCGGGCCTGACGTGGGGCGCCATGGCGGAGAAGGCCATCATCACCATCGGTGTGGCCGATGCGAAGGTCACCGCCGACGCCACCGATATGGTGGGTAAGCGCGGGGTCGTGGTCCTGACCTCCATGGGCGGACTCGACAACCAGTCCATCAACCTCACCGGGTTGTTCGTCTCGCAGTACGAGAAGGTCATCAAGGGATCGCTGTTCGGCTCGGCCAACGCCTTCCACGACATCCCCAACATCCTTCGACTGTGGGACGAGAAGCAACTGAAACTCGACGAGCTGATCACCCACCGCTTCACCCTCGATCAGGTCAACGAGGGGTACGAGATCATGGAGTCCGGCGGCCACGGCATGGTCCGCGGGATCATCGTCCACGACGACTGATCGTCACGGTCGGGCAACGGGCTGGACATCAATACCCCCACGGGTACACTGGGTCGCGGATCGACACGCATCCGCGACAGAGCAGGAGGGCCCGGTATGGCTGACGACGAGGCGAGGACCCAGGTGCTCAACCGCCTGCGCCGGGCGCGGGGGCAGCTCAACGCGGTGATCGACATGGTCGAACAGGAGCGTCCCTGCAAGGACGTCGTCACCCAGTTGGCGGCGGTCTCCAAGGCGCTGGACCGCGCGGGGTTCAAGATCATCAGCACCAACATCCAGGAATGCCTGGCGGCGGACGGTGAGTCCGGCGAGGACGGCATCACGGTCGCCGAGCTGGAGAAGCTCTTCCTCTCGCTCGCCTGACACCCGACCACAGAAGTGAGGAGTACGACATGGACGTCGGAATCGGTACGTACACGGCGATGGGGTTCGACGAGGCGGTGGAGGCGACACGCGAAGCGCTCGCCGACCGCGGTTTCGGGATCCTGCACGAGATCGACCTCACGGCCACCCTCAAGAAGAAGATCGACAAGGACATCGAGCGCGTCCTGATCCTCGGCGCCTGCAATTCCGGGTTCGCCGGGGAGGCGTTCGACGTGAGCAAGGAGGTCGCGCTGATGCTGCCCTGCAACGTCGTGGTCCGCGAGTCTTCGGGGGGCTGCGTCATCGAGGCGCAGAACCCGGCACTGCTGGCGCAGGTCATCTCGGGTGGTCTGCAGGACATGGCTGATGAGTTGTCCGCGCAGATGCGGTCGATGATGAAGGACCTCACCCGCTGAGTAGCCTGGGGGCATGACCCAGGAGCCGAACACCGACCCGCGGGCCCTCGCCCAGCAGCGACTGGAGGCGATGGTGGGACGGGGGGAGTTGTCCCTCGCCGAGTTCTCGGACCGGGCCGCCCGGATCTGGTCCGCCACCTGCCCCTCCGAGTTGGAGGCGGCCCTGAGCGGGCTGCCGCCCGGTGCCGTCCACGGACCCGTCGCAGGGCCCCCCACCAGCACGGCTCGGCCGCCGGCGACCCGGGGGCACGGCGCGATCACCGTCGACGAGGGACAGAAGAGGACCTCGGTCTTCGACACCCTCAAGCGGGAGGGTCGGTGGTCCCTCCCGGACGACTACCGGCTGACGTCCTGGATGGGTGAGATCTTCCTCGACGCCCGCGAGGCCGTGGTCGACCGCCCACGCACGCACATCAAGCTCGATCTCTGGGCCGCCAACGCCAAGATCCTGCTCCCCCCGGGTGTCTCGGTCGCGGTGACCGGCAACCGGACGTGGTCCGAGCTCAAGATCGACGAGGGCCGCTACGACGTCCGTGGGGGCCCGCACCTGGACTTCGAGATCAACGGCTTCATGGCCGGCGTGAAGATCAAGATCCTCGCCGCGGGGGAACGGATCCCCAAGACCTGGAAGTGGTTCTAGGCAGATGAGCCGGGCCGGCGCCGCCACACCGTGTGTCGGTGCCGGACCTCGTCGTCGTGGCCGTCGTGGCGCCCCTCGACGCGGCTCCGTGGATCGGTGATCCAGTCGCCCACCTCGACCCGCTCCCAGGTGCCGTCCAGCTCCGGGGCGAGGACGGTCCCCGGGGCGTCCGCGTCGATCTCGGTGACCAGGCACTCGTCCGCCGCGACGAGCGCCGCGGCGTAGATCTGTCCGCCGCCCATGACGACGGCGTCGGGTCCGGCCGACACCAGCGCCTCGGCCACCGACAGTGCGCGCTCGGCCCCTCTGGCCGCCCATTCGGAGTCCCGGGTGCACACGATGTTGCGGCGGCCGGGCAGGGGACGGAAACGCTCCGGCAGCGAATCCCAGGTGGCCCGGCCCATCACCACCGGCAGGCCCGCGGTGGTCTGCTTGAAGAACGCGAGGTCCTCCGGGATGTGCCACGGCATGTCCCGGCCGTCGCCGATCACCCCGCCGCGGGCCTGCGCCCACACCATCCGCACCGGCACGGTCGCCTCCGTTCCGCTCAGACCGCGACCGGGGCTTTGATGCCCGGGTGGTGCTCGTACCCGACCACGTCGAAGTCCTCGAAGCGGTAGTCGAAGATCGAGTCGGCCCGGCGCACACGCAGCTCCGGGTAGGGGAAGGCCTCGCGGGACAGTTGGGTCCGCACCTGCTCGACGTGATTGTCGTAGATGTGACAGTCCCCACCGGTCCAGATGAACTCGCCCACCTCCAGTCCGACCTGCTGCGCCACCATGTGGGTGAGCAGCGAGTAGGAGGCGATGTTGAACGGCACCCCCAGGAAGAGGTCGGCGCTGCGCTGGTAGAGCTGGCAGCTCAGTTTCCCGTCGGCCACGTAGAACTGGAAGAGCAGGTGGCACGGCGGCAGGGCCATGTCCGACAGTTCGCCCACGTTCCACGCGGAGACGATGTTGCGCCGCGAATCCGGGTCGGAGCGCAGCAGGTCCACCGACGCGGCGATCTGATCGACGTGTCGACCGTCGGGTGTGGGCCAGGACCGCCACTGCACGCCGTAGACGGGCCCGAGCTCGCCGCGCTCGTCAGCCCACTCGTCCCAGATGCTCACGCCGTTCTCGCGCAACCAGCCCACGTTGGAGTCCCCGCGCAGGAACCACAGCAACTCGTAGGCCACCGACTTGAAGTGGACGCGTTTGGTGGTGATGAGGGGGAAGCCCGCCGCCAGGTCATAGCGCAGCTGATGGCCGAACAGGCTGCGGGTTCCGGTCCCCGTGCGGTCGGACTTGGGCGTGCCCTGCTCCAGGACGAGTCGGAGCAGGTCCTCGTACGGGGTGGGGACGGTCATGACCGGCAGTCTACGTTCGAGTCGCCTGCGCGGCCTGCGCGGCCAGGATGTTCTCCGTGAGCTCGGGGCGGCAGATCAGGACGTCCGGGGAGTGGGTGTCGGGTTTGTTGAACCGGATGGGCGTCCCGTCGAGGCGGGAGGCGTGCAACCCCGCCGCCAGGGCGACCCCCACAGGCGCGGCCTGGTCCCACTCGTCCTGCCCCCCGGCATGGAGATAGGCGTCCGCGTCGCCGAGCAGCACCGAGAGCATCTTGGCCCCGGCGGAACCCATGGGTCGCACCCGCAGACCGACCGCGTCGGCGACCTGGAGCGACCCGGGCGGGGGGTTGTTGCGGCTGATGACCATCGTCCCCGAGCGGGGGCCGTCCACGTAATCGACCTGATCCGAACGGAAGACGCGCCCCGAGTCGGGGAGTCCCACCGAGGCGACGGTGGGGTACCCGTCGACGACGAGCGCGACGTGGACCGACCAGTCCGAGCGGCCGGTGGAGAACTCCTTGGTGCCGTCGATCACGTCGATGATCCAGACGCGGGACTTGTCCAATCTGCTCAGGTCGTCGGAGACCCCTTCGGAGAGGGTGCCGTCGTCCGGGCGGTGCACGGCCAACACCTCGTCGGTCCAGTTCTGCGCGACCTCGTTGGCGACGCGGGCGAGCGACCGTCCGCGGAGCAGGCCTCCGGCCCGCGTGCCCCGGACGATGTCCCCGATCCCCGTGGCCAGGAAGCAGGCGAGGTCGTCGTCGTCGAGATCACGCATGCTGTCGCTGTGCATGGCAGACACTCTACGGAGGAGGGGCGGCGATCGGGACCATGTCGTAGTCGTGGGACATCATGAGTTCATGTCCGACGCACTGGAGCGGTTCCACCCGGCCACGGCCTCGTGGTTCCGTGGGGCGTTCGACCGGCCCACCCCCGCGCAGGAGGGAGCGTGGGACTCCCTCGCCAGCGGCGCCCACACGCTCGTCGTGGCCCCCACGGGATCGGGCAAGACCCTGTCGGCGTTCCTCGACTCGCTCGACCGACTGATGTTGGGTGGTGCGGGCGGCCGGGGCAGCGATGCCGACGCCTCGGCTGAGCCCCCACCCGGCACGCGCGTTCTCTACATCTCCCCGCTCAAGGCGCTGGCCGTGGACGTCGAGCGCAACCTCCGGGCGCCGCTCGCCGGTATCGCCCGGGAGGCCGCGTCCCTGGGGGTGGAGACCGCGGAGGTGACGGTGGGGATCCGCACCGGCGACACCCCACCGGAGGAGCGCCGCCGGCAACGCTCCCGGCCACCGCACGTCTTGGTCACCACTCCCGAGTCACTCTTCCTCCTGCTCACCTCGGCGGCACGGGAGACACTGGCCACTGTCGACACGGTGATCATCGACGAGATCCACGCGGTGGCGGCCAGCAAGCGCGGCGCCCATCTCGCCCTGAGTCTCGAGCGACTGGACCAGTTGCTGGTCACCCCTGCCCGGAGGGTGGGACTGTCCGCCACCGTCCGCCCCCACTCCGAGGTGGCCCGCTTCCTCGCGGGCGAGCGGCCGGTCACCGTGGTCGCGCCCGGGTCGGACAAGCGCTTCGAGCTCACGGTCCGGGTGCCCGTGGAGGACATGGCGGACCTGTCCTCGGCGAGTTCGGACGTCACGGCACCGCCCGGTACCCCGGGCGAGGGGTCGATCTGGCCGCACGTCGAGCGGCAGGTGGTGGACCTGATCACCGCCCACCGCTCGACCATCGTGTTCGTCAACTCCCGGCGGCTGGCCGAGCGGTTGACCGCGCGGCTCAACGAGATCCACGCCGAGGACACCGAGCCGGGGTCGCTGCCGCCTGCACCCGCCCGCCCACCCGCGCAGATCATGGTGCCCTCCGAGGTCTCGCGCGGAGCCCCGGCGGAGTTGGCCATGGCCCACCACGGGTCGGTCTCCAAGGAGCGCCGGGCGCTGATCGAGGACGCCCTCAAGTCGGGCCGGTTGCGCGCGGTGGTGGCCACGTCGTCGCTTGAGCTGGGGATCGACATGGGCGCGGTGGACCTGGTCGTGCAGGTCGAGTCGCCCCCCTCCGTGGCCTCGGGCCTCCAGCGGGTGGGCCGCGCCGGACACCAGGTCGGCGAGGTCTCCCGGGCGGCGGTCTTTCCCAAGCACCGCGCCGACCTCCTCCACAGCGCGGTGACCGTGGAGAGGATGGTCGCGGGTGCGATCGAGGCGATGTCGGTCATCACCAATCCGTTGGACGTCCTGGCGCAGCAGACGGTGGCCGCGTGCGCGCTCGAGACGATCGACGTGGAGGAGTGGTTCGCCGCCGTCCGCCGGACCGCCCCGTTCGCCGGGCTGCCCCGGTCGGCGTTCGACGCGACGCTGGACATGCTGGCGGGAAAGTACCCGTCGGCGGACTTCGCAGAACTCCGGCCGCGCCTCGTGTGGGATCGCGACGCCGGGACGCTGACCGGCCGACCGGGTGCACAACGCCTCGCCGTCACCTCGGGAGGCACCATTCCCGACCGCGGACTGTTCGGCGTGTTCATGGTGGGGGAGAAGGCGACGCGGGTCGGGGAGCTCGACGAGGAGATGGTCTACGAGTCGAGGGTCGGCGACGTGTTCGCCCTCGGCGCCTCGAGCTGGCGGGTCGAGGAGATCACGCACGATAGAGTGCTGGTCACGCCCGCGCCCGGCGGGACGGGACGGCTGCCGTTCTGGCTCGGGGACGACCAGGGGAGGCCCGCCGAGCTGGGCCGCGCCCTGGGCGGGTTCCTGCGCGAGGTGGGGCACGGGTCCGACGACGAGGTGGCCCCCCGCCTCGCCGCCGCCGGTCTCGACGCCAACGCGGTGGCCAATCTCCGGCGTTACCTCGCCGAACAGAGGGAGGCCACGGGACACCTGCCCAGCGACACGACCCTCGTCGTGGAACGGTTCCGGGACGAGGTGGGGGACTGGCGCATCGTGCTCCACTCGCCGTTCGGTGCGCGCGTGCACTGGCCGTGGGCGGAGGCGGTGCGTGCGCGGCTCGCCGCCGCCCACGGGTTCGACGCCGTCCCGGTGGTGTCCGACGACGGCATCATCCTGCGGGTCCCGGACACCGTCGACGACGGCGAGGTGGGCGCCCGCCCGGGAGCCGAGACGTTCGCCCTCAGCCCCGAGGAGGCCGTGGATCTGGTCACCACCCACGTGGGTGGGTCCGCGCTCTTCGCGTCCAGATTCCGGGAGTGCTCGGCGCGGGCGCTGCTCTTCCCCCGGTTGGACCCGGGTCGGCGGGCCCCGCTGTGGCAGCAGCGGCAGAAGTCGGCGCAGCTACTCGACGTGGCGCGCCGATACCCGGACTTCCCGATGATCCTCGAAGCGGTTCGTGAGTGTCTGCAGGACGTGTACGACGTCCCCGCGCTGGAACGTCTGCTGGGCGAGATCGACTCGCGCGCGGTCCGGATCGTGGAGGTCGACACCCCGAGTGCATCGCCGTTCGCGCAGTCGCTGCTCTTCGACTACATCGGTGCGTTCCTCTACGAGGGGGACTCGCCGCTCGCCGAGAAGCGGGCGGCGGCGTTGGCGATCGACCCCTCCCTCCTCGGTCAGCTCCTGGGACGCGTGGAACTCCGCGAACTGCTCGACGTGGAGGTGCTGGACGCGATCGAACGGCGGCTCCAGCACCTCGAGCCCGAGCGCGCGGCCCGAGATGCCGAGGCCGTGGCCGACCTACTGAGGCTGCTCGGCCCGCTGACGGTCGAGGAGATCGCCGAGCGGTCGACGGAACCGGAGGCCGTTCCGGGGTGGTTAGCCACGCTCGCGACCTCCTCCCGGGTGGTCACCGTCGAGCACGCCGGCCGCACCTGGTGGGCCGGGGTCGAGGACGTGCCCCGGCTCCGCGACGGGCTGGGCGTGCCCCCGCCCCCCGGGGTCTCCTCGGCCTTCCTCGATGACGTCGACGATCCCCTCGGCGAACTCATCCGCCGTTACGCGCGCACCCACGGCCCGTTCACGGTGGACGCCCTGGCGGCGCGCTTCGGGCTGGGCGCGGCCGTGGCCCGCGGGGTGCTCGAGCGGTTGACCTCGGCCGGGACTCTGCTGGCCGGTGAGTTCCGCCCGGGGGCAGCGGGCCCGGAATGGTGCGACGCCGAGGTGTTGCGCCACATCCGCCGGCGCTCCCTCGCCGCGCTGCGCAGCCAGATCGAACCGGTCTCGCACACCGCGCTGGCCCGTTTCCTGCCCGGCTGGCAGAGCTTGGGGTCCGGTTTCGGTGCCAGCACCGGCTCCGAATCCGGCGTGGACGGCGTCCTCGCCGTGGTCGAGCAGCTCGACGGGCTGGCGGTACCCGCCTCCGCTCTCGAACCACTCGTCCTCGCGCCCAGAGTCCGCGATTACTCCCCGGCGATGCTGGACGAGTTGCTCGCCGGGGGAGAGGTGCTCTGGAGCGGGCGGGGCAGAGCGGGGACCCGCGACGGCTGGGTCTCCCTGCACCCGGCCGACTCCGCGGGGGCGACCCTTCCGCTCGACCGGCCGCAGCCGGAGGGCGCCGTCCACCTCGCCGTGGCCGAGTCGCTCCGCGGCGGTGCCCTGTTCTTCCGGGACATCGTGACCACGGTGAAGGAGGCGGCTGCACAGGAGTCGACCGGGGAGGTGACCATCACCGAGGCCGTCGTGCGCGACGCCCTCTGGGACCTGGTGTGGGACGGCGTGGTCACCAACGACACCCTCTCGCCGTTGCGGGCGGTCCTGTCCGGCGGTGGGTCGTCGGGGTCGGGCACCGCCCACCGCTCTCCGCGGTCCTCGGCTCGGCCGCGTCGGGCCCGCCTCGGCCGGACCTCCATGGCCCAGTTGAACGGTGCGATGGCCGCCGGTACGCGGACGCCTCCCGTGGTGGCCGGGCGCTGGTCGCTGGTTCCGGAGCCGGTCACCGACGCGACCCTGCGCGCCCACGCCTGGGCCGAGACCCTCCTGCTGCGCCACGGCGTGGTGACCCGGGGCGCGGTGGAGGCGGAGGAGATCCCGGGCGGATTCGCTGCCGTCTACAAGGTGCTGGCGCAGATGGAGGACTCGGGTCGCTGCCGCCGTGGCTACTTCGTCGAGGGGCTGGGTGCCGCCCAGTTCGCCGCCGGCAGCACCATCGACCGGCTGCGTTCCCACGATGACACCGCCGACGACGCCCACTGGCCCTCCGGCACCGACGAGCCGATCGTGCGGGTCCTCGCCGCCACCGACCCCGCCAATCCGTATGGCGCCGCTCTGCCCTGGCCACCGGCCCCGGAGGGCGGGTCGGGTCACCGCCCGGGCCGGAAGGCCGGCGCGCTCGTGGTGCTGGTCGACGGACTGTGTGTCCTGTTCGTCGAGCGCGGTGGCCGCACCGTCCTGGTACTCGATGACCGCGCCGACGCGGTCCCACTCGCCGCGACCGCGCTGGCGGCAGCGGTGAAGTCGGGGGCCGTGGGACCACTCACCGTCACCACCATCGCCGGCGACCCCGTCCACACCTCGCCCGCCGCGGCCGCCTTCGAGAACGCCGGTTTCGGGGCGACGCCGAAGGGACTCCGCCTCCGGCGGTAAGAGACGCCGCAGCCGGCGGGAAACGACGCCGCAGCCGGCATTGAGACACCCACCTAAACCGGTTAGAATATGCGCATTAATGCATATGTAGGATGGTGGTTCGAATGGGAATGGGGCACGCACACGGGGGCGACTCCCCCGGCTCCGCCCACTCCCGCACGACCGGCCACGCCGGGGCTCGCTACCGGGTGAGGTTGGCGTGCGCTTTCGTCCTGACCTCGGTGTTCTTTGTTGTCGAGTTGATCGCGGGTGTCATCTCCGGATCCCTGGCACTACTCTCCGATGCCGGCCACATGGGGGCGGACGTGGTGGCGTTGGGCGCAGTGCTCGCGGCCACGGTGATCGCATCGCGCCCGGACCGCTCCGGACGACGGACGTTCGGCCACTATCGCGTGGAGATCTTCGCCTCCGCCCTCGCGGTGCTCATCATGGGCGGCATGGGCGTGTACGTCCTGGTCGAGGCGTTCAGCCGGCTGGGGTCGGAGGCGCACGTCGCCACCGGGACCATGCTGATCGTGGGCGCGATGGGACTGGTCGTCAACGTCGTCTCGCTGCTCCTGCTGCGCGGCGGTTCATCGGAGAGCCTCGCGGTCCGCGGCGCGTATCTCGAGGTCCTGGCCGACGCCGCCGGATCGGTGGGGGTTATCGCGGCAGCGCTGCTCATCCGGGCCACCGGATCGACGGTGTGGGACCTCGTGGTGGCCGTGGCCATCGCCGCGTTCATCGTCATCCGAGCGGGGATGCTCGGTCGGCAGGTCGTCGCGGTGCTCGCCCAGCACGCGCCCGCCGGGGTCGACCCCGCTGCGGTGGAGTCCGAACTCGCGTCGGTGCCCGGTGTGGAGGAGGTGCACGACCTGCATCTGTGGACGCTGACCTCCGGAATGGATGTCGGCACGGTCCACTTGGTGGCCGCCCCCGGGGCGCTGCATGCCGGAATCCTCGACGAGGCGCGCCGCGTCCTGCGGGAAGGCCACGGAATCGAGCACGCGACAGTGCAGATCGAGACCGCCGGCGTCGTGGAGTGCCGCGCTCTGGGATGGTGAACTCGGCGGCAGACACAGCGGCCAGGCAGACACAGCGGGCAGGCAGACACAGCGGGCAGGGGGCTGACGGTGCCGGAGGGCGATTCCGTCTACAAGGCGGCCACACGGGTCGAACGGGCATTGGCCGGACGGACCCTCGACAAGTCCGAGCTGCGAGTTCCCCGGTTCGCGGCGGTGGACCTGCGGGGCAGGACCGTGGTCACCGCCCGGTCCCGCGGCAAGCACCTCTTCGTCGTCGTCGGCCCCGACACGCAGGGTCGGGACCCGGTCACCCTGCACATCCACCTGAAGATGGAGGGCCGCATCCACATTCATCGCGCGGGAGAGCGGTGGCGGTTCCCCGCGCACACCGTCCGGCTGCTGCTGCGCGCGGGCGACGTCGAGGTGGTGGGTACCGAACTCGGATTGCTACGGGCGCTGGACCCGTCCGAGGCCGACCGCGCGGTCGACCACCTCGGCCCCGACCTGTTGGCGCGGGACTGGGACCCCGATGCCAGCGTCGCGGAGGTGCTCAGACGAATTCGGGAGCGGCCCTCCCGGACGATTGGGGAGGCACTTCTGGACCAGAGGAACCTCGCCGGGATCGGCACTGTCTATCGCGCCGAGCTCTGCTTTCTGCGGGGCCTCGACCCGAGGGAGCCGGTCGAGGCGGTGCCGGATCTACGCGCAGTGGTGATCCTCGCCCGGCGGATGCTCCTCGCCAATGCCGACCGCTCCGTCCGGGTCACGACCGGGGACACGCGACGCGGGAGGGAGCTGTGGGTGTACGGGCGGGACGGCAAACCCTGCCGCAGGTGTGGAACCCAGGTGGAGACGTTCCGACTGGGTGGCCTCGCCGATCCCGATGAACCGAGCGATTCGCTCGATCGCATCGCCTACCGCTGCCCGTCGTGCCAGCCGGGGCGTGCCACACTGGGGCCATCGCCAACGGAGGAGAACCTGTGACCGACCGCACCACGATTCTGATCACCGGAGCCAGCGCAGGTCTCGGCGAGGGTATGGCCCGTCGCTGGGCTGCGCAGGGGAAGAGCCTGGCGCTGTGCGCCCGCCGCCTCGAGCGACTCGAGGAGCTGCGCGTCGAGCTGCTGGCCGCCAACCCCTCGATCACGGTGGCTGTCCGCGAACTCGACGTGGCTGATGGCGACGCGGTGGAGCGGGTGTTCGGTGAGCTCGACGCGGAGCTCGGAGGAATCGACCGCTTTGTCCTCAACGCAGGACTCGGCAAGGGAGCGTCCATCGGCACCGGCAAGGCGCACGCCAACCGTGAGACCGCGATGGTCAACGTGATCGGCACCCTCAACCAGGCCGAGGCCGCGATGGAGCTCATGCACAAGAGGGGGGAGGGGCACCTGGTGTTCATCTCGTCCGTGAGTTCCCTGCGCGGTATGCCCAAGGCGCAGAACACGTACGGCGCCACCAAGGCGTTCGTCTCTTCGCTGGCGCAGGGTCTGCACGCCGAACTCGACAGCGCCGGCAGCCGCATCAAGGTCACCGACATCCTCCCCGGATACATCCGCACCGACATCAACCGCTCGGTCAAGACCTCACTGATGACCGAGTTCGACGAGGGGGTCGACGCTCTGGTCGCGACGATCGACGCCGAGCCCACTCGTGCACTCGTCCCCGCCAAGCCCTGGAAGGCGATCGGACCCCTGTTGACGCTCCTACCGGAGAAGGTCAGCCGCAGGTTCGTCTGACCCGCTAGAAGGGCGGCGGGTTGAGGATGTCGTCGAGCAGGGCCTGGACATCGAGCTCGACCGTGCTGACGACGGGCGCGTTCCGCCGCCACCAGCGACTGTGGTCGGCCGAGCGGGCCTCCGCCGGCCTATGTGCGCGGGCGCGCTCGGCGTTCAGGCGGAGTGCTCGGCGAGACCAATACGTGGGCTCTGGACGTGTCTCACCATCCGTGGTGGCCGGGCCCGGATTGCGCTGCTGTTGTCTATCCCAGGCACGGGACTCGTTTCGGGCGCGCTCCCGGCGGTAGGCCCCGAGCGGCCCGGAGGGTCGGGTCGTCATGGTCGCCCCATCGGGGCTGATGACGGTGAGACCTCCATCGGGCTGCAGGTCGTAGATCCAGTCGGAGAAGGTCTTGAACCGGTGGTGACGCCGACACAGACACATCAGGTTGTGCTCTTCGGTCGGCCCGCCCCGGGCAGGGTCGGTGTGGTCGAACGGCCGGACATGATCGATGTCGCAGTCCTCGGCTGGAACCGCACAACCGGGGTGGCGGCAGGTGCCGTCCCGCAGCCTGATGCGGCGGGCCAACTCGGCTCCGGGCCGGTATTTCAGGGCGCGCCGGGCGTCGTCGGCGGCGCCGATCCGAGGGTCGACCTTCTCGAAACTGGCCCCGTCGCTCGTGCTCAGCATGTCCAGCAGAGCCTGAAACGCGGCCTCGCCCGTCCTGGTGAACTCCACCCGCACCCCGTCGTCGGCGGCGGCGGTGTTGTCCGCGCCGGTGTTGTCCGCGCCGGTGTTGCCGGGAGCGATCACGGTGACCTTGGGTCGCAATGGAGCTGGGGGTTGGTTCGAGCCGCCGGGCTGCTGGCTGTCGCCGCACACAAGTGACAGCAGTGCGTCCGCGCGGCGTTCGGCCTTCGAGTAGTGGTACTCCGGGGCCGAGTCCGAAGCAGAGTCCGGCTGGCCGGTCCCCTCAGCGGAGGCTGCACTCGCAGCGGCAGCGGCAGAGGCAGCAGCATCAGAGGCGGCGTGTTCGGCAGCGCGCTGGTCGATCGCCTCGGCGAGGACCGCGGCCTCTTCGGTGGCAAGGATGGCCGACACCGTGGACATGCCGTCGGCGCCCTTGTTGATGCGCAGTCCGCGGGCGCGGCTGGCATCCTCCTTGCGCTTGCGGATGCCGTCGGCGTCGTATCGGGTGATGATCGCGTCCACCGCATCGCGAACCGCTCGCGCTCCGAGGCGCTCGCCGGCCTCCATCGCGGCCAGGTAGTCGTCAACGACCTCCTGTTGCACCTGCGCCAGGACCGAGGGGTCGACGGTGGCCATCTGGCGGGCCAGCAACTCGGCGGCTCGCTGGTCCAAGCGCCCCTCGGCCAGGGCTGCGAGGACGGCGGGGTAGCGCTGGTGCAGGTCCGCGGCGAAGGAGACCATCGATTCGGCCCGCAGAGCGGAGACGGCCATCGCCGCCACAACGTACCCGGTGGCCACATCGAACGGGTCGACCACCGCGTGGCCGGGTGGGGACTCCGGGCCGGCACCCGCGTCATCGCGGCGCAGGCACTCGAGCAGTAGGTCGTAGCAGGCTGACAATCGTCGGGCAGCGGCGCGATTCTCGGCCTCCCAGCCGGCACGAGCCGAGGCGGTCAGCCTGGTCAGCGGATCGGCTCCGGAGGAGCTGACGGAAGGGCCACCCGTGAACGGGTTCTCGTCGCCGTCCATGCCGCACCCCCGTAATTCTCCGGTGTCTTCATCCTGTCGAATATGCGTTCTATACTACGCACGTATGTTCGAATCGGCAAGGGGCGTGAGCTGTCACTTTCGAGATCCGGGCAGGAAGGGATGCGAGCGTGCACGCAGGTCAGCGGTAGGACGGGGTAGGCGGCACGGTCAGCGGTCAGTGTGCGGTCGGTGTGCGGTCAGGGGATGGAGCGGGGTTCGGGGCCCACCACGTCGAAGAGCATCGCGGTGAATTGGCCATGGGCCTCGAGTTGCCGGCGGTGAAGACGGAGCCGGCGGGGCAGCAGGGGACGCCCGGAACCGAGGACGACCGGGCACTGGTGGATCCAGACCCGGTCAAGTAGTCCCCGGTCGGCGAACTGGCCTGCGAGGTCGCCACCCCCCACCACCCAGACGTCCCCGCCGTCGGCGGCATCGACAAGGAGGGGGTGCAGATCGCCGACGTCACCGGCGAAGAACTCGACCCCGTCGACGGGATCGAGATCGCGGTGGGTGACGACCCAGCTCGGCACGGTGTAGGGCCAGACGAACGGTCTGCCGTCCTTCGTGAGGTCGCGGCGGACCCACTCGAAGGTGTTGACGCCGCAGACGATCGAACCGACGCCGGAATAGAAGCGGTCGAAGCGGAGGTCGGGGAGGGTGGGGTCGGGCTTGGTCGGTGCCCCACTGGTGGGTTCTGCCTCGCCGGAGGTCGCGAACAGCCACGAGAGGCTCTCCTCGTCGTCGGCGATATACCCGTCGAGGCTGGTGGCGGTGCAGTAGACGGTGCTCATGCGGGAATGGTCGCACCGGGGTACGACAGCCCGGCTACGACAGCCCCGAGCGGAGCCGACCAGGCTCAGCGGCGACCGCGGGCCTCTCGGTAGATCTCCACGAGAGAATCCGTGGAGGAATCGAAACCGTCCCCCGGGTGCTTCTCGGCGGTCAGGGCCCGCAGGAGCTCCCCGGCCTGCGCCTTACCCAGCTCGACCCCCCACTGGTCGAACGCGTTGATGCCCAGCACGGCGGCCTGGGTGAACACCACGTGCTCGTACAGCGCGATGAGCTGGCCGAGGACCCCGGGTGAGAGCGACGGGGCGAGGATCGTAGTGGACGGCCGGTTACCGGGCATGACCTTGTGAGGCGCGAGCTCGGGGTCGACCCCCTCCGCGAGCACCTCCTCCTCTGTCTTGCCGAACGCCAGCACGCGGGACTGGGCAAAGAGGTTGGCCACGAGCATGTCGTGCATCGAGCCGGCCCCGTCCGCGGCGGGCAGGTCCGTCACCGGGCGGGCGACACCGATGAAGTCCACCGGGACCAGCTGGGTGCCCTGGTGCAGGAGCTGGAAGAAGGCGTGCTGGCCGTTTGTGCCGGGCTCGCCCCAGTAGACCTCGCCGGTGGGGTAGGAGACGTCGGAGCCGTCGAGCCGGACCGACTTGCCGAGGGACTCCATGGTGAGCTGTTGCAGGTAGGCGGGGAAGCGGAGGAGGCCCTGGGCGTAGGGGATTACGGCCTTGGACTGGGCTCCGAGGAAGCAGGTGTACCAGATGCCGAGCAGGGCCATGAGGACCGGCGCGTTGTGTTCGGGAGCCTCGGTCGCGAAGTGCAGGTCCATGGTGTGGAAGCCCTCGAGCAGCTCCACGAACGCCGCCGGGCCCGCCGTGATCATCACCGACAGGCCGATCGCCGACGACACCGAGTACCGCCCCCCGACCCAGTCCCAGAACTCGAACATGTTCTCCGCCGCGATGCCGAAGTCGGCGACCTTCTCGGTGGCCGTCGACACCGCCACGAAGTGGGACGCGATCGCGTCCTGTGACCCGAGTGCCTCGACGAAGTGTCGGCGCGCGGCATGCGCGTTGGCCATGGTCTCCTGCGTCGTGAAGGTCTTGGAGGCCACGACCACCAGAGTGGTGGCGGGGTCGACCTCGGCGAGCACGGCCGACAGGTCGGCGGGGTCCACGTTGGAGACGTATCGTGCGCGGATGCCTGCGGTCTGGAGGTGGTGCAGGGCCTTGTCGACCATTGCGGGCCCGAGGTCGGAGCCCCCGATTCCGATGTTGACCACGGTGTCGATCCGCTCGCCCGTGTGCCCGGTCCATTCGCCGGAGCGGACCCGGTCGGCGAAATCGGCCATCCGGGTGAGGACCCCGTGGACGTCGGCCACCACGTCCTGTCCGTCGACGACGAGCTCGGCGTCGGCAGGGAGACGGAGCGCGGTGTGGAGGACGGATCGGTCCTCGGTCGTGTTGATCCGGTCGCCCCGGAACATCGCGGCCCGCTGCGCCGGCAGCCGGGCGGCGTGGGCCAGCTCGGTCAGCGCGCTCATGATGTCATCGGTAATTAGGTGCTTGGACAGGTCGATGTGCAGGTCGCCCGCGGTGACCGTCATCCGGCGACCTCGCTCCGGATCGGCGGCGAACAACTCGCGGAGGGTCACCCCACCGATCATCGGTACGAGGTCCTCGATGTCCGACCACTGCGGGGTCGTGCTGATGTCCGTCATAACCGCTCCTGCCCACTGTCGCCGCCCGGGGGTCGCCCGCCGTCCGTCTGCGAGGCTAGTCGGGAATACCGCGGCCGCGCCGCCCGTTCCAGGCACGTGACCCCCATGACTTCTCACGACCACCCCTCCGTGTCAACCCAGGTGGAACGACTGGTCGAGCTGGGCGTGTCCGAGCTCGCCGGGATCACCGCCGAGCAGCTGCGGGAGCTCGCCGCGTCACTCCCCGTTGACGTGGCCGTGGGACGGCCGCTGCTGGCGATCCACCCCTCGTTCGTGCCCGCCGCGCAACTCGTGAGCCTGCTGCGACGAGAGGGGAGGGCCGGCTTCGTCGTCGTCGACATGACCGACCTCGCCGAGTTCACACCCACCGACGACCTCCGGGTGCCGGACGCCCCGCTCTACGTGGTCGGGGACGTCACACGCGACGACGACATGCTGGGGTGGACCCCGACCGACGCGCACGCCGAGTTCGCCCGGCGGGGGCGCACTCCGCTGACCATCTCCGAGGGGGTGAGCTGGCTGCTCCAGCAGCCGGGAATGCTCGAACCCGGCAGATGCTTCATGTGCATCGGGTCGCGGAAGCGCAAGGCCGACGGTGCGCTGGATGCGCGGACCCCGGCACTGTGGATCAGCGGGGGGACGGGCCGCGACGGCCGGGAGCGCAAGGGCGCCCCGAAAGTGGGCTGGTGCTGGGCGAACAACCACCACACGTGGTTGGGGTTCGCCTCCACCGCCGGACGCGTCGGGCCGGGTCTCAGCCCAGTTGACCTCAGCCCAGTCGACCTCAGCCCAGTCGACCGCGACCCAGGCGCAGGAGCATCCCCGCGAGGGTCTGCCCCTCCTGGCCGAGCGAGGAGAAGCGCTCGTAGACCTTGAGTTCACGGGTGTGGACCAGTTTGGTGCCGCCGGATTGCATCCGGGTGCGGCCGATGCGCTTGGAGATCTCGCTGCGGCGGACGATCGCGTCCAGGATCTCGGCGTCGAGCCGGTCGATCTCCAGACGGAGTTCCTGGATCTGGGCCTCGGACAGCGGATCGTCCGTGCCGGCGGGGTCGGGGTTCATGTCGTAATCATCCCACTCTCTTCCGCCGGACCCTCAGGACCGTCTAATGTTTCCGCCCGTGGACAACGTGAACACGTTTCTCGCGGACATCGGATCCGTGATCTGGGGACCCTTCGTCCTCATCCCGCTGCTGCTCGGCACCGGCCTGTTCCTCACGATCCGCCTGCGCGCGATCCAGTTCCGCAAGCTGGGCCCCGCGCTCAACCTGGGTCTGCTCCGGCGTCGGGACGACGGCGGCGCGGGCGACATCACCCAGTACCAGGCGCTGACCACGGCGCTCGCCGCGACCGTCGGCGTGGGCAACATCGTCGGTGTCGCGACGGCGATCTCCCTGGGCGGGCCCGGCGCGCTCTTCTGGATGTGGGTCACCGCCCTCGTGGGAATGGCGTCCAAGTACTCCGAGGCCTTCCTGGGGGTGCGGTTCCGCGTGACCGACGCCCGGGGGGAGCAGTCCGGTGGTCCGCAGTACTACCTCCACCGGGGCTTCGCCGAGATCTTCGGCCGTACCGGCGGGCGGGTCGGCCTGGTCCTATCAATCGTGTTCGCGGTGTTCGCCGTCCTGGCCAGCTTCGGCATCGGCAACATGACCCAGGGCAACGCCGTGGCCACCCAGCTGGAGAACTCGTTCGGTGTCTCCCACGTGACCACCGGCATCGTCCTCTTCGTCCTGACGGGCGCCGTGCTCCTCGGCGGCATCAAGTCGATCGGCCGGGTCACCGCCGGGTTCGTCCCGCTCATGATCCTGCTCTACATCATCGGCGGGCTCGTGGTGCTGGTCGTCAACGCCGAGCAGATCCCTGCCGCGTTCGCCCTGGTGTTCACCGACGCCTTCACCGGTACCGCGGCCGTCGGCGGCTTCGCCGGCTCCGCGATCCTCTACGCCATCCAGATGGGCGTCGCCCGCGGCATCTTCTCCAACGAGTCCGGCATGGGTTCGGCGGCGATCGCGGCCGCGGCGGCCCGGACCACCCACCCCACCCGGCAGGGTCTGGTCTCGATGACGCAGACGTTCATCGACACGATCATCGTCGTCACCTTCACCGGCCTGGTCCTGGTCACCACCGGCGTGTGGCAGGGAGGCGGTGACGTCGCGGGCACGATGACCGCCGACGCCTTCGCCTCGGCGATCCCCGAGGGCGACAAGCTCGTCGCGGTGTCCATCGCGTTCTTCGCCTTCTCCACCATCCTCGGCTGGTCGTACTACGGCGAGCGGTGCATGGAGCGGCTCGTGGGCGCGCGCGGCGTCATCCCGTACCGCATGGTCTTCACCTGCGTGGTGTTCATCGGCGCCGTCACCGAACTCGAGGTGGTGTGGAACTTCGCTGACGTGATGAACGGCCTCATGGCCATCCCGAACCTCATCGGCCTGCTCGTACTGTCCGGGCTGATCGTCCGCGAGACGCGTCATTACCTGGACAATGACCCGCGGCTGGACGCCACTGCCTCGCAGGTAGAGGAGTTCATGGGGGCCCGCACGCGCTGACCACGGGCCATGTCGGACCGGGTGGGTAGATTGGACCCACGATGACCGACACCGCCTCCGCCCCCGCCCGCCAGCACTCGGCCCACTCAGCCCACTCAGCGCTCCTTGACGGGCTCAACCCACAGCAGGCCGCCGCGGTCACCCACCGCGGCGGCCCGCTGCTGATCGTCGCGGGCGCGGGGTCGGGCAAGACCAGCGTGCTCACGCGGCGGATCGCCTACCTGCTGGCCGAGGGCGGTGCGCACCCGGGGCAGATCCTGGCCATCACGTTCACCAACAAGGCCGCGGCGGAGATGCGGGAGCGCGTCGCGGCCCTGGTCGGCCCGCACGCCGAGCGGATGTGGGTGGCCACCTTCCACTCGATCTGCGTGCGCATCCTCCGGGCCCAGTCCGCGCTGCTCGGGACCCGCAACTCGAACTTCACGATCTACGACTCGGACGACTCCCGGCGTCTGCTGGGGATGATCGCCAAGGAGCAGCAGCTCGAAGTCAAGAAGTTCACCCCGCGCATGCTCGCCTCGGCCATCTCCAATCACAAGAACGAGTTGCGCGACCCGGCTGAAGCCATGGACCGGGCGCTCAAGGACTCGGACCGCACCGCGCAGACCGTGGCCGCCGTGTTCACCGAGTACCAGGCGCGGCTGCAGGCGGCCAACGCGTTCGACTTCGACGATCTCATCGGTGAGACCGTCGCCCTGTTACGCGCGCACCCGGAGGTCGCCGCGTACTACCGGCGGCGGTTCCGCCACGTCATGGTGGACGAGTACCAGGACACCAACCACGCGCAGTACGTCCTGGTTCGCACCCTCGTGGGCGGCACGGCGTCCGACGACGACGAGGTGGGCGTCCCTCCGGCCGAACTCTGTGTGGTGGGAGACGCGGACCAGTCCATCTACGCCTTCCGCGGGGCCACCATCCGCAACATCGAGGACTTCGAGCACGATTACCCGGACGCCCGTTCGATCCTGCTGGAACAGAATTACCGCTCGACCCAGACGATCCTCTCCGCCGCCAACGCGGTGATCTCCCGGAACCCGGGCCGGCGCGAGAAGAACCTCTGGACCGACGAGGGAACCGGCGAGTTGCTCGTGGGGTACGTGGCGGACAACGAACACGACGAGGCGCGGTTCATCGCCGGTGAGATCGATCGACTCGTGGACTCCGGGGTGGTCGGGTACTCCGACGTGGCGGTGTTCTACCGGACCAACAACTCCTCCCGCGTGATCGAGGACGTGTTCGTCCGCCTGGGGTTGCCCTACAAGGTCGTCGGGGGCACCCGGTTCTACGAGCGCAAGGAGGTGCGCGACGTGGTCGCCTACCTCAAGGTTCTCGCCAACCCGGACGACACGGTGGCCCTGCGCCGCATCCTCAACACTCCGCGGCGGGGGATCGGCGACCGCGCGGAGGCCTGTGTGGTGGTCCACGCCGAACAGCGGGCCATCGGTTTCGGTGAGGCCCTGCGGGACGCCGCCGAGGGAAGGGTGGCGCTCCTGCCGACGCGCTCGGTCAAGGCGATCGCGGGGTTCGTCTCGCTGCTCGACGAGCTGCGTGGGCGGATGGCCGGCTCCGGCCACCCCGGGGGCGATGACTCGGCCCCTGATGTCGGAGCCCTGGTGGAAGCCGTACTGGAGCGCACCGGATATCGCGCCGAGTTGGAGGCCTCCAACGACCCGCAGGACGCGGCGCGGTTGGACAACCTCAACGAGCTGGTGGGTGTGGGCCGGGAGTTCTCCTCCGAGGCCGCGCTCCAGCGGTCGGCGCGGGAGCAGGGTTTCGGCGACGCCGATCCGGACGGTCCGGCCGATCTGGACGAGGGGCTCGCCGAGCCCGGTTCGCTGGCGGCCTTCCTCGAGCGGGTCTCCCTGGTGGCGGACGCCGACCAGATCCCCGATCAGGACCAGGGGCAGGTCACACTCATGACCCTGCACACCGCAAAGGGCCTGGAGTTCCCGGTGGTGTTCCTCGTCGGCATGGAGGACGGACTGTTCCCGCACATGCGGGCGCTGGGCGATCCAGCGGAGCTGTCCGAGGAGCGGCGGCTGGCCTACGTCGGCATCACCCGCGCCCGGCGGCGTCTGTACCTGACGCGGGCCATGATGCGCTCGTCGTGGGGCCAGCCCATGACCAACCCGGGGTCGCGGTTCCTGGAGGAGATCCCCTCCGAGGCGATCGAGTGGCAGCGGGAGGAGCCCGCCGGCGGGGCCGGGTTCGGGGACGACGACTCGTACGCCCCGCGGCGGCGCTTCGGAGGCAGCTCCGGTGGCGGGTTCGGCTCCGGTGGCGGACGCTCGTCCGGAATCCCTCGGGCGAAGTCCTCCGCGCCCACCCTGGAACTGGCGCCGGGGGATCGGGTGACGCACGACAAGTACGGGCTCGGAAAGGTGCTCACGTGCGAAGGGAGCGGTCCGCGTGCCACGGCGACAATCGACTTCGGCGCGTCCGGGAAGGTGCGCCTGATGCTGATCGGGGGAGTCCCGATGCAGAAGCTCTAGTGGGGGCCTGCCGAGGGGGACTGGGCCGAGGGGGTCAGCTGCCGAAGGGGCTGGAGGTCGAACCCTCCACGCTTCCTGCGCCCGCGAGGTAGATGCCGTGCTGGGCCAACCAGATGACGGGGTCGATGTGCTGGGACCCGTCGAGCAGGACCTCGAAGTGCAGGTGCGAGCCCGTCGAGAAGCCCATGTTGCCCATGCCCGCGATCTTCTGGCCGGCGTAGACGCGCTCGCCCTCGCGGACGTCGAGTGACTCCATGTGGCCGTAGACGGTCATCGTGCCGTCGTCGGACATGATCCGTATCCAGTTCCCGAAACCCTGAGCGGGGCCGGAATCGATCACCACTCCGTCGGTGGCCGCGAGGATCGGCGTGCCGTTGGCGTTGGCGATGTCGATCCCCGCGTGCATCGCGCCCCAGCGCATGCCGAAACCCGAGGTGAAGGTGCCTTCGGCGGGAAGAGCCACCTTCGGACGACGTGCCTGCTCCTCGGCGATCTCACGCTGGGTGTTGATCTCCGTGCCGGCGTAGAGCATGGCCGACTGTGCGTTCTCCGCGGTCGAGTCGAAGGCCGAGACGACCAGCGGCTCGGGGAGGGAGGGAGTCGCGGAAGTGGACGAGGACGGAGCGTCGGGCGTACCGGTCGCCGGGGCTGCCTCGCCGTTGGCGAGGAGGGCGATGTCGCTCGCCTCGGCGGAGTGGGTGCCCGCGACATCCATGACCGAGCCCGCAGAGGCTGCTGACACGGCGGCTCCGGCGGCGACGGCCAGCACGGCAGCGCGACCACGCAGTGCGTGGGGAGGTGAGGGGAGGCGGTGACGTCCCCCCGCGTGTGCACCGGATGCGGGTACAACGACAGGAGCCGCGGGTGGTACGTGCTGCGACTCGTTCTTCACCGGTGGCGTTTCCCCTCTGAGGTCGTGCTGTGATCTTTCCGTGATCAAGACGTCCACCAAGGTAACGGACCGGCAACGGCGCCGCAAGGTCATGCACCGCTGGCGTGGGAGGGGTGGATCACACTGGTGTGACTCCAGTGATCAAGGGGTTTGGAGTTAATGCTCGGGTCTCGAGTGGTGGTTTCGGTACCCGCATGGCCCCGCGCGCATGTGACCGGACACACACGGCTACCCCCAGTGTGCGACGGGCGACACACCCCGCGCCTAGGATGAGGAAGGACTCGGCTTTACAACAGGGCCGGGCGAATCTACCCACGTCAAGATGGTGAGCTGATGGATCTCTTTGAATACCAGGCAAAGGCTCTTTTCGCGAAGCATGACGTGCCCACCACCCCGGGGCGCGTCGCTGACACCGCGGAGGAGGCCGAGAAGGTCGCGGCCGAGATCGGCAAGCCTGTCGTCGTCAAGGCACAGGTGAAGGTCGGAGGCCGCGGTAAGGCCGGCGGCGTCAAGCTGGCGGAGGACGCCGAGGAGGCCCGCGCCCGGGCCGAGGACATCCTGGGCCTGGACATCAAGGGCCACATCGTCAAGAAGCTGCTCGTCGCCGAGGCCAGCGACATCGCCGAGGAGTACTACATCTCCTTCCTCCTCGATCGCGCGAACCGCAACTACCTGGCCATGTGTTCGGTCGAGGGCGGTGTCGAGATCGAGCAGGTCGCCGAGGAGTCCCCGGACCGCCTCGCCCGCATCAACATCGATCCCACGGTCGGTGTCGACGAGGCCAAGGCCCGCGAGATCGCGAAGGCCGGCCACCTCCCGGAGGAGGTGCTCGACGCCGCCGCGGTGACGATCGCCAAGCTCTACGAGGTGTTCGTCAAGGAGGACGCCACGCTGGTCGAGGTCAACCCGCTCGTCCGCACCCCGAACGACGAGATCCTGGCGCTCGACGGCAAGGTCACCCTCGACGAGAACGCGGAGTTCCGCCACAAGGAGTCCTTCGAGGACTTCTCCGACGCGGGCACCACGGATCCGCTCGAGCAGAAGGCCGCGGAGAACGACCTCAACTACGTCAAGCTCGACGGGCAGGTCGGCATCATCGGAAACGGCGCCGGCCTGGTCATGTCGACCCTCGACGTCGTCGCCTACGCGGGCGAGAGCCATGGTGGCGTCAAGCCCGCCAACTTCCTCGACATCGGCGGCGGTGCCTCGGCCGAGGTCATGGCCAACGGTCTCGACGTCATCCTCGGCGACGAGCAGGTCAAGAGCGTGTTCGTCAACGTCTTCGGCGGCATCACCGCCTGCGACGCCGTCGCGAACGGCATCGTCAAGGCCCTGGAGATCCTCGGCGACGAGGCCAACAAGCCGCTCGTCGTCCGTCTCGACGGCAACAACGTCGAGGAGGGTCGCAAGATCCTCGCCGACGCGAACCACCCGCTCGTCACCCTGGCCGACAACATGGACTCCGGCGCCGACAAGGCCGCCGAGCTGGCCGCCAAGTAAGAAGCAGAGGACCTCACACACATGTCGATCTTCCTCAACAAGGACAGCAAGGTCATCGTCCAGGGCATCACCGGCGGCGAGGGCAGCAAGCACACCGCCCGCATGCTCGCGGCCGGCACCCAGATCGTCGGCGGCGTCAACGCCCGCAAGGCCGGCACCACCGTGTCCCACAAGGACGCGAACGGCAACGACGTGGAGCTGCCGGTCTTCGGCGGCGTCAAAGAGGCCATGGAGGCCACCGGCGCGGATGTGACGATCCTGTTCGTCCCGCCGCCCTTCACCAAGGACGCCATCATCGAGGCCGTGGACGCGGAGATCCCGCTCGCCGTGGTCATCACCGAGGGCGCGCCCGTGCTGGACACCGCCACCGCGTGGAACTACAACCTCGCCAAGGGTGGCAAGACCCGGATCATCGGGCCCAACTGCCCGGGCATCATCACGCCGGGCGAGTCGCTGGTCGGCATCACCCCGGCCAACATCGCGGGCAAGGGCCCGGTCGGGCTCGTGTCCAAGTCGGGCACCCTGACCTACCAGATGATGTACGAGCTCGCCGACTACGGCTTCTCGACCGCCATCGGCATCGGTGGCGACCCGATCATCGGCACCACCCACATCGACTGCATCGAGGCCTTCGAGAACGACCCGGAGACCAAGGTCATCGTGATGATCGGCGAGATCGGCGGCGACGCCGAGGAGCGTGCCGCCGACTACATCAAGGCAAACGTCACCAAGCCGGTCGTCGGCTACGTGGCGGGCTTCACCGCCCCCGAGGGCAAGACGATGGGCCACGCCGGCGCCATCGTCTCCGGCTCCGCGGGCACCGCGCAGGCCAAGAAGGAGGCCCTGGAGGCCGCGGGCGTCAAGGTCGGCAAGACGCCGTCCGAGACCGCGCAGCTCGCCAAGGAGATCCTCGACGCCCTGTGATCCGCCCGTGGTGGTCCGCAGGGGCCGCCGCGAGCACGCGCTGACCGACCCCCGTCATCCCGGATGGCGGGGGTCGCGGCGTGCCGGGGGTACCGCGGGTTGAGGGTTCTCTACGGTGGCAGCGTGAGCCCTCCACGTGTCATCCGGCCCGCCGCGAGACGGACCCCGGCGGGTGCCCGATCGTTGTTGTGGACGGCGGCTGCCGCCGCGCTGCCCGTCATCGTCTCCGTGCTGGTGCTGACGGCGCTCACCCTGGCCGTGCTGGTGTTCAGCGCCCGGGGGTTCGACTCGCTGTTCGCCGTGGTGGCCGTGGAGTGGTTGGTGGTCAACAGGGTGCCCCTCACCGTGGACGAGGTGTCCCTGGGCTTTCTGCCACTGTTGCCGCCGTTGATCTACGTGGCGGTGCTGGCCCGGCAGACCCGCGCCGTACTGGGCGACATCGAGGAGCCGGGGGCGCGCGAGGCCGGCGCGGCCGTGGCGGGGGTGACACTCGCGGGGTTGCTGATGACGGGGCTGGCGACCCTGCTGGTCGGCTCCGCGGGCTCGGACTTCGCCGTGAGAGAGTCCTCGTTGACCGCGGCACTGCTGTGGACGGTGACGGTGGCGCTGTTCGGATCGGGGCTGGGGGTCTGGCTCTACTTCCGACGGGACCTGCGGGAAGTCCTGCCGGTGTGGGTGCGCGGCGGGATCCATCTCGGTGCTGCGTTCGTGGCGGCCGTCTGGGCGATCGCCGCGCTCCTCCTGCTGATCGGACTCGTGGCGGCGTGGGGGCCGGTGGGTTCGGTCCTCGAGATCGGGAAAGACTTCACGGGGACCGCCGCGCTCGCGGCGATCTCCATCTCCTACCTGCCCAATGTCGTGATGGCCGCGGCCACCCTCGCGGTCGGCGGGGAGGCTCACCTCGGTGAGGCGTCGTACAGTCTGTTCGCCGTGTCCCGGGGTCCGATGCCCGAGGTTCCGCTCGCGGCGGCGTTGCCGACGACGGACCCGCACTGGGTGGTGCAGGGGCTCCTGCTGGTGACGGTGCTCGTGGCGGCCGGGCTCGCGCGCGCGGTCGCGCACTGGTTCCGCACCACCGCAGACGCGGTCAAGGCCGCGTGGTTGGCCGCAGCGATCGTCGCACTGGTGATGGTGCTCAGCCCGGTCGTGGCCGGTGGAGAACTCGGAGTGCTCGGCACGGTGGGCACCGGTTCGCTGATCGCCGCGGGGACCGCGCTCGCCCTGTTCGGTGTGATCGGGTCCGCGACGATCGCGCTGTCCCTCGCGGGCCTGACGCGACGCCGCGAGCGCGCGGAGAGCGAACTCGAGCGTCGCCGCCGCCGCGCCGGGGTGGAGGATGCCGCCGTGGCCGTGGCCGTGGCCGAGGCCGATGGCGTGGCGGAGGACCCGGCCGAGCCCGACGATGCCGCCGGGGCCGACGACGATGTCGCGGCTCAGGGCGATGAGGTGTCGGCCGGGGAGGATGACGGCGCGGACCTCGCGCCTGCCGGCCCGGTCGAAGAACCAGCCGACGCGGCTGAGGGCGGTGCCGACGCGGGCGATTCCGGGACGGCCGAGGAGAGCCCCGAGGAGAGCGCCGAGGAGAGCGCTGAGGAGGGGCCGAGAGCCGCCGACTAGACTGCCACCCGAGCCCGGGAATGCGGCGGGCAGCTGGATCGACGGGCAGGAGCGTAGGACGTGGTCAGTGCCGAGTCCGGGGCCCCGTGCCGGGTCGTGCTCCTGGCCTCCGGTGCCGGGACGCTCGCGCAGAGCGTGCTGGACTCCGCCGGTGGGTCAGACTGCCCGTACCGAGTCGTCGGCCTCGTCTCCGATCGTCACTGCGAGGCCGTGTCGCGAGCCGAGGACGCAGGCCTGTCCACAATCGTCATCCGTCCCGCCGACCATCCCGACCGTTCGGCGTGGGACAGTGCGCTGACCGAGGCCGTGTGTGGGATGCGCCCGGACTGGATCGTCTCAGCGGGCTTCATGCGAATCCTCGGTGAGGCGTTCCTCGAGGAGTTCGCCGGCCGCGTGCTCAACACCCACCCCGCCCTGTTGCCATCCTTCCCCGGTGCGCACGCGGTACGGGACGCGCTCGCCTACGGGGTGACGGTCACGGGATGTACCGTCCACCTGGTCGACGCGGGGGTGGACACGGGCCCGGTAGTCGCCCAGTGCGCTGTCGACGTGCTCTCCGACGACACCGAGTCCTCCCTCCACGAACGAATCAAGATCGTCGAGCGCGAGCTGCTCGTCGACATCCTCGAGGCCGCCGCCCGTGGCCGACTCCACATCGAAGGTCGAAAGGTGCACCTATCGTGACCGACTCCCGCAGGCCCGTCCGCCGTGCGCTCATCAGCGTCTACGACAAGACCGGGCTCGAGGAACTCGCCCGGGGTCTGGCGGCTGCCGGGGTCGAGATCGTCTCGACCGGTTCCACCGCCCAGCGCATCGCCGACGCCGGGGTGGCGGTGACGCCGGTCGACTCGCTGACCGGGTTCCCGGAATGCCTGGAGGGCCGGGTCAAGACCCTGCACCCGCGGGTCCACGCCGGCATCCTGGCCGACACGCGCAAGCCCGAGCATCTCGAGCAGATCGCGGATCTCGGTGTGCAGCCGTTCGAGCTCGTCGTCGTCAACCTCTATCCCTTCACCGACACCGTCGCCTCCGGCGCGGACTACGACGCGTGCGTGGAGCAGATCGACATCGGTGGTCCGTCCATGGTCCGCGCGGCCGCCAAGAATCACCCGTCCGTCGCGGTGCTGGTGGACCCGGCCGGCTACGGCGAGGCTTTGGAGGCGGTGGCCGCGGGCGGGTTCCCGCTGGAGCAGCGCCGTCGGCTCGCCGCCGCCGCCTTCCGCCACACCGGCGCCTACGACGTCGCGGTGGCCACCTGGATGACGGAGCAGACCTCGTCCCAGTCCCAGTCCCAGTCCCCGGAACAGTCCCAGAGCGGCGACGAGGAGTTCCCGGTGTGGCAGGGGCAGAGCCTCGACCTGGCCGCCACCCTGCGCTACGGGGAGAACCCGCACCAGCGCGCGGCCCTGTACACCGACTCCGCCGCCGCGCCCGGCCTGGCCCAGGCCGTGCAGCTGCACGGCAAGGAGATGAGCTACAACAACTACGTCGACGGCGACGCCGCCTGGCGCTCCGCCTTCGACCACGCCGAGCCGTGCGTGGCGATCATCAAGCACGCGAACCCGTGCGGCATCGCGATCGACGCCGACATCGCCGCGGCCCACCGCGCCGCCCACGACTGTGACCCCGTCAGCGCGTTCGGCGGGGTGATCGCCGCCAACCGTGAGGTCAGTCTGGAGATGGCCGAGCAGGTCGCCGAGATCTTCACCGAGGTGATCATCGCGCCCTCCTACGCCGACGGTGCCGTGGAGATACTGCAGCGCAAGAAGAACATTCGGATCCTCGAGGCGAACCCGCCGGCGCAGGGGGAACTCGAGCGCAAGCAGATCTCCGGTGGCGTCCTGGTCCAGGAGCGCGACTCGCTGGACGCCGACGGCGACGTGACCGCGGGATGGACCAAGGCCTGCGGCGACGACGCCGATGAGCAGACCCTGCGCGACCTGCTGTTCGCGTGGCGGGCCTGCCGCGCGGTCAAGTCCAACGCCATCCTGCTGGTGCAGGCCGGTGCGACCGTCGGCGTGGGCATGGGCCAGGTCAACCGCGTCGACTCCGCCCGACTCGCGGTGCAGCGCGCGGGGGAGCGGGTGGTCGGGGCCGTGGCGGCGTCGGACGCGTTCTTCCCGTTCGCCGACGGGCTCGAGGTGCTCGCCGAGGCGGGCGTGCGCGCGGTGGTGCAGCCGGGCGGGTCCGTCCGCGACGCCGAGGTGATCGAAGCCGCCGAGAAGGCCGGGATCACGATGTACTTCACCGGCGCCCGGCACTTCTTCCACTGAGCCCGCCGGAAACGGTGTCGTAGATAGCGAGGGGGCAGATGGACCAGCAGGACGCCGTGACGCTGACCCCCCGCGCCCAGGCCAAGGCCCGCCGCCGCGATGAGATCCTCGTCGCCGCGGCCCGGCTCATGGCACGGCGGGGCTTTCACGCGGTGCGCCTGGACGACATCGGCGCCGAGGTGGGCATCTCGGGGCCCGGCATGTACCGGTACTTCTCCTCCAAGGAGGACGTGCTCGCCGAGATGCTGCTCGACATCTCGCGCCGCCTGCGTGACGGTGGGCGCGCCGCGGTGAAGCAGGGCGGACACCCGGCCGAGGTGCTGGACGCGCTCCTGGGGGTCCATGTGGACTTCGTCGCGACCGAACCGGATCTCATCAGCGTGCAGTTCCGCGACCTCGGCGCACTGCCCGCTGGGCCGCGCCACGAGGTGCGTAACCTGCAGCGCGAGTACGCCGAGATGTGGGTCGACGCTCTCATGGGTCTGCGCCCGGAGCTGCCCGCCGTGGACGCGCGGGCTCATGTGCACGCGGTGTTCGGACTGCTCAACTCCAGTCCGCGGCTGCCGTCCATGGCCGAGGCCGAACTGCGGCGCGTCCTCACCGCGATGGCGTCGGCGGCACTGCGGTCCTGAGCACGCTGAGCATCCGGGTGAGCTCCTCGCGGTAGCGCTCCACGTTGTCCAGCTTGACGTGTTCGTATCCGCGCACCATGTCGGGCAGATCCGCCAGCGCGACGGCGGTGTCGTACCAGGCGGCATCCCGGCCGACGGGGCCCGTGCGCTGCAGGGCGGTGGTCAGGTGCCGGACCACATCGCGGTACTCGGCCAACAGCTCGCGCTCCACTCTGCGGACGTGGGCGTAGCCGAACACGTCGAGTGGGGTGCCGCGCAGGCGCTTCATCCGCGCCAGTGCCCTCATGGCGGGCATGGCCTTCGGGCCGATCGCGATCTTGCGCTTCATCCCCATCGCGCGCAGGGCCGGCGGGTGCAGCTTGAGCTTGGGGACGGCCCCCTCGCCCCACTCCTCGGTGAGTCGGGCCGCGAACTCCGGGTCGACGGCCAGCCGGGCCACCTCGTACTCGTCCTTGTACGCCATGAGTTTGTGCAGGTTCCTGGCCACCGTCAGGGTGAGCCGCTCGCCGCCGGTCCCGGACAGCGCCTCGGCCGCCCGCAGGTCTTCGACCCTGCGCACGTAGTCGGCCGCGTAGGCCTCGCTCTGGAAGCCGATGAGTTCGTCGACACGCAGGGCGACGACCGCCCGGAGCTCGTCGGAGGCGTCCGGGCCCAGGCCGGTGAGCAGGCGGTGCGCGGCGGGGGACGGCTCGTGCAGGTCCGGAGTCGCCGTGGTCACCGGGCGGTGCAGATCGGCGACCAGCGCGCCGAGGGCCTTCGGGTCCGCGACGGCCTGGCGCCCGCGGCGGAACGCCTGCAGGTTCGCCGCCACCGCGACACCGTTGAGCTCGATGGCCCGCTCGATGGCCTGCGCGGAGATCGGTAGCGCCCCGCTCTGGTAGGCCGCCCCCACCATGATCATGTTGGAGGCCTGGGTGGAGCCGAAGAGGTTCTCCGTGATCTCACCCGGGTTCAGGTAGACGCCCCGCCTCGAGGCCCGATCGATGGAGGCCTGGATGTCGGCGCCGGACGGGTAGTGCACGGCGGTGTCGATCACCATGGAGCCCGTGGGGATCCGGGTGGTGGAGACGACCGCGGTGGTGCGGTCCGGGTGGGCGACCTTGAGGTTCGCGTCGTCCGCGCCCACGAGGCCGTCACAACACAGGTAGAGGTCGCAGTCGCCGGCGCCGATCTTCGGGGGTTGCTCGATCGGGGTCCGGGCCACCCGCACGTCGGAGACCACCGCGCCGCCCTTCTGCGCCAGTCCTGTCATGTCGAGGGTGCGGGCGGCGTTGCCGTCGAGCACGGCGGCGGTCGCCAGGACAGCGGACACGGTGACGATCCCCGTACCGCCGATACCGGTCAGGCGAAGTGAGAAGCCCCGGCCCGCGTCGACCTCGGCCCTGATCGGCTCCGGCAGGGCCGACGCGTCGAGCTCGGGCGCCGTCGCCACACGCTCGCTCCGTGTTCCCGGCACCACGGTGGCGAAGGCGGGGCAGTCGCCTTCCAGGCAGGAGAAATCGAGGTTGCAGGTCGACTGGTCGATCCGGGTCTTCCGGCCGAACTCGGTCTCCACCGGATGGACCGACAGGCAGTTGGACTTCTTGCCGCAGTCGCCGCAACCCTCGCAGATGCGTTCGTTGATCACCACCCGTTCCGCCGGGGTGGGGTAGGTGCCGCGCTTGCGGTGGCGGCGCTTCTCGGCCGCGCAGAACTGGTCGTGGACCAGCACGGTCACACCGGGGACCGCGGCGAGCTCCTTCTGGACCTCGAGCGTGTCGCGACGGTCGCGGACCTCGATGCCGCGGGGCAGCCCCTGGGATCTCGTGGCCCTGACGTCATCGGTGGTGACGACGATCTTGGCGACCCGCTCCGCCTGAAGGAGTCGCAGGATCTCCGGCAGGGTCATCTGGCCGACCGGGTCCTGGCCACCCGTCATCGCGACCGTGCCGTTGTGGAGCAGCTTGTAGGTGATGTTGTCGCCTGAGGCCACGGCCGCGCGGAGGGCGAGCGAGCCGGAGTGCATGAACGTCCCGTCGCCGATGTTCTGCACCAGGTGGTTCTCGGTCAGGAACGGGGCCATACCGGTCCACTGAAGGCCCTCGCCGCCCATCTGGGTGACCCCGGTGACCGTGCCGACCTGCTCCTCGTCCATCAGAAGCACCATCGCGTGGCAGCCGATGCCACCGCCCACGAGCGTTCCGTCCGCCACCTTGGTGGAACTGTTGTGCGGGCAGCCCGAGCAGAAGTAGGGGGTGCGGGTGGTGGCCAAGGGCAGGGCGATGCGCGCGCGGCCCCGGCCGGGGCCGTCGAGCCAGGCGAGCGCCGACTCGATCCCGTGGACGCGGCCGAGCCGCTGCGCCAGACCGCGGGTCACGGCGTCGACGTCGAGTTCGCCGAACCGGCTGAACAGCGTGGAGCCGTCCTCGTGGGTCTTGCCCACGACATTCGCGACGTCCGCGCGTCGGAAGTGGATCTCGCGGATCATGGTCTCGATGAAGTCCCGCTTCTCCTCCACCACGATCACCTCGTCGAGGCCGGACATGAACTCGTCGAGGACCGAGCGCTCCATGGGGTAGACCATGCCGAGCTTGAGGATCCGGATGCCGCGCCGGGCGAGTTCGGAATCGTCCAGACCCAGCTTGCGCAACGACTCGCGGACGTCGAGGTAGCTCTTGCCTGCGGCGACGATGCCGATCCGGTCGTCGGTGGTCGACTGGACGATCCGGTTGAGTCCGTTGAGCCGTGCGTACTCCAGCGCCCGCGGGATGCGGGTGGTGAGCTGGTTCTGCTCCAATTCCATGAGGCTGGACCCGAGCAACTGGCCCGAGGGCACGTGGGGGCTGGTCCCCAGGTCGCCGTAGACGGGCAGGATCCGATCCGGGTCGACCAGCGCCGTGGACGACGCGTCCGCCACGTGCGACGAGATCTTCACGGCCGACCACAGGCCCGAGACGCGGGAGAGGATGGCCGCGTGGACGCCGAAGTCCAGCACGTCCTGGGAGTCCGCGGGATAAAGCGTCGGGAGAAAGAGGTCTGCCAGCGCGAGCTCCGACGAACAGGGCACCGTCGAGGACTTGGCCCCGGGGTCGTCTCCGACGAAGGCCACCGCACCCCCGTGAGGGTCGGTGCCGATGAGGTTGGCGTGGCGGATCGCGTCCGTGGCGCGGTCCAGGCCGGGGGCCTTGCCGTACCAGTACCCGACGACGCCCTGCAGGGGCGCGCCGCCGGTGTTGGCGGTCGCGCGAAGGGTGCCCGTGCGTCGCGCGAGTTGCGACCCCATGACGGCCGTCGCGGCGGCCTCCTCGTTGAGGGCGGGACGATGGACCACGTCGAACGGGTCGAGGAACGTCCCGCGCCTGGCCAGCTCGAGGTCGTAGCCGGCGAGTGGGGAGCCCTCGTACCCACTGACGAGACTGGCGGTGAGCAGGCTCTGCCGGCGGTCCAGGCGCGCGCGGTCGCGGACCGTGCGGACCAGTGCCTGGATGCCGGTGAGGAACACCGTCCCGCTCTCCCGCGTGTAGCGGTCGGAGAGGGAGAACGAGGTGGCGTCCGCCCGCGGGTCACGCGGGTCGTCCTGGGTACCGCTCGTGGGTCCGAGAAGAGAGGTCATCGGTCACACCTGGCCTTCGAGAGAATCGAGATACGACTCCAGGCTAGGCGCGCGCGTGATGCGCGTCACGTGGTCAGTGTTGTGCCGAACAGGGTGTGCACTCCGGCGCCTCTGGGGCGTAGGTCGTTAGGCACTGTGTTCAACGGATCGCACCTTATGATGGGCACATGGACTCGGCTCCCCACGCATCTTCCGCTCTGGACCACACCGACCGACGACTCCTGAAGGTCGTCCTGGCGGACCCCAGGGTCGGGGTCCGCGAGTTCTCCCGCCGCCTCGGGGTGGCGCGAGGGACCGCACAGGCCAGGCTGGACAAGCTCGAGGCCCGGGGAGTGATCGCGTCGTGGGCGCCGACCCTCGATTCGGCGGCGCTCGGGTACCCGCTCTCGGCGTTGGTGCACATCCAGATGGCGCAGGCCGAGCTGGAGGCGACCTGTTCCGGGCTCGCCGAGGTACGAGAGGTGCTCGAGGTGATGAGTGTGGCGGGGGAGTTCGACGTGGTCTGCCGGGTGGTGGCCCGCGATCACGCGCATCTCGAGGAGGTCTTCAGCGCCATCATCTCCACGCCGGGCGTCCTGCGGACCCGCACGGAGGTGGTGCTGCGCCGCCGGGTCGGCCCGCGGGTCGCCCAGCTCCTGGACGAGTGAGTGTCACTCCCAGATGCGGTCGAACGGGTAGGCCTCCTCGTACTCGGAGGCGAGTTCGAGTAGTAGGCGGTCGTGACCGATCCTCGACGACAGGTGCACGCCGATGGGCAGGCCGTCCGGAGCCCGACCGGCCGGGAGGGAGACGGCGGGCGACCCCGCGATGTTCTGGAGGGGGGTGAAGGTGACCCAGTCGGACACCCTCTGGAGGTGGGTCTCGTAGTCCAGGTCCGCGTCCAGGTACCCGACCTCCGGGGTCTCGTGGTTGACCACGGGGTTGAGGTACACGTCGAGATCGCCGAACGCCGAGTCGAACCGTCGCCTGGCCCGATAGAGGCGGAACAGGTGCACCGGGAGCGAGGGCAGGGACCGCCGGGCCATCGCGGCGAGGCCGATCGTGAACGGATCAAGCCGATCCGCCGCGAACTCGGGGCTGAACATGCCCCGCCCACCGGAGGACGTGGCCAGCGCGAGCAGGCCCCAGTAGGCGATGAAGTCCTCGCGGAACGAGGACGGGACCGGCGCGGGCGTCGGCACGATCTCGTGGCCCAGCGCCTCCAGCCGGTCGGCGGCCTTCCGCAGCACCGCCAGGGTGGCGGCATCGGTCGGATCGCCCGCGGGACTGTGCTCGACCAGGCCGATGCGCAACCGCCGGGTGGGTGTCGGCGAGACCGCACCCAGCGGCGGGACCCCCACCGGACGGTGCCCGGCCTCGAAGGCGGTCAGGAAGGCCACCGTGTCGCGCACGGACCGGGAGACCACGGACTGGGAGATGATCGGGATCGGCATGTTCGCCGAGAACTCCTCGTCGGGGTGCCTGCCGCGACTGGGTTTGAACCCGACGAGCCCGGTGACCGCCGCAGGGATCCGGATAGAGCCGCCACCGTCGTTGGCGTGGGCGATCGGCAACGCGCCGGCGGCCACGAGTGCGGCGGATCCTCCCGACGACCCCCCGCTGGTGCGGCCGGTGTCCCACGGATTACGGGTGACGAGACCTCCCTGCCGTTCGGTGGCGGCGGTCCAGCCGAAGGGTGGCATCGCGGTCGTTCCCAGCGGGATGAGTCCGGTCGCACGGAACAGGGGTGCGTAGGGGCCGTCGTGGAGGGCGGGCCGGGTGGGCACCGCCGAGGATCCGAGCGTCATGGGCAGGCCCTCCACCCGGACCGCGTCCTTGAATGCGGACGGGACGCCGGCGAGCGGGGCCGACAGGTGGGAGTCCCGGACCCAGGACGCCCGGTGACGCGCGCGTTCGTAGTCGGTGTGCACCAGGGCTCCCAGTACGGGGTCGACCGCTGCGCACCGATCGATGGCGGCCTCGATCAGCTCCGTGGGTGAGACCTCCCGGCTGCGGACACGTTCCGCGAGGGCCGAGGCGTCGTCGTATCCGAGCGCGTCGTCCCGGAAGGCGTGCACCCGGCGCGGCATCTCGGTGGGGGAGAGGGCGGGGCCCGGGTTGCCGGTGGCGTCGGTTGTGGTGTCGGTCACGGCACCACTCTAGGGCCTCCGCTTGACAGCGACCGGGGGACTCAGGCACTTTAGGGGTACCTAAGTTAGGCGAGGGTCACCTAAACCTCGCCGTCGAGACCTCGCCGTAGGCGACCCGTGGAGGGTGAACGATGGCACCGAATCCGATCGAGAACGGCGCCCGACGACTGCTGGACGGGTCGGGCGTCGCCACAGTCGCCGTCCGGGGGACCCGGAACCGCTCGGATGTGATGGTCTCCGCACAGCACCGCTGGGTCGGTGGTGGTTCCATCGTGGTCACCGGGGCTCCCGCACCGTGGTCGGGCCTGATCGTGGAGCCGGGGTCGTCGGTCGAGGTGGTCGTGATGATCGACGAGTTCGCCCCCATCGTGGAGGCGAAGGTGCACGTGGCCAGCCTGTACGGTTTCGGGGTCGCGCGGTCCGCGCGCCAGGGTGAGGGCTGGGTCGTCGAGATCGAGATCGACCTCGGTGACCTGCAGGTGCGTCGGCTCGGGCACCAGGGGACGGTCCACGCGCGCGACCTGGATTCGGTTCCCTCGGACCCGCTGGCCGCCGAGGCGCCCGGCCTCGCGGACGAGATACGGGCGCGCTTCGGAGAGCACCTGGCGATCCTGGCCGGGTCGGGCGACCCGGCTCATCCGCCGTTCGTCCTGGGCGTCGACCCCGATGGCCTGCACCTGCTCACCGCGCTCGGGCGCGACGCCGATGTCGTGCACCTGCCGTTCATGACCCGGGCGCAGAGCCTGGGGGACGTGGTCCGCGAGATGGGCCAGTACGTGGCCCGGGCGAGCTGAACCCCTAGGCCGGTGAACTCCTAGGCCGGGGAGTAGGTCAGGCAATCGGCGGTGTCGGCGCCGGAGCCGATCTTCACTGATTCCGCCGAGCAGAGCAGATCCTTGTTGTGCGTGCACTCGACGCGCTGGCAGGCGCCGACGTGTGCGGTCGCCGTGGGCAGTCCGCCCCGCACGTCGAGCGAGATGAACGTCCCACACTCGGCGTGGTCGGGTGATCCCGCCACGGTGATCGCCGGTGCCGTGCAGTCGGCGTCGGCGTTGAACGAGCACGTGGTGACGGTGCAGTTGCTGATTCCGGTCAGAGTGGCCATGTCGGGTGCTCCTCGTATCGGTGAGTCGATCCGGTCGGTGAGTCGATCCGGTCGGGTGCCACCGAGTCAACCCCCGGTCGCGCCGACTTGCAAGCAAGGAGAGCCTGTGCTAGGTCAGGTTAGCCTTAGCACCTGACCTGCTCTTTGCTCCGGGTTCATCCGTGATCTCCCGGCCGGTCATGCCGCGCTGTCGAGCTCCCGTCGGCCCGGGTCGTGCCGCCTTCTGGACATCTGTGAGCCAGGGCACTATGGTCGAACTCAGTTAATCCGACTTAACTGAAAGGGAGCGGCGCTGATGTCTTCCGCGACCACCGATCGCCCGTCCACCGACAGCTCGTCCACCGACAGCTCGTCCACCGACAACCCGCCCACCAACCGCCAGGCGCACGAGGAGCTGCTCGCCGACCTCCGCGACCGCCTCGAGCGGGCCGCGATGGGCGGCGGCGAGAAGGCCCGGGCCCGGCACCTCGAGCGCGGCAAGCTCCTCGCGCGCCAGCGGGTCGACGTGCTGCTGGATCCGGGTAGCCCGTTCCTCGAGCTGTCACCCCTGGCGGCGGAGGAGATGTACGGGGGCAAGGCGCCCGGCGCCGGCGTGGTCGCCGGGATCGGGCGGGTGTCGGGCCGCGAGTGCCTGGTGATCGCCAACGACGCGACCGTCTCCGGCGGTACCTACTACCCGATGACCGTCAAAAAGCACCTGCGCGGCCAGGAGGTGGCGTTGGCCAACAACCTGCCGTGCATCTACCTGGTGGACTCGGGCGGAGCGATGTTGCTCCAGCAGGACGACGTGTTCCCCGACCGGGACCACTTCGGCCGCATCTTCTACAACCAGGCCACCATGTCGGCCCAGGGGATCCCGCAGATCGCCGCGGTGATGGGGTCGTGCACCGCCGGCGGCGCCTACGTCCCCGCGATGAGCGACGAGGCCGTGATCGTGCGCAACCAGGGCACGATCTTCCTCGCCGGTCCGCCGCTGGTGAAGGCCGCCACCGGCGAGGAGGTCACCGCCGAGGAGCTCGGAGGCGGCGACCTGCACGCCAAGACCTCGGGTGTGGTGGACCACCTCGCCGACGACGACTATGACGCACTCATGAAGGTCCGCGAGATCATCGCGACCTGCCCGCCGGCCCCCGAGCCGGACTGGGAGGTCCTCGAGCCCCGCGAACCTGTGCGTCCGCAGACGGACCTCTACGACCTGGTCCCGGTGGACTCCCGGCAGCCCTACGACGTGCGCGACATCATCGGGACCGTCGTCGACGGTGGCGAGTTCACGGAGTTCAAGAGGGACTACGGCACGTCGATGGTCACCGCGTTCGCCCACATCCACGGTCATCCGGTGGGGATCATCGGCAACAACGGCGTCATCTTCTCCGAATCCGCGCTCAAGGGCGCGCACTTCATCGAACTGTGTGATCGCCGCAAGATCCCGCTGGTCTTCCTCCAGAACATCACCGGCTTCATGGTCGGTCGTCAGTACGAAGCGGGCGGCATCGCCAAGAACGGCGCCAAGATGGTCGCCGCGGTGGCGTGCGCGCGCGTGCCCAAGTTCACGATCGTGGTGGGCGGGTCCTTCGGCGCCGGCAACTACTCCATGTGTGGCCGCGCCTACTCGCCGCGATTCCTGTGGATGTGGCCCAACGCCCGGATCGCCGTGATGGGCGGGCCCCAGGCCGCGGACACCCTCGCCTCGGTGCGCGCCGCGCAGGTGACCAAGTCGGGCGGGGAGTGGACCGACGAGCAGCAGGCGGAGTTCACCGCGCCCATCCGCGAGCAGTTCGAGGAGCAGTCCACCGCCTACTACTCCACAGCCCGCCTCTGGGACGACGGGATCATCGACCCCGCCGACACCCGCACCGTCCTCGGTCTGGCCCTCGCGGCCGCCGCCAACGCCCCCCTCCAGCCGGTCAACAACGGCGTCTTCAGGATGTGAGTAGCCCCATGTCAGAGGAACTGTCCCAGAAACTCCACACCGTTCTGGTGGCCAACCGCGGGGAGATCGCCTGCCGCGTGATCCGCTCCCTGCGGGCAGCGGGGATCCGCTCGGTCGCCGTCTACTCCGACGCGGACGCCGACGCCCTGCACGTGCGCATGGCCGACGCGGCGGTCCGCCTGGGCCCGGCGCAGGCCTCGGAGTCCTATCTCGACATCGACAAGGTGATCGACGCCTGCCGCCGGACCGGCGCGCAGGCGGTCCACCCGGGCTACGGGTTCCTGTCGGAGAACTCCCGGTTCGCGCGGGCGCTGGAGGAGGCCGGCCTGATCTTCGTGGGGCCACCGGCCACCGCCATCGAGACCATGGGGGACAAGATCACCGCCAAGGCGGCGGTGTCCGCCCGGGACGTGCCGACCGTGCCCGGGATCTCGCGGCCGGGACTGACCGACGACGAACTGGTGGCCGGCGCAGACGAGGTCGGATACCCGGTCCTCGTCAAGCCGTCTGCGGGCGGCGGCGGCAAGGGCATGCGACGCGTCGAGCGACCCGAGGACCTGCGCGCCGCGCTCGACTCCTCCCGACGCGAGTCCGCGGGTGCGTTCGGCGACGACACCCTGTTCCTCGAGCGGTTCGTCGACACCCCGCGACACATCGAGGTCCAGGTCCTCGCCGACACCCACGGCAACGTCATCCACCTGGGAGAGCGTGAGTGCTCGCTGCAGCGCCGCCACCAGAAGGTCATCGAGGAGGCGCCCAGCGCGCTGCTCGACGAGGTCACCCGCCAGCGGATCGGTGCCGCCGCGTGCGACGCGGCCCGCTCGGTCGGCTACGTGGGTGCGGGCACGGTCGAGTTCATCGTCTCGGCCCACGCCCCGGACGAGTTCTTCTTCATGGAGATGAACACCCGGCTCCAGGTCGAACACCCGGTCACCGAGATGGTCACCGGCGTGGACCTGGTCGACTGGCAGGTCCGCATCGCCGCGGGCGAGGAACTGACGCTGCGCCAGGAGGACGTGACGCTCACCGGTCACGCGATCGAGGCCCGCGTCTACGCGGAGGACCCGGCCAAGGGCTTCCTTCCGACTGGCGGCACCGTGCTCGGGCTGGAGGAACCCGCGGGCGACGGCATCCGCGTGGACTCCGGCCTGCGCGTCGGCACGGTCGTCGGCAGTGACTACGACCCGATGCTCGGCAAGGTCATCGCCCACGGCGCCGACCGGGCCGAGGCGCTGGCCCGGCTCGACGCCGCGCTCGCCGACACCCACGTGCTGGGCCTGCGGACCAACATCGACTTCTGCCGGTTCCTGCTCTCCCAGCCGGAGGTCGTCGCCGGTGACCTCGACACAGGACTACTCGACCGGACTCTCGACGACTACACCGCGACCCCGGCGCCCGAGGGCGCCCTGGTCGCGGTGGCCATGCACCGCACCGAGGAGCGCTGGGCCCGCGTGCCGGCCGCCCGGCGGGGGCCGTGGGACGTCCCCAACGGCTGGCGGGTCGGCGGGCGCGCCGAGGTGTGGACCCGGCTGGACTCCGGTCCGGGATCGGCGGCCGTCACCGTCGGTCTCAGGGGAACACCCGACGACGCCGAGGTGACCATCACCGACGCCACGATCGGCTCCACGGCCGAGCCCGAGGTCTCCTCGCGGCACCGGGCCCGGGTCGCCCGGGACGGCCGGTCGCTGCGACTGACCGTCGACGACACCCAGCAGCGCTGGACCGTGGTGCGCTCGACCGCCCCCAGATCATCGGACACCTACTGGGTCGCCGGGGACGGCGGCACCTGGGACCTGCGGCTGCTCCCGTTGATCGACTCCCGGATCCACGACGCCGGTATGTCGGACGGCCAGATCCTCAGCCCCATGCCCGGTTCGGTCATCGCGTGCTTCGCCGCCGACGGCGACGAGGTGACCGCGGGACAGAACGTCCTGGCCGTCGAGGCCATGAAGATGGAGCACTCCCTGGCCGCGCCGATCGACGGCGTGGTCCGGCTGAACGTCACCACCGGCGAGCAGGTGCCCGCCGACCACCTGCTCGCGACGGTCGAGCCCCACCCCTCAACCCCCGACCCCTCCACCGAGGAATCCGAAGGAGAAGGCAATGCCTGAGTTGGAAGAGCACTACGCCGACCTGAAGTCGACGGTCGCCGAGTTCGCCGACAAGGTGGTCGCCCCCGCCTCGGCCGAGCACGACCGCAACCACACGTTCCCCTACGAGATCGTGGCCGGGATGGGGGAGATGGGCCTGTTCGGTCTTCCCTTCCCCGAGGAGTTCGGCGGCATGGGCGGCGACTACTTCGCCCTGTCCCTGGCCCTCGAGGAACTGGGCCGTGTCGACCAGTCCACCGCCATGACCCTCGAGGCCGGCGTGGGCCTCGGGGCGATGCCGATCTACCACTTCGGTACCGAGGAGCAGAAGAACACCTGGCTCCCCGATCTCGCGGCCGGGAAGACGCTCGCGGGCTTCGGGCTCACCGAGCCCGGTGCTGGGTCGGACGCAGGAGCGACCAGGACCACCGCCAAGCGGGACGGCGACGAGTGGGTGGTCAACGGCAACAAGCAGTTCATCACCAACTCGGGCACCGACATCACGTCGCTGGTCAACGTCACCGCCGTGACCGGCGTCCGCGATAACGGCAAGAAGGCCATCTCGACCATCATCGTCCCGTCCGGCACGCCCGGTTTCACGGTCGAGCCGGCCTACGACAAGGTCGGGTGGAACTCCTCCGACACCCATCCGCTGACCTTCTCCGACGTGCGGGTCCCGGCGGAGAACCTGCTCGGGGAGGAGGGGCGCGGGTACGCGAACTTCCTGTCGATCCTCGACGAGGGCCGCATCGCGATCGCCGCGGTGGCCACCGGCGCCGCGCAGGGGTGTGTGGACGAATCGGTCAAGTACGCGCGTGAGCGCGAGTCGATGGGCCAGAAGATCGGGTCGTTCCAGGCGATCGCCTTCAAGATCGCCCGCATGGAGGCTCGCGCCCATACCGCGCGCTGCGCCTACTACGAGGCCGCTCGCCTCATGCTGGCCGGCAAGCCCTTCAAGAAGGAGGCCGCCATCGCCAAGATGGTCTCCTCCGAGGCGGCCATGGACAACGCCCGGGACGCCACCCAGATCCACGGCGGCTACGGGTTCATGAACGAGTACCCGGTGGCACGGCATTACCGCGACTCCAAGATCCTCGAGATCGGCGAGGGCACCACCGAGGTGCAGCTCATGCTGATCGCGCGGGGACTCGGGTTGTGAGTGAGAAGGTTGAGGCCATGACGGACCAGCGCAAAGAGGTCGTCCAACGCGGACTGTGGTTCGAGGAGTACGAGGTCGGCACGGCGTACCTCCACCGCCCGGGGCGCACCATGACCGAGACGGACAACGTCCTGTTCACCACGCTCACGATGAACACCCAGGCCCTGCACCTGGACGCCGCGTGGTCGGCCGAGCAGCCCGGTTTCGGCGGCGAGCGGCTCATGAACTCCATGCACACACTGTCTACGCTGGTCGGGCTGTCGGTCGCGCAGCTCACCCAGGGCACGATCGTGGCCAACCTCGGGTTCTCCGAGGTCACCTTCCCCAAGCCGGTCCTGCACGGCGACACCCTCTACGCCGAGACGGTGTGCACTGACAAACGGGAGTCGAAGTCGCGGCCGGGAGAGGGCATCGTGACGCTCGAGCACATCGGCCGCAACCAGCACGGTGACGTGGTGGCCAGAGCCGTCCGCAAGACGCTGGTTCGCAAGCGTCCGGCCGACCAGGTGGGGGAGGGAACGGCATGACCCCGGCCTGGATCCCGCCGGGCCCGGCGCTGCTGTTCTGCCCGGCCGACCGCCCCGAGCGGTACGGCAAGGCGGCCGAGCGGGCGGACGTGGTGATCGTCGACCTGGAGGACGCGGTCGCCCCGGACGCGCGACCGGCCGCCCGGGAGGCGCTCGTGGCCTCCGACCTGGATCCGGAGCGGACGATCGTCCGCGTCAACCCCGTCGACACCGAGGACCACTCCGCGGACCTCGAGGCCCTCGCCGCCACGGGCTACCGTTGCGTCATGCTCGCCAAGACCGAGTCGGCGGCCCAGGTCGCCGACGTCCACGCCGCCATCGGCGCGGCGGTCCTGGCACTGGTGGAGACCCCCCTGGGAGTGATCCGCGCCGGGGAGATCGCCGCCGCCCCCGGCTGCGCCGGGATGATGTGGGGCGCCGAGGACCTCCTGGCCGCCATGGGCGGGTCGACCAGCCGATTCTCGGCAGTCGAGGCCGGTGGCCCCCGGGTCGCGGGGGAGTACCGCGACGTCCCCCGGCACGCGCGTGCGCAGGTCGCGCTCGCCGCGGCCGCCTTCGGTCGGTGGGCGGTGGACTCGGTCCACCTCGACATCGCCGACGAGGCCGGTCAGCGCGCCGAGGCGCTCGACGCCGTCGCCCTGGGCTTCGTGGCCACGGCCTGCATCCATCCGTCCCAGGTGGCGGTGGTGCGACAGGCCTACGCGCCCGACGACGACGAGGTGGCCTGGGCCCGGAAGGTTCTCGACGCCGCCCGGAGCAACCAGGGCGTCTTCCGGCTGGACGGCCGCATGGTCGACGGTCCCGTCTTCCGTCAGGCCGAGGCGACGATGCGTCGCGCCGCGGCCGCCACGACCTAACGCCCCGACACCTCGACACCCCGACACCCCGACAGACCGCCAAGGAGCACCGAGATGACCACCTCCGATCTCGATTCCACCCCACTGGACCCCGCGCTCTCCCACACCCGGGGGGACACCGACGTCCCGCTGCTCACGCAGACGATCGCCGACAACCTGGCCGCCACGGTCGCGCGATTCGGTGACCGCGACGCCCTCGTCGACGTGCAGGCCGGACGCCGGTGGACCTACGCGGAGTTCCACGCCGACGTCCGTCGCCTGGCCTCGGGTCTGCTGCGGCTCGGGATCCGGACCGGCGACCGCGTGGGGATCTGGTCCCCCAACCGCTGGGAGTGGGTGATGATCCAGTACGCCACCGCCGAGATCGGGGCGGTGCTGGTCAACATCAACCCCTCCTATCGGGTCCACGAGCTCGAGTACGTGCTCACTCAGGCGGGGATCAAGGCCGTGGTCGCCGCGCCTCAGTTCAAGGACTCGGACTACACCGGCATGCTGTCCCAGGTCCAGCCGAACTGCCCGGACCTGGAGGTGGTGGTGCTGTTCGGCGACGAGGAGTGGGAGTCCATGATGTCGGGGCCCACCGACGCCGACGAGCTGGCCGGGATCCGTGCGGGTCTCGGAGCCGGCGATCCCATCAACATCCAGTACACCTCGGGCACGACCGGCTTCCCCAAGGGCGCCACCCTCTCGCACACCAACATCCTCAACAACGGGTTCTTCGTGGGGGAGACGATCAACTACTCGGAGGTGGACCGGGTCTGTATCCCGGTGCCCTTCTACCACTGCTTCGGCATGGTGATGGGCAACCTCGCGTGCACCACCCACGGGTCGTGCATGGTGATCCCGGCGCCCGCGTTCGACCCCGCGGCCTCGCTGCGGGCGGTCGCGCAGGAGAAGTGCACGAGCCTGTACGGCGTGCCGACGATGTTCATCGCCGAGCTCGCGCTCGAGGACTTCGACTCCTACGACCTGTCCTCCCTGCGGACCGGCATCATGGCGGGCTCGCCCTGTCCGGAGGCGACCATGCGTCAGGTGATCGACCGGATGAACATGGAGGAGGTCTCGATCTGCTACGGCATGACCGAGACCTCCCCGGTGTCCACCCAGACCCGGGCCGACGACTCGCTGGACCGCCGCGTCACCACCGTGGGGCGGGTCGGTCAGCACCTCGAGATCAAGATCGTGGACCCGGAGTCGGGTGAGACCCTGCCGCGCGGCGAGGCGGGGGAGTTCTGCACCAAGGGCTACAGCGTGATGATCGGGTACTGGAACGAGCCGGAGAAGACCGCCGAGGCACTCGACGCCGACGGGTGGATGCACACCGGCGACATCGGGGAGATGGACGCCGACGGCTATGTGAGGATCACCGGCCGCATCAAGGACATGGTGATCCGCGGGGGCGAGAACATCTACCCGCGTGAGGTCGAGGAGTTCCTCTACACCCACCCCGACATCCTCGACGCCCAGGTGATCGGGGTCCCGGATCCGAAGTACGGTGAGGAACTGATGGCGTGGATCCGGCTCAAGCCCGGACGCGACGACCTGACCGCCGAGGAGGTCCGGGACTTCGCGACCGGCAAGCTGGCCCGTCACAAGATCCCCAGGTACGTCCACGTGGTGGACGAGTTCCCCATGACCGTCACAGGGAAGGTCCGCAAGGTCGACATGCGCAAGACGGCGATCGAGATCCTCGGCATCGCCTGACAGCCCACATTCAAGGAGGACGAGTATGTCCAGCAAGATCATGACCGCGGAACAGGCCGTCGCGGACATCCCGGACGGGGCGTCGATCGCCGCCGGCGGTTTCGGCCTCTGCGGGATCCCGCAGGTCGTCATCGAGGCACTCGCGGCCCGCGACGTCGGGGACTTCGAGGTCTTCTCCAACAACGCGGGTGTCGACGGCAAGGGCCTCGGCATGCTCCTGGAGACCGGCAAACTGCGACGCATCGTCTCGTCGTACGTCGGGGAGAACAAGGAGTTCGCGCGGCAATACCTGTCCGGTGAGCTCGAGGTCGAGCTGACGCCGCAGGGCACTCTCGCCGAGCGGATGCGGGCGGGCGGCTCCGGGATCGGGGCGTTCTACACGCGCACCGGCGTGGGCACCTACGTGGCCGACGGCGGGATGCCGTGGAAGTACGACTCCGAGGGCGGGGTCGCGCTGGCCTCCCCACCCAAGGAGACCCGGGAGATCCGGGGCGAGACCTACGTGCTCGAGCAGGCCATCGAGGCCGACTTCTCGCTCGTGCGGGCCGCGGTCGCGGACCGCAGCGGAAACCTGCGGTTCAACCTCACCGCCCGCAACTTCTCGCCGCTGGCCGCCATGGCCGGTCGGGTGTGCATCGTCGAGGCCGAGGAGATCGTCGAGGTCGGAGAACTGGCTCCCGACGACATCCACCTGCCCGGCATCTTCGTGCACCGCCTGGTCGAGCTCACCCCGCAGCAGGTGGAGCAGACCAAGTGGATCGAGAAGACCACCACCAACCCGCCCTCGGAAGGACAGCGCTGATGAGCACTCCCGGCACGCCCGCCCGACTCGGACGCGACCGCAAGGCCATGGCCGCCCGCGCGGCCCTCGAGCTCTCGGACGGCCAGTACGTCAACCTGGGGATCGGTCTGCCGACGCTGGTGCCCAACTACGTCCCCGAGGGCGTCAACGTCACCCTGCAGTCGGAGAACGGCCTGCTCGGCATCGGCCCCTACCCGCACCCGGATGATGTCGACCCGGACCTGATCAACGCCGGCAAGGAGACCGTCACCACGCTGCCCGGCTCGTCGATCTTCGACTCCGCGATGAGCTTCGGCATGATCCGCTCGGGGAAGATCGACGTGGCCATCCTCGGCGCCATGGAGGTCAACCCGGCCGGCGACATCGCCAACTGGATGGTCCCCGGGGCCATGGTCAAGGGCATGGGTGGCGCGATGGACCTCGTGGTGGGTGCCCGCCGGATCGTCGTGGTGATGGACCAGCTGGCCAAGAACGGCTCGTCCAAGATCGTCTCGGAGACCTCCCTGCCGCTCACCGGCCTGGGGTGCGTGGACCGCATCATCACCGAACTCGGGGTCTTCGACCGCGACTCCGACGGGCTGACCCTGGTCGAGCTGGTCGACGGGGTGACCCTCGATCAGGTCGCCGCCGCCACGGCAGCCCCGTACCGGGTCGCCGAGGGGCTGCAGTGATCGAGGGGCTGCGGTAATCACGCCACCACCCGTGCCCGCCGCCGGCCTCTGGATCACACCGGTCAGGGGCCGTGCGGCGCTCTCTGCGTTGGCCTGGACCGCCGGGTATGTGGTCGGTCTCGTCGTCGTCGTCCTCCTCGGACTCCTCGTCGCGAACGTTGTGGGTACCGCGCGTCCCGACACCGCGTTGCTCGCCCTCGTGGTGCTCGGCGGCACGGCGGTCGCGGCGCTGCTCGCGGTGTGGGTGCACCTGCTCCGTCGACGCGGGTTGCGCTGGGCCGACGTGGGGCTGCGCGCCCCCGAGCGGTCGCCGTTGCACCTGCTGTGGCAGATCCCGGCCGTGATGGCCGCGGGGGTCGCCGCGTCCATGGTCGTGCTCATCCCCCTGGGGGCCGGGCAGGAGGGCTCCGACGACGCTCTGGCGGACCTCGCCACCGGTGGGCCCGTCTTCGTGGTGCTGGGGCTGCTCGCCGTGGCGGTGCTCGTCCCCGTGGCCGAAGAGGTGGTGTTCCGGGGGATCGTCCTGCCCGCGCTGCGTGCGCGGTTCCGGGCCGTCCCGGGGATCGCGCTCGCGGGGGCGGTATTCGCCGCGGTGCACCTGATCCCACCCGCCCTGCCGTACCTGCTCGTGGTGGGGATCTCACTGTGCGTGATGGCGCAGTGGTACCGGTCGATCGTCCCGGGGATCGTGCTCCACGGGGTCAACAACGCGGTCGTGTTCGCCGGCATCGTGGCGGCGGGAGCGACCTGAGCAGGTCTCAGGCCAACAGCGCGGACACCAGCAGCAGGACGGGGAGCGACCCGAGGGTGGTGAGGACCGCCGAGTCGCGGGCCAGCAGCGTCCCGTGCCCGTACCGGGTGGCCACCACGAGGACGTTCTGCGCTGTGGGCAGGGCAGCGGCCACCACGACGGTGAGCAACTCGTGACCCCGCATCCCCATGAGTCCGACGCCGACGGCGTACGCCAGGAGTGGGTGCGCCACCAGCTTCAGACCGCTCGCCAACGCGATCTCCCGCCGGGGTGAGGCCCCGGCCTCGAGCACCTTCACGCCGTAGAGGGACATGCCGAAGACGAGGAGGGCGCCGGGGACCGAGATCTGGCCGACCAGGTGGACGGGTTCGAGGAGGCGTTCCGGCGGCGACCACGGGAGGGCGGCCACCACCACCCCTGCGAGCGCGGCCAGGACCAGGGGGGTCCGGGCCGCCTGCAGCGCCGAGGCCAGCGCGCCTCCACCCCCGTCGGTGGTGCCCTCCGCGCGGGCGGCCCGCTCGAGCACGGCGATCGCGATCGGCTGCAGCACCGCCACCTGGAACAGCAGGAGCGGCATGACGAACCCGAAGTCCCCCAGGACGTAGACGGCGATGGGGATGCCGAGGTTGGCGGAGTTGACGTAGCTGGCGGACAGGGCCCCGACCGCGAGGTCGGCGGTCGGGCGCCGCAGCCACACCTTCGCGATGAGCACGTAGGCGACCGCCATCACGATCGCCGTACCGGCGGAGACCACGAAGACCCCGGTGAAGACCTGGTCGAGCGTCGTCCGCGCGAGCGCGTCGAACAACAGGGCCGGGGTGGCGACGAAGAACACGAGCCGGTTGAGCACCAACCGCGCATCGGTGCCGAGGACCCGTGAACGGGCGAGCAGCCACCCGAGCGCGACGAGCGCGACGATCACGGCGAAGCCGTTGAGGACGCCGGCCACAGCGGTCTCCTGAGGGTCGGGGAGGGGGTCGGGAACGGGGGAGCGATAACGCCGATCGGGGCCGTGCACTCCTGAATCCAGGAGGCGCGACCCCGATCGGGTTGCTGTTGTCCGAGTCGGCGGCTAGGTGCCGCGGGCGGGACGTGCGGTGCGGTTCGACCGCGCCGAGCGATGGCTCAGCGGCTGGTGAACGGGAGCAGTGCCATCTCGCGGGCGTTTTTGACCGCGACGGCGACCTGCCGCTGCTGCTGCGGCGTGAGACCGGTGACGCGGCGCGAACGGATCTTGCCGCGGTCGGAGATGAACGTGCGGAGGGTGTTGACGTCCTTGTAGTCGACCGTCTCGATACCCGCGACCTTCAACGGGTTCTTCTTGGGGCGACGACCCTCCTGGGCACGGACCTTCTTGGACGGGGTGCTACGCGCTTTTGCCATGATTACCTACTCACCAACTCGACTTCGTGACACCGGGCAGCTCGCCACGGTGGGCCATCTCGCGCATCCGGACGCGGGAGAGACCGAACTTGCGGAGGTAGCCGCGCGGGCGGCCGTCGGCGACGTCGCGGTTACGCACCCGCACGGGCGAGGCGTCACGCGGCATCTTGTTGAGCGCGGTCTGGGCGTCCATGCGCGCCTCGTCCGTGCTCTCGGGGTTCTTGATGATCGCCTTGAGCTCGGCGCGCCGCTCGGCGAACCGGGCCACCTTGGCCTTGCGCTGCTCGTTACGCGCGATCTTTGACTTCTTGGCCACGGGTCAGCGCTCCTCTCGGAATTCGACGTGCTTGCGGACGACCGGGTCGAACTTCTTGAGGACGATGCGGTCCGGGTTGTTGCGGCGGTTCTTGCGGGTCACGTACGTGAACCCGGTACCGGCCGTGGACTTGAGCTTGATGATGGGTCGAACGTCGTTACGTGCCATCTCAGATCTTCTCCCCACGGGCGCGGATACGGGCCACGACGGCCTCGATGCCATCGCGGTCGATGGTCTTGATGCCCTTGGTGGAGACGGTCAACGTGACGCGACGTCCCTCGGAGGGCAGGAAGTAGCTACGACGCTGGATGTTCGGGTTCCAGCGACGGTTGGTCCTGCGGTGTGAGTGCGAGACGGACTTGCCGAAACCCGGCTTCCGTCCCGTTACCTGGCAATGCGCCGACATGGCGTGGTTCTCCTTCCGCCTCCCCGTACGGTGGCGCGTGAGGGTCGCAACCAGGTGTCGGCCTGCGCCGAGCACTAGTGGACCGTCACGTCGCGGGCACCGTGAGAGGCGATAGCAAACGTGCAGACAACAGCGATGGTCTAGTTTACGGCCCGACCGCGCGAAACGGTAATCAGCACGTCAACGCCGGTGGCGAGGGCGGGCGAGGCGCGCGAATTGGGTACCCGGTCATCGTACGGGTACGATCTACCGATGCGTGTGCTGATACCGGGATCCCCGGTTCGGCCACTGGCACTCGCGCGTCCCTGACGGGGCGGGCGCCAGACCCAAGACTTCTACCGAGCTAGAGGGATCCAGTATGAAGAACGACATCCACCCCGACTACCACCCGGTGGTCTTCCAGGACTCGGGCACGGGCACCAAGTTCCTCACCCGCTCCACCGCCAAGAGCGAGCGGACCGTCGAGTGGGAGGACGGCAACTCCTACCCGCTCATCGTGGTCGACGTGACCAGTGAGTCGCACCCGTTCTGGACCGGCGCGCAGCGCGTCATGGACACGGCCGGCCGTGTCGAGAAGTTCCAGCGCCGTTACGGCAACCGCACCCGTCGCAGCAAGTGAGCCGAGGGCCGGCGGTGCGCCGCCGGCCCTCCCACACACCCGAGACCTAAGAGGACGTAACAGTCATGGCAGTTCCGAAGCGTCGCCTCTCGCGCGCCAACACCCATTCCCGCCGCTCGCAGTGGAAGGCCGAGAACCCGGCCCTCCAGGAGACCAAGATCGACGGCCGCCCCGTGGTGCTGCCCCGTCGCCTGGTCAAGGCCGCCAAGCTCGGCCTGATCGACCTCGACCGCTGACCGCGGTCCATTGAGCCCTGCGGCGCCCGCGCGCCGCTCGCACACGCCCGGTCACGAGCCCGGCGGGTCCACCCCGACCCGCCGGGCTCGTCGGCGTCTGCGGATCACGAGCGCGATGCGCATCGGTCGCGGTGTTCCTCAGCCGTGGTTCAGGGATGTGGGAGAGACTGCCCCGTATGAAGATCCTCGTTGTGGACGACGACCAGGCCGTGCGTGAATCGCTGCGCCGCTCCCTCACGTTCAACGGTTACACGGTGGAACTCGCCGGGGACGGGGTCGAGGCGGTCGAGCGACTCGACACGAACCGTCCGGACGCGGTGATCCTGGACGTCATGATGCCCCGGCGCGACGGTCTCGAGGTCTGCCGGATACTCCGGAGCCGCGGGGACGATCTCCCGGTTCTGATGCTGACCGCGCGCGACGCGGTGTCCGAGCGGGTGGCGGGGCTGGACGCGGGTGCCGACGACTACCTGCCCAAGCCCTTCGCCCTGGAAGAACTCCTGGCCCGGCTCCGGGCGCTGCTGCGCCGTCGGGGCCCCGAGGCCGAGGACGTCGACGAGGTGCTGGAGTTCGAGGACCTGCGGATGGACCTGGCCACGCGAGAGGTCAGCCGGGGCGACCGCCGGATCCAGTTGACGCGCACCGAGTTCTCGCTGCTCGAACTTCTCCTGCACCATCCCCGTCGGGTCCTCACCCGGAGTCACATCCTCGAGGAGGTGTGGGGTTACGACTTCCCCACGTCGGGTAACGCGCTCGAGGTCTACATCGGATATCTGCGCCGCAAGACCGAGGGCGAGGGGGAGAGTCGGCTGATCCACACCGTGCGGGGTGTGGGGTACGTGTTGCGCGAGACGCCGTAGTGCCAGCCCGCACGGTGGGGTGGTCCTCCACGCCGATCTCCCTGCATCAGCGGGTCACTCTGTTGGCGGCGAGCTCGGTGGGCGTCGCGGTGGCGTTGATGGCCGTCGCGGCGTACTTCGTCGTGTCCGGGTCCATGTACAGCGAGGTCAACAACCGGCTCCAGCAACAGGCCGATCAGCTCGTGAACAGTCAGCTCGCCTCGGAGTTCGCCCTCCAGTCCCGCAGTACCCTCATCGCGCTGCGGGCCTTCAACCCCAACCTGGACGCGCAGATCGTCGCCCCCTCCGGTGTGCGGACGGCCACCGGCGAACCGTTCCAGATCGGTGGCCCGGAGATCGCGGTGGTGCGTGGCGAGGCCGACTCGAGTCTGCGGACGGCCGGGGGAAAGCAGATCTATGCCGTGGGTGTCCGTGACGGCTCGACACTCATCCTCGCGCAGGATCTGAGCCCCACGAGGGCCGCGCTGAACCGCCTGGCGATAGTCCTGACCCTGGTGGGCGCGGCCGGCATCGCGCTGGCGGCGGTGGCCGGGACGGCGGTCGGGCGCACGGGTCTGGCCCCGGTCGCCCGGCTGACCCGGGCGGTGGAGAGGATCGCCCGGACCGATGACCTGCGGCCCATCCCGGTCGCGGGTGACGACGAGATCGCCCGACTCACCGCGAGTTTCAACCAGATGCTCGTCGCGCTGGGGGAGAGCAGGGAGCGACAATCGAGGCTCGTGGCCGACGCCGGTCACGAGCTCAAGACGCCCCTGACCAGCCTGCGCACCAACGTGGAGCTGTTGATCGCCGCCAGCAGGCCGGGGGCGCCGACGATCCCGGACGCGGACAGGGGTGCGCTCGAGGTCGACGTGGTCGGTCAGATCTCTGAGCTCACCCAGCTCGTCGGGGACCTGGTCGAACTGGCCCGGGAGGATTCCGGGGATGTCGAACTGGAACCGGTCGCGGTGTCGGAGGCGGTGGAGCGGGCTCTCGAGCGGGTCCGTCGGCGGCGTCACGACGTGCACTTCGACGTGGAGCTGGCGCCCTGGTACTCGTTCGGTGACAGTGCGGGCATCGAGCGTGCGGTCCTGAACATCTGCGACAACGCGGCCAAGTGGAGCCCCACCGGGGGAACGGTGACGGTACGGATGAACCCGGTGTCGGACTCGGTCGTGGAGCTGACCGTCGCCGACCAGGGTCCGGGCATCCCCGAAGCGGACAAGGAGCTGGTCTTCGACCGGTTCCACCGGTCGCGGGAGGCGCGCGCGATGCCGGGTTCGGGGCTCGGGTTGGCGATCGTCCGTCAGGTGGTCACCAGGCACGGGGGGACCGTGGAGATCCACGACGCGGACGGTGGGGGCACCGAGGTGCGCATGACCATCCCCGGAAGCGACCGGCCCCCGAGCTGAACAGTTCCTGAACCGGCCGGTGGCGGCGCCGGTGGTCTCAGCGGGCACACAGCGCGGTGAGGAAGCATGGCCCCCATGGAGAACGAGAACGATCGGGGAACAGGTGATCCCCGGCCCGGCGACGAGTGGGCCTCGGGCCCGGGCGCGGGCGGGCACACACAGCATCAGTACGGACAGGGCCAGTACGGACAGGGCCCGCAGGCGCAGGGCCAGTACGGACAGGGGCAGTACGGACAGGGGCAGTACGGGCACGTTCAGCCCGAGCAGGGATGGGGTGGCCCGGGCGCCCCGGCCGCGGCACCGCCCCCGAACCCCCCGCACGGCGGCGCGGACACCGGGACGGCCGCTCCCGCCAGGTCGGGGCGGGGCCTGCTGGTCGCCGGCCTGGTGGCGGCGATGCTGGTCTCCGGTGGCCTCGGCGGGTGGATAGGCGCCACGGTGGCCGGCGGGGGCGACGGCGCGAGGCTCGCCTCCCCGATCTCCGCCGCGCAGCCCGAGAGCCAGGCCGCGGACGGGACCGTCGAGTCCGTCGCGGACACGGTGCTGCCGAGCGTGGTCTCTATCGATGTCCGTGGGCAGGCCGGGCGCGGTGAGGGATCCGGCGTGATCCTGACCCCGGACGGTCTGATCATCACCAACAACCACGTGATCGCGTTGGGTGCCGCCGGCGGACAGATCGAGGTGCGCTTCCACGACGGGTCGAGGGCCCCGGCGACGATCGTCGGTACCGATCCGGCGACAGACATCGCCGTGATCAGGGCGGAGACCGACCGGTCGCTCACCCCGATCGCACTCGGGTCCTCCGCGACCCTCGACGAGGGCCAGGCCGTCGCCGCCGTCGGCTCTCCGCTCGGTCTGTCCGGCACCGTGACCACCGGCATCGTCTCCGCGCTCGACAGGCCGGTGCGCGCCGGCGGTGCGCAGTCCGACCAGAGCACGGTGATCGATGCCATCCAGACCGACGCCGCGGTCAACCCCGGCAACTCCGGTGGCGCACTGGTCAACATGAACGGCGAGTTGGTGGGCATCAACTCGGCCATCGCGTCGCTGGGATCCGGGAACGCGGGATCCATCGGCCTGGGCTTCGCCATCCCGGTCGACCAGGCCCGGCGGATCGCGGACCAGCTGATCAAACAGGGTTTCGCCACCCGTGCGGTGCTCGGGGTCACGGTGAGCGACCAGCGGGACATCAGCGGCGCGCTGGTGCGCACCACCGAGGCGGGGGGACCCGCCGAGCAGGCGGGAATCGAGGAGGGGGCGGTGATCACCGGGGTCGGTGACCGGGTGATCGAGAGCGGCGACGCGTTGGTCGCCGCCATCCGCTCGAGGGCTCCGGGGGAGACGATCTCCGTCACCTATGCTTCTCGTGTGGGCGATCAGCCGACGACTGTCGACGTGGTACTGGGAGAGGCGAGATGAGCACGAGATTCGATCCGAGGTCTCTGCCCGGTGGGCGCAGGCTCCAGGCTGACGTGGATTTCGACCCCGCGGCCACCGAGCCGGCGGACACTCCCATCGCCGGTCGCGCGATGGTCGTGGTGGTCACCGACCGGTTGGACGGCCGGGAGGATTCGATCGGCCCGCTGGTCACCGAGTTGCTCGAGGAGGAGGGGTTCCTGGTGGGCGGCGTCGTGGGAGTGGCCTCCGACGAGGCCGAGGTCCGCAAGGCACTCGAGACCGCGGTGGTCGGCGGGTTCGACTTCGTGGTGACCGTCGGCGGCACCGGAGTCGGACCGCGGGACATCACCCCCGAGGTGACGGAGGAGATCCTCGACCAGCGCCTGCCCGGCATCGCCGAGGCCGTCCGGTCGTCAGGTCTCACGGCCGGAGCCGTCGACTCGATCGTCTCCCGCGGTCTGGTCGGGGTGTCCGGCAGCACGGTGGTCGCCAACCTCGCGCCGAGTCGCGCCGCGATCCGTGACGGGATGGCGACGCTGTGCCCGCTGGTCTCGTACGTGGTGGCTCAGCTGTCGGCGATCGACGAGTGGTAACCGACCGGCGGGTCGAGGACGGCGGGCCGCGGGACAGTGCCCGGATAGACAGCGCCCGGATCGATGAGGTGTTCGGCGAGGTCCTGCCTCGGACCACCTCCGACGAGGTCCGCGACCGGGACGGCCGGCTCGGCGACGACTGGTGGAGGGAGCAACGCCCGCCCCACCACGGGTGAGTTGCCCGGGCGCGGGGTCAGGACTAGTGCAGGGTCAGGACTAGTGCGGGGTCAGGACTCGCCGGACGGGTTCCGCGGGTCCGAGGGATGGCTGAGCGGACGCCCGGCGAGCAGGTCGCGGATCTCCACCAGGAGGTCGTTGTCCGAGGCGGGGGCATCCACACCCTTACGCTTGGCGGCGGCCTCCTTCAGCTTGTTCATCGGCCCCACCAGGACGAAGTAGATGACCGCGGCGATCAGCAGGAAGTTGATGATCGCGGTGAGCAGCAACCCGAAGTCCATCCGGGTCTCGGGGTTGTTGTCCAGTAGTTGGACGGCGAACCCGATCTCGCTGTTACCACCCAACAGCGCGATGAGCGGGTTGATGATCGCGGTGGTGAAGGCGTCGACGATCGACGCGAACGCCGTGCCGATGACCACGGCGACCGCCAGGTCGATCACGTTGCCCTGCATGATGAAGTCTTTGAAGCCCTTGAGCATCCTGCACCCCTCCCTGGAGACGCGGCGTGGTCCACCGCGTGCGCGTGCGTGCGCGCCGATCTGAACCGCAGGGACGTTACCAGCACGATCCGTGTCGAGGTCACCCGTGCACCAGGATCGCCAGCGGGGTCCCGGCGGCGTGGGAGGCCACCCGGGCGGCGTCGGATTCCGGTACCTCGACGAGGATCGACCGGCTCCCGCCCCGGCCGGACGGGGTGTCGGCGACGCGGGCGGCGCGCGCGATCACCAGCGGCCCGCCGGGCGAGTCCGGGTCGACCGTGCCGATCAGATCCACGAGGTCACCAGCGCTCAGGAGGTCGGCGACTGACGGGTCCGCCAGGGGGACCGGGACCACCCGCACGTTCCGGTTGTCGGCGTGATGACGGGGGTCCGCCGTCGGCGGCGCCGGCACCTCCGCCGGGGACTGACGTGCGACGACCGGCGCGGCGATCACCAGTGCGGCGGCCAGCGCGATCCGTGCGGCCCGTCGACGCCGCCACCGCCGCGGGGCGGGTGGCGACGTGAGGTTTCGGCGCATCTCGGTCCCCTCGGTCGGTCGCCCGCGCCGCCGGTGAGCGGCGCGGTATCGAGGAGACCGTATCGGGGCGAGGGGGAGAACCCGGGCCGCATGAGGGGGCCGGGAGGGGCGCCTGTGGACCGGGGGCGCCCTGTGGAGGGACGGTGTCGGGTGCCCGTTACGACGACGAGGACGCGCTCGAGGAGGCGGGCGAGCTCGACGAGCTCGAGCCGGATGTCGACCCCGCCGACGAACCTGAACTCGACGAGCCGGACCCTGAGCTCGACGAGCCCGAGTCGGACTTCCCCGAGCCCGAGTCGGTCTTGCCCGAAGCCGAGCCGCCCCCGGACCCCGAACCCGCCCCGGCGGCGCGGCTGTCCGTGCGGTAGAAACCAGAGCCCTTGAAGACCACGCCGACGGTGTTGAACAGCTTGCGCAGGCCGCCCTCGCACTGCGGGCAGACAGTGAGCGAGTCCTCCGTGAAGGACTGCTGGATGTCAAAGGCGACGTCGCAGTCGCGGCACCGGTACGAATAGGTGGGCATCTGGCCTCCGGGGCAGAGTCGGCTAACGGCTAGCACTCTACCCTCCCGAGTGCCAGTCGTTAAAAGTCGAGGACTCCGTGTGGGGTGACCACGCCGGTCACGGGCCGATCGTGGGGCTCCACGGGGAGGTGCTCGAGCACGTCCTCCCGGTCCAGGACGGCCAGCAGCCGGGTGTGCGGACGGGCCAGCGCGAGCGTCCGGTCGTAGTATCCGCCGCCGCGGCCGAGCCGGGCGCCGCTGTGGTCGACGGCGACCGAGGGCACCAGGACGAGATCGGCGTCGGCGATCCGCTCCGGGGGCCACGGCGGCGCGGACGGCACCGGGATGCCGAACCGGCCCGGACGCAGATCCGCCGACCCGGCGTACGCCGCCCACCCCAGCGGGCCGGCCGCGGGGGAGATCGGCAGGAGCACCTGAGCCCCCGCCAGGGCGAGCGCCTCGGGTAGATCCGCTCCGCCGGCCTCGTCGTCGTCGGGAACGAACGCGCAGACCACCATCCCCTCCGTCACCACGGAGGCCAGATGGTCGCGGATCGCCCGGTCCCGCTCCGTCCGCACCGATGTGGGCACCGCGGCGCGTCTCGCGCGCACCGCGCGACGTACCGCGGACTTGTCCGGTGTCATCACCCCAGTCTGCCCGTGGTGTGTCGCCGGCGCTCCGGAGGTCGGGGCCCAGCGGTCCGTCTAAGGTGTACGGCATGACGTCCACCACCTCGCCCGACTCGCAGTTCCGCACCGCGGTCGTCCCGGCCGCCGGCCTCGGGACCCGGTTCCTGCCCGCCACCAAGACGGTCCCCAAGGAGCTGCTCCCCGTGGTGGACACCCCGGGTATCGAGCTCATCGCGGAGGAGGCGACCGAGGCGGGGGCGGGCCGGCTCGCGATAGTCACCTCCGAGCGCAAGGTCGGGGTGATGGCGCACTTCTCCGAGGACCAGGTTCTCGAGGACACGCTGTCCGACCGGGGCAAGGACGTGCTGCTGCACAAGGTCCAGCGTGCCCCCGGGCTCATCGAGGTGGTGGACGTTCGCCAGGACGAGCCGCTGGGCCTGGGACACGCAGTCGCGCAGGTGGAGTCGGTGCTCGGGGACGAGGAGCAGGCCGTCGCCGTGCTCCTGCCGGACGACCTGGTGCTGCCGTTCGGGATCCTGGGCCGGATGTCGCAGGTCCGCGCGGAGCGGGGCGGCAGCGTCCTGTGCGCGTTCGAGGTGAGCCCGGAGGAGGTCTCCTCGTACGGGGTGTTCGAGGTCACCGACACGGACGACCCGGCGGTCAAGCAGGTCCGTGGCATGGTCGAGAAGCCGGCCGCCGAGGACGCGCCGTCCAACCTCGCGGCGGCCGGACGGTACGTGCTCGACCGCGCGATCTTCGACGCACTCCGGCGCATCGAGCCGGGCGCCGGCGGGGAACTGCAGCTCACCGACGCGATCGACCTGCTGATCAACGAGGGGCACCCGGTCCACGTGGTGGTCCACGACGGCACCAGGCACGACCTCGGAAATCCCGGTGGCTATATCAAGGCCTGCGTGGACTTCGCCCTGGACAACCCGGCCTACGCCGACGAGCTCCGCGAGTGGCTCGGCGGGCGACTCGACCACTGACGCCGGGCGCCGTCACGGAATGGCGCCACGGAATGGCGCCGTGCGGGCGCTACCCTCTCCCACAAGGACCCGGCGGTCGGTCCGGCACGCCTGGCATGACACCGCCGCACGGTCAGCGACTTTGGTACGGGAAGGGGACACCTGGTGCGCTCCGTCGAGGAACAGCTCGCACTGGTGACGGCGGCCGCGGTCGCCCCGAGACCGGTACGCGTGTCGATCTCCGAGGCGCAGGGCCTGTTGTGTGCCGAAGAGGTGGTGGCCGAGCGCCCGCTGCCCTCCTTCGACCAGTCCGCGATCGACGGGTACGCGGTCCGCAGTGTCGACATCCGGGTCGGCGGCCAGGCCGACGACCCGGGTGAGAAACCCGCCGGGCCGGCTGGTCTGCCCGTCGTCGGCAGGATCACCGCGGGATCCCGTCAGCCGACCCGGCTCCAGCCCGGCCAGGTCGTCCGCGTGGACACCGGTGCGCCGCTGCCGACCCTGGCCGACGCGGTCCTCCCGGTCGGCTGGGCCGTCGCCGAGGGCCAGCGCATCAGCCCCACCCGCACCGTGGCCAGCGGGGAGTACGTCCGCCGCGTGGGCGACGACGTCCAACCGGGCGACGTCGCGGTGCGCGCGGGGGCCATCATCGGGCCGGCCCAGGTCGGCCTGCTCGCCTCCGTGGGGCGCTCCAAGGTCCTCGTTCACCCCAAGCCCCGCATGTCCGTGATCTCGGTCGGCGACGAACTGCTCGACGTCGACGGCAATCCCGGCACCGGCCAGGTCTACGACGTCAACTCCTACGCCCTGACCGCGGCGGGCCGCGACGCCGGGGCCGACGTGCACCGGGTCGGGATCGCCAGCACCGAACCGTCGAGGCTGCGCGAGGTCCTGGAGGGTCAGCTCGTGCGCAGCGAACTCGTGGTGGTCTCCGGCGCCGCCGGCGGCGAGGCCACCACGCGGATCCGCCAGGTCATGGAGGAGCTCGGGCAGATCGAGGTCAACCGCGTGGCCATGCATCCCGGATCGGTCCAGGGGTTCGGGCGGCTGGGTCGTGACGAGGTCCCCACCTTCCTCCTGCCGTCGAACCCGGTGAGCGCCCTCGTCGTCTTCGAGATCATGGTCCGGCCACTGATCCGCATCGCGTTGGGCAAGCGTCAGCCCATGCGCCGGACGGTCCGCGCCCGCACCGTCGCCCCCATCTCCTCGGTGGAGGGCAGGCGCGGCTACCTGCGCGGACAGCTCATGCGAGACACCGACACCAGCGAGTACCTGGTGCGGGCGCTCGGCGGCGCGCAGGGATCCTCCACGCACCTGCTCGCCTCGCTCGCGGAGGCGAACTGCCTCGTGGTGATCGACCCCGACGTCTCCGCCGTCCGGACCGGTGACGAGGTGGACGTGATGTTCCTCGCCCAGCGCGGCTGAGCCGATCCGGGGCCGAAACCATGTGGAACGTCGTCGGGACCGACACGGTCGCCCACCCCGGGTGGCCGATCCAGGCCGGCCCGCTCCGGGTCCGCGCCGGTGTGGTGACCCTCCGACCGGTGCGGCGTCGCGACGCCCGCGACTGGTCCGCGTTGAGACTGCACGAGCGGGACCACCTCGAGCCGTGGGAGCCGACCGTCGAGGGCCAGTGGCGGGAGAACAACACCGCCCGCGCGTGGCCGGGCATCCACTCCACGCTCAGACGCCACGCCCGCGCCGGTGTGTCGTTGCCGGCCGCCATCGAGTTGGACGGCCGCTTCTGCGGACAGCTGACCGTCGGCGGGATCGTGCGGGGCGCGCTGCACTCCGGCTGGATCGGGTACTGGGTGGGTCGCCGGGTCGGCGGTGGTGGGGTGGCCACCGCCGCCCTCGCCCTGGGGCTGGACCACGCGCTGGGGCCGGGCGCCCTGCACCGGGTCGACGCCACCGTCCGCCCGGAGAACACGGCCAGCCGGGTGGTGCTGGAACGGTGTGGTTTCCGCGAGGAGGGCCTGCTGCGGCGCTACCTCCACGTGGACGGTGAGTGGCGTGATCACCTGCTGGTCGCACGGACCCGTGAGGAGCACGGCCGGGGCGCGGTGGCGTCCTTGGTGGCCTCGGGTTTCGCCCGTCGCGTCTGAGGATGTCCTGAGCATCGTGACCTGCGGCGCGCCGCCACGGGGCGGGGCCCGGGCGCCGTTACGGTTTAGGCCTCACCACGACGTCCCGTGTCGGGGTAGACGCTCGAGGAGGCCTGATCGATGTCGAGCTCACTGCTGATCATCCTGCTGGTGGTGGTCTGGCTGTTCGTCCTCGCGCCGATGCTCATCCGCTCGCGCAACCCCATCCGCCGCACCGGCGACGCGCTGGCGCAGACCCGCACCCTGTACTCGGGTGGCTCGGGTCGCTTGGTGCCCAGCCGTGGGCGCGCGTCCGGTGACCCGGTCCGGGCCGAGACCGAGGAGACGCTCTTCGGACTGCCCTCCGGAGCGGGCGCCACCGACGCCGAGCTCCTCGACCCCGACACGTGGGGGCATCTGCTGGAGCAGACCCTGCGACGCGAGGCCGCCGGCAGACGCGGGGAGGCCGTGCGACGGGTCATGGAGGAGCGTCGGCACCAGCGGGCCGGTCGCACCGTCTCCGGTGACGACTCCACCGCCGAGGAGGTCACCACCGAGATCCCCGCGGTCGTCGTGGACGACCTGCCCGAGACCGCGACGGGCCGATCCGGCGAGTCGACCGTCGTCGACGGCGAGCTGGTCGAGGCCCCCGCGGGGGGCCGGACCGCGTCGCGCGTCGATCACGACGAGGACGCGGCCGGAATCGACGCCGAGGCCGTGCTGGTCCACCGCGGACGGCGGCGCCCCGTCGAGCCCGAGGTGGAGCTGACTGACGCGGACCTCGACTTCGCCGAGCGCAGGCGGGGACGGGGGGCGTACGACCCCATGGCGGATCGTCAGGCCGCCGAACAGCGCGCCCACGCGCGTCAGCGGACCGCTCTGATCCTGGTGGCACTGGCGGCGGTGGCTGTGGTCGCCGCGCTGGTGACCGTCCCCGCCGTCTGGTGGTTCGCCGGGGGTTCGGTGCTCCTGCTCGCCGCCTACCTCACCTATCTCCGCCGCCAGGTCCGCCTGGAGGAGAGCCTGCGCCGCCGCCGCGTCGAGCGCATGCGACGCGCGCGCCTCGGCGTCGAGTCCCGGGAGGACGACGAGCTCTCCATTGTGCCGCCCCGGCTGCGTCGACCCGGCGCGGTGGTGTTGGAGGTCGACGACGAGGACCCGGCCTTCGACATGCTGGACACCTTTGACCAGGTGCAGGAGACCGACCCCGGTCGCCGGCCGCAGGGGCCGGATCACCGGACCGCGCACCGCGAGCCGCTGCGGCGCGCGGTCGGCTGACCCGAGCAGTCGCTCAGGGCCGTTTTCGGTACATCACGACCCCGTCCTTGACGGTCGCCGTCTGGATCCCGTCCGGTCCCACCGCCTCGCGCGGGCGGATCTCCTCCAGGACGACCTCCCACACCGCCGGGTCCAGTGCCAGTTCGGCCACCTCCTCGGTGGGGGTCAGCAGAACCGGGTGGGCGGCGCCGTGGGCGGAGTGCTCGCCCTGTCCCTCCCGGCCCTCGGTGTCGGGCCGCATCGCCCACGGGGGGATGTCCGCCTCCGACTCGAAGACGTGTGTGACCAGTAGCAGGTGGCCGCCCGGTCGTACCCACTCGGCGGCTCGCCGGAGTATCTGCGTGCGGGGTAGCTCGACGGGGGAGTGGAAGAAGCTGGACGTGACGAGGTCGAAGCGCTCGTCGGTGGTCCAGGTGGTCAGGTCGTGCGACACCCAGTCGACGCGATCGGCCACTCCGCGGGTCGCCGCCGCCTCGGCTCCGCGGGAAACCGCTGTGGGCGACAGGTCCACCGCGGTGACCCGCCACCCCTGCTCGGCCAGCCAGACCGCGTCTCCGCCCTCACCGCAGCCCAGCTCGAGGGCCGAACCGACCGGGAGCGGGCCGACCACCGCTGCGGTCGTGGCGTTGGCGGCCCCCGACCAGCGGGGCCCGTGCCCGGCGTACTCGCCCTCCCAGAACTCGGCCGGAGCTCCGGTGGCGTCGTGGGCGAGGGTCGCGGCGTCAAAGTCCTCGTTGACCAACATCATGTTGACCATCCCGCCCGCCATCGACCCCGCGGCCATGGAGACGGGCACGGTGGCCCCCGGGTTGGCGACGTTGCCCGCCGCCCAGATGCGGGGATGGCTGGTCGCACCGAACTGGTCCACCGCGAGAACCGTGCCGAGCGGGGAGGTGGTCCGCTCCAGGTCGAGCCCGTCGAGGAACCGGTCGTGGGGCCGAGCGGTGGGCGCGGCGAAGATCGCGTCGAGTGCGATCTGTCGTCCGTCGGCCAGGCTGACGCCGGTCAGACGTCCGTCCTCGGACAGGACGCTGGTGACGGGCGACTCTTCGAGCCGGACACCGCGGGCCCGCAGTCGGGCGGCCACCTCGGCATCGGGGGCGCCACTCCCGGCGGTGAGGAACACCAGGTCGTCGGTCCACTGCCGGACGAGCTGAGCCTGGTGCGCCGACATGGCCGACGTGCCCAGCACCGCGATCCTGCTGCCGCGCACCTCCCAGCCGTGGCAATACGGGCAGTGGAGCACGCTCGAACCCCAGTAGTCCCGCAGGCCGGGGATGTCCGGGAGCTCGTCGGTCTGCCCGGACGCGACGACGAGAGCACGAGCGGTCGCGGGCGCCGCGTCGGCGAACTCGACGGTCAGGGCGGCGTTCCCCCCGTTCGCTCCGTCACCGCTCCCCGCATCGTCGACCCCGCTGTCCCGGACCACGGTCACGGACCCGGACCGCACCGTCACGTCGTACTGTCGGAGCTCCTCGCGCCCCCGGCGGAGCAGCTCAAGCGGGTCCACCCCCTCGTGGCCGAGGACTCCGTGCATGTGCGCGGCGAAGCGGTTGCGCGGTTCGCCGGCGTCGACGACGAGCACGCGGCGGCGGGCCCGGCCGAGCATGAGCGCCGCCGACAGGCCCGCGGCCCCACCGCCGACCACGATCGCGTCCCAGTGTTCTGGTGACTTCTCAGTGATGTTCATGGGACCAGTTGACGCCTGGTGTGCCTAAACTGCAAGGAAGCTTGCACTATTGGCAAGGAGTTGGGCGACGGCGGGAGAGGGCAGATGGGTGGAGAACTCAAGCAGGTGGGGGTGCGGTTGCGCGCGTACCGACACAGTCGCGGGTTGACGCTGGACGAGCTGGCGGAGCGGGCCGGGATGTCGGCCAGCACGCTGTCGCGTCTTGAGTCCGGCAAGCGGCAGGCCAGTCTCGAATTGCTGCTGCCGCTCACGCGCCAACTGGGGATCGGCCTGGACGACCTGGTGGCACCGACCACGGTCGATCCCAGGGTGCGGCGGCCCGTGGTCCATCGGGACGGCATGGTGATCGCGCCCCTGGCTCCCGAGGGGTCATCTGTGGGGACCTACAAGATCACCTACCCGCCGGCGAAAGTGGCGCCCGAGCCCCGGGTCCACGACGGGTACGAGTGGTTCTACGTGCTGTCCGGGAAATTGCGTCTGGTCCTGGGCGACCAGGAGCTGATCCTCACCCGCGGTGAGGCGGCCGAGTTCGACACCAGGGTCCCGCACAGTCTGTCAGCGGCCGGGGGGCGCCCGGCGCAGGTGATCAGCATCTTCAACGACGACGGCGTGCGGATGCACACGCACACCGCGGGGTCGTGACGCTTCCGGGGCTCCCGGTTTGGTCGGTCGCCCGGCCGTGCTGGTAGGGTATCCCTCGCTGCTCGAGAGGGCGGCACTGCTTCCCGCAAGGGCGGCGACACGGCCCGCGAGGGCCGTGCGGGGCTATAGCGCAGTTGGTAGCGCGTCTCGTTCGCATCGAGAAGGTCAGGGGTTCGATTCCCCTTAGCTCCACCCAAGGACTTCGAGTTCAGAGGCCGTTTCCGCGCAAGCGGGGACGGCCTTTCCGCTTGTCAGGTCTGTGCGGCCTAGCTGTACTGACCACGGAGGTTGT
>NZ_AOSR01000063.1:0-24412 GCF_000349585.1 Dietzia sp. UCD-THP
CCCCACCCACACCCCCACCACACACCAACGCCGCACCACACACCCGCCTCGCCAGGGCCGATCCACGCAACGCCTCGAGGGTGACCACGTCGCCCCGACCGTCGGAGAGCGGCACCCGCCAGTTCGGATACTCCTCGGACGTGCCGGGCATGTTGACCGGCCGGCGGTCACCGGCGAGGTCGGCCACCGACACCGCGTAGAGAAGGGACGGTGCGGCCGCCAGGTACCCGTGGAGCGCCACCACCAGGTCCTCCGGGCTGTCGCCCTCGAGTAGGTCGCGCCGTTTGACCGCTTCGGTGTACGACTTGATCTCGGTGCCGGCGTCGACGCGCTCCTGTTCGACATCGCCCGTCAGCTGGCCCAGTTCCTCGCGGACATCCACATGCACGAGGTCGACGTACCCGGCAGTGGGCGGGAGGTCGTGAGTGGTCACCGACGCCATGCAGAGCCGCCGATAGGTCTCGGGAGGCACCGGTTGGCCGTCTTCCTGTTCGAACCACATCACCGAGGTGCCCAATACCCCGCGTTCGGACAGTTCCTCCCGCACCCCGGGTGCGACGGTCCCCAGGTCCTCTCCGACGACGACCGCGCCCGCACGCGAGGCCTCCAGCGCGAGGACGCCGATCATCGCCTCGTGGTCATAGTTCACGTACGTCCCCTCGGTGGGCGGGAGTCCCGACGGGATCCACCAGAGCCGGAACAGACCGAGGATGTGGTCGATTCGTATCCCGCCCGAGTCGCGCAGCGCGGCGCGGACGATGTCCCGGAACGGCCGATATCCCTCCTCTGCGAGGGCATCGGGCCGCAGTGGGGGCTGGGACCAGTCCTGGCCCAGCTGGTTGTAGACGTCCGGCGGCGCTCCCACGGTGACGCCGCGGGCGAGTGACCGGTGGAGTGCCCACGCGTCGGCACCGGTGGGATGCACCCCGACGGCGAGATCGTGGAGGATTCCCAACCGCATCCCCGCCGACAACGCCGCGCGCTGCGCACCCGCTCGTTGTTGCGCGACCTGCCATTGGAGCCACTGGTGGAATCGGACCTCCTGTGCGTGGTCGCGTGCGAAGCGTGCCACGTCATCGGAATCCGGGTCTTTGAGCGCCGCGGGCCACCGCGACCAGTCCGGGCCCCGCTCGGACGCCAGGGCACACCACGTGGCGAAACGGAACAGGCCAGGCTCCTGCTCGTCGGCGAAGTCGTCGAACGCCCGGGCCCGGTCCTCCGTGAGAGGGGCGGCGAACACTATCCGGAGTGCTTCGAGTTTGGCTCCCCACGAGGAATCGCGGTCGATGGTGTCGTCGGTGTTCCTCTGCCGCTCCCCGGACGCGAGGTCGTCGACCACCTGCATGTCCTCGGGTGGGAGTGAGGCGTATTCCGGGATCAGCTCGGGGCGGAGGTAGAGCGGTGAGGCGAACCGGCGTGAGGTCGGGAGGTACGGCGACGGCTCCACCGGCGGAAGCGGTTCCCCGGCGTGCATCGGGTTCACCAGAACGAAGTCGGCGCCGAGGTCCCGCCCGGCCCAGTCGGCGAGGTCGGCCAGGTCCGACAGGTCACCCACCCCCCACGACGTCTCGGACCGGACCTGGTAGATCTGCGCGGCCAGCCCGACACCGCGGCGCCGCCCGAGATCCGCGGGAACCGGTATGGACCCCGGTGACACCACCAGGGTGGCCTCGAGGACCCGCGGTTCCCCCGGCGAGGGGCCGTAGCCCTCAGACGCGTCCGTGACGTGGGCGACCAGGCGGTGCCACCCGAGGGGAAGCGAGTCGGGGAGTTCCAGTTCGAATCGGTCGACTGTCGCCCCGTCGACGCTCCTCGACTCCTCCGCGGCCTCGGGGAGCACCACATCGAGCGGGTCGGACGAGTTCTCGAGGTGGACGGACAGGCCCACCGAGGTCCCGCGGGGTACATGGACTGTGCACACGGCCCCCGCTCCCTGCCTCGTCACGATCGTCGGTGGGAGCACCCGTCGCCAGGGCCGGAGACGAATCTCCTCGAGGGCCGACCGGACCGCGGTCTCGCTCTCGTCGTCGTCGTCGACAGGTACTCCCATCGCGGCGAGAACCGAGCGGAGCGTGCGGGCGGGGATGTCGTGTCGGCTCCCGCGGGCGTCCTCGTAGCTCGTGGCCACGCCACACTTCTCGGCGAGTTCAACCAGGGCGGGGGGAACGGCGTCGGTCACGGTCACAGGGTCCTCGCGTCGGGTCGGGAGGCGCCGTTCTCCGGGCGCCGCGGACGGTCACGGTCCACTGTGCCACCGGAGCGACCCGGGTGCGGATCGCGAAAAACGGACCACACTCCGACCGGGGGCGAGCGACCACGTACGCTGACCTCGAACACGTATCAGTTCCGCCCAGAGAAAGGCCGTGGACAACCCATGACCGAGGCATTCATCTACGACGCCATCCGGACTCCGCGAGGCAAGGGCAAGCCTGGCGGCGCTCTGCACGGGGTCAAGCCGATCGACCTGGTCGTCGGTCTCATCGAAGAGATGCGGCGTCGGTTCCCCGACCTCGACGAGAACCGGATCTCGGACATCATCTACGGAATCGTCACCCCGCTCGGCGACCAGGGCATGGATCTGCCGCGCATCGCCGCGCTGGCCGCGAAGATGCCCGACACCGTCGCCGGTGTGCAGATCAACCGGTTCTGCGCCTCCGGCCTGACCACCATCAACATGGCCGCCCAGAAGATCCGCTCCGGATGGGACGAGGTCGTCCTCGCCGGCGGCGTCGAATCCATGTCGCGCGTGCCGATGGGCACCGACGGCGGCGCCTGGGCCCTGGATCCGGCGACCAACTACGACACGTACTTCTCCCCGCAGGGGATCGGGGCCGACCTCATCGCCACGCTCGAGGGGTTCACCCGTGAGGACGTGGATCGCTACGCCGAGCGCTCGCAGCGACTCGCCGCCCGCGCGTGGGAGGAGGGCCGGTTCGCCAAGTCGGTCGTCCCGGTCAAGGACATCAACGGCGTCACCATCCTCGACCACGACGAGCACATGCGACCGGGCACCACGGTCGAGAAGCTCGCCGGCCTCAAGCCCTCGTTCGCCATGGTCGGCGACATGGGCGGTTTCGACGCCGTCGCGCTGCAGAAGTACCACTGGGTCGAGGAGATCAACCACGTCCACCACGGTGGCAACTCCTCCGGCATCGTCGACGGTGCCGCGCTCGTGGTGGTCGGTTCGGAGAAGGCCGGCAAGGAGATGAACATGACGCCGCGCGCCCGCGTCGTGGCCGCGGCCACCTCTGGCGCCGACACCACCATCATGCTCACCGGCCCGACCCCGGCCGCGAAGAAGGCGCTCGAGATCGCGGGGCTCACCCCGGACGACATCGACCTGTGGGAGCTCAACGAGGCGTTCGCCTCCGTCGTACTGCGCTTCCAGAAGGACATGGACATCCCCGACGAGAAGCTCAACGTCAACGGCGGGGCCATCGCGATGGGGCACCCCCTCGGAGCCACCGGCGCCATGATTACCGGCACCGTGCTCGATGAGCTCGAGCGCACCGGCGGCAAGCGCGCCCTCATCACCCTCTGTGTCGGCGGTGGAATGGGCGTCGCCACCATCATCGAGCGCGTCTGATCCGCCCCACCGACACCACAGCCTTTAGGAGTAGAGAACCAGTGAGCGACAACATGTTCCGGTGGGAGCAGGACGGCGACGGCATCGTCACCCTCACCATGGATGACCCCGACCACGGCGCGAACACCATGAACGCGCGTTTCATCGACGACTTCTCGGAGACCGTCGGCCGTATCGAGGCCGAGAAGGAGTCCATCAAGGGCATCGTCCTGACGTCCGCCAAGAAGAGCTTCTTCGGCGGCGGCGACCTCAAGTCCATGATCACGGCGGGCCCCGGCGACGCCGAGCAACTCTTCGAGCGGTCCATGCAGATCAAGGGCCGGATGCGCGCCCTGGAGACCCTCGGAGTCCCGGTCGTGGCCGCGATCAACGGTGCGGCCCTGGGCGGAGGCCTTGAGCTCGCGCTCGCCTGCCACCACCGCGTGATGGCCGACGCCCGCGGCGCCAAGGTCGGCCTGCCCGAGGTCACCCTTGGTCTGCTGCCCGGTGGCGGCGGCATCGTCCGGACCGTCCGTATGTTCGGCCTGGCGCAGGCCGTGCCCAACATCCTGATGTCGGGCCGATCGTTCGCCCCGGACAAGGCACTCAAGGCGGGCCTGGTCGACGAGGTCGTCGCCCCCGAGCAGCTCGTCGACTCCGCGAAGGCGTGGATCAAGACCGATCCCGAGCCCAGCCAGCCCTGGGACCGCAAGGGGTGGACCCTGCCCGGTGGCACGATCAGTGACCCGGCCCTGGCCGGTGTCCTGCCGTCCTTCCCGGCCAACATGCGCAAGCAGACCAAGGGCGCGCCCTCCCCGGCGCCCCGGGCCATCATGGCCGCCGCGGTCGAGGGGTCGCAGGTCGACTTCGCCACCGCCGAGAAGATCGAGGCGCGCTACTTCGTCTCGCTCGTCACCGGTCCCATCGCGAAGAACATGATCCAGGCGTTCTTCTTCGACATGCAGCACTGCTCGTCCGGCGGCGCGCGCCCCAAGGCCGCCGACGGCTCCGAGATCCCCCGGACCGAGTTCACCAAGGTCGGCGTCCTGGGCGCCGGCATGATGGGCGCCGGCATCGCGTACGTGTGCGCGAAGGCCGGGATCGAGGTCGTGCTCAAGGACGTCGAGCAGGCGTCCGCCGACAAGGGCAAGGCGTACTCGGAGAAGATCGAGGCCAAGGCGCTCGAGCGTGGCCGCACCACGCAAGAGAAGTCCGACGCCCTCCTGGCCCGAATCACGCCCACCACGGACCCGCAGGCGCTGGCCGGATGCGACCTCGTGATCGAGGCCGTCTTCGAGTCGCCCGATCTCAAGAAGAAGGTCTTCCAGGAGATCGAGGACATCGTCGCCCCCGACGCGTTGCTCGGCTCCAACACGTCGACCCTCCCGATCACCGACCTCGCGACCGGCGTCAAGCGTCCCGAGGACTTCATCGGACTGCACTTCTTCTCGCCCGTCGACAAGATGCAGTTGGTCGAGATCATCAAGGGGGAGAAGACCACCCCCGAGACCCTGGCCAAGGCGATCGACCTCACGCTGGCGATCCGGAAGATCCCGATCGTGGTCAACGACTCGCGTGGTTTCTACACCTCGCGCGTCATCGGCACGTTCGTCAACGAGGCGATCGGCATGCTGGACGAGGGGATCGAGCCCTCGACCATCGAGCAGGCCGGCCGCATCGCCGGATATCCCGCGGCGCCGCTCCAGCTGTCCGACGAGCTCAACCTCAACCTCATGCTCAAGATCCGCGACACCGCGCGCGAGGCCGCCGCCGCCGCGGGCGAGGAGTTCGTGGAGGTGTCCTCCGACCGAGTCACCGCGAAGATGGTCAACGAGCTCGGCCGCAGCGGCCGCCTGGCCGGGGCCGGGTTCTACGACTACACCGACGGCACGCGCGCGGGCCTCTGGCCGGGCCTGCGGGAGGCGTTCAACACCTCGCCGGACAACGCGCCGCCGTTGCAGGACCTGGTCGACCGCATGATCTTCGCCGAGGTGCTCGAGACGCAGAAGTGCGTCGACGAGGGCGTGATCGTGGACGACGCCGACGCCAACATCGGCTCGATCATCGGGATCGGGTTCCCGGCGTGGACCGGCGGTACCCGCCAGTACGCCAGGAACTACGCGGCGCCGGGCGCCACGGAGCCCTCGGGTTACAAGGGCTTCGTCGCCCGCGCCGAGGAGCTCGCCGCGAAATACGGTGACCACTTCCTGCCCACCGAGTCGCTGAGGCAGGCGGCTGCCGAGCAGGGCTGATCCGGGCACGGGCCGGCAGGTCCGAGCCGGACGAGAATTACGCGGCCGCCCCCGGGGTCCCCGGGGGCGGCCGCTGTCGTCGCCGCAGGAGTGTTTGTGCGAATTTACCCTTCTCAGTCGGCGATGGGAGGGCCGGGAGTGGTGCATCCGGTGGTGAGGATTCGGTCCACACCTGCGGTTTTGCATTTTAGGTAAGGCTGCCCATGCAAAGGTTAGGCTGTCCTTCATTCGGGTGCTAGTGTAGCCGCATGTTCAGACAGCGCTCAGGCTCGCTCCGGCTGGCCGTCGCCCTCCTGGCTCTCTCGCTGACCTCGTGCGGCGTGGCGACCGGGCTCGGAGGGGATCCCGCCACCATCTCGGGGATACCGCTCGCGTCGGAGGTCTCGGCGATAGAGGACCCGCGATCCTTCTCCGGCGAACTCGCCCTGGAGTTGGTCGACGACCCGGTCGAACCCGTCGCGACCGACCCGGTACCGCAGCTCCCTGCCGTGGTCACCGACAATCAGGGCACGGTCGTCGAGGTCGCGGACGTCTCCAGGATCCTTCCCCTGGACATCTACGGCACGCTCTCGCGCATCGTGTTCGAGCTCGGGTTGGGCGACAACGTCATCGGCCGCGACGTCTCATCGGCTTTCCCTGAGATCGCCGACCGGCCCCTGGTGACGCACGACGGACACCAGCTCAACGCCGAGGCGATCCTCGCGCTCGGCCCCAGTGTGATCATCACGGACACCTCACTCGGTCCGTGGGACGTGATCCTGCAGCTGCGCGACGCGGGGATCCCCGTCGTCGTCGTCGACTCCCACAGGTCCCCGGACAACGTCGAGGTCCTCACCCGGGCCGTCGCCGACGGTCTCGGGGTCCCCGAACTGGGGCGTGAACTGGGGGAGCGCACCCGCGCGGAGATCGTCGAGGCCGAACAGTCGATCTCGTCGATCGTCCCCGAATCGGAGACCTCGCGGTTGCGCACCGTGTTCCTCTACGCCCGTGGGAACGCCGGCGTCTACTACATGTTCGGTCAGGACAGCGGCGCGGACGAGTTGATCACCGCCGCCGGCGGGTACGACGTGTCCTCCGAGGTCGGGTGGAAGGGCGCCAAGCCGGCGAACGACGAAGGGCTCATCGCGGCCCAGCCGGACGTCATCATCATGATGAACAAGGGGCTCGAATCCGTCGGCGGCGTAGACGGACTGCTCGAGAAGTTCCCCGCCATGGCGCAGACGCCCGCTGGCGCGAACCAGAGGATCGTCGCGATGAACGACGACCTCGTCCTGTCCTTCGGCACCAGGACCCCCGCGGTACTCAACGCTCTCGCGGTCGCCCTCTACGCCCCGGACGCACTGTGACACTCACCGAAGAGCGCGCGGCACGCGCCGGCCGTCCCGCTCCCGACGCCGGCCCTGCCCGCACGTCCGGCACAGCCCACCGCATGGTGACCGGTGGCCTGCTGATAATCGGCCTGGCGGTGGCGCTCGGGGTACTGGCCGTGGTGGCGGCGGCGTCGGGGCAGCTGCACATCCCGGCGACCGAGGTCGCCTCGGGGTTCCTCCGCGGTCTCGGCGTCGACCTCGGGCCCGCCGCAAGCCACCCCCGGGCCGACGCCACGCTCTGGAGCGTGCGTTTCCCGAGGGTGGCCATGGCGATGGTCGTGGGCGCGGCCCTCGCGGTGGCCGGTGCCCTCATGCAGGGGGCGTTCGGCAACCCGCTCGCCGAGCCCAGCGTGGTGGGGGTGTCCGCCGGGGCGGCCGTGGGCGCGGCGGCGGCGATCGTGTTCGGGTTGACCGCCTTCGGCGCCTGGACCAGCGTCGTGTGCGCCTTCGTCGCCGGCATAGTCACCACGACCGTGGTGTACCTGTTCAGTCGGAGCAACGGGCGGACCGAGGTGGTCACCCTGGTGCTCACCGGGATCGCCGTGAACGCCGTCGCGGGTGCCGCGCTCGCCCTGCTCATGTTCCTCGGGGACACCCAGGCCCGCGAAGAGATCGTGTTCTGGCAGCTGGGGAGCCTGAACGGCAGCCGGTGGGACCACGTCCTGGTGGTGGCGCCCCTGGCGGTGCTCGGGCTGGTCCTGGCGGCCCGCCTGGCGCGACCGCTCGACCTCCTCGCGCTCGGAGAGAGGCCGGCCCGTCACCTGGGCGTCCATGTCGAGCGGCTGCGGATCCACTCCATCCTGCTGGTCGGACTGCTCACGGCCGCCGCGGTGAGTTTCTGCGGCATCGTCGCCTTCGTCGGACTGGTGGTCCCGCACCTGGTCCGCATGATCGCCGGACCGGGACACCGACTGTTGCTGCCGGCGTCCGCACTGGGCGGTGCGGTGTGCCTGCTGGCCGCGGATCTCCTCGCCCGGACCGCGGTGGACTACGCGGAGCTGCCACTGGGAATGGTGACGGCCGCCGTCGGTGGCCCCTTCTTCTTCTGGCTCCTGCACCGAACCCGTCGCACCGCAGGGGGCTGGGGATGAACCGCGGCGAGACGCGCGTGCCGGTGTTGTCCGCGGAAGGTGTGACCGTACGCCTCGGTGGCCGGACCCTGCTCGACGCGGTCGACCTGGAGATCTACGCCGGAGAGGTGCTCGCACTGGTGGGCCCCAACGGGGCGGGCAAGTCCACGCTGCTCGGCGTGGTGGCGGGGGACACCGACCCCGACGTCGGCCGAACCGTCCTCGACGGCACCGATCTACGACGGTGGCGCCTCGGGGACCTCGCCCGGCGCCGGGCCCTGCTCACCCAGGCCAACACCGTCGCCTTCCCCTTCACCGTGCGGGAGATCGTCGCGATGGGGCGCGCGCCCTGGGCGACGCAGCCCGAGGGTGACGACGACGAGGAGATCATCGAGGAGTCGTTGACCGCGACCGACACCGCCACCCTGCGGTCCCGGACCTTCCCGACCCTGTCCGGTGGGGAGAAGGCCCGCGTCTCCCTCTCGAGGGCGCTCGCGCAGCGCGCCGGTGTGTTGTTGCTGGACGAGCCCACCGCGGCGGTGGACCTGCGCCACCAGGAGATCGTCCTGGAGTTGGCGCGGACCGTCGCCGACGCCGGCGGGGCGGTGGTCGTGGTCCTGCACGACCTCGAGCTGGCGGCCGCGTGGTCCGACCGACTCGTGATGATCTCGAACGGCCGGATACGGGCCGAGGGGCCGCCTGAGCAGGTCCTCACCTCCGAGCTGGTGGAAGAGGTCTACCAGCAGCCGGTCGTCGTCGACCGGCATCCCGTCACCGGTGACCTGTTGATCACCCCGGACCGACGACGGTTCCGGACCGCCCGGACGCCGATGGAGCCCGCGGTCGACGCCACACCGGCGTCGGCCCTCGTCAAGGAGTTCTCGTGAGACACACCCGGTCATCAACGGCGCGGGCAACCGCCGCCCGGATCGTCGCTGTTCTGGCACTGGCGCTGCTCAGCACCTCGGCTCTGGCCGTGTTGACCCAGGCCCCGGCGCACGCCGCCGCGCGCCTGACGGCATCGAGTTCGCTGGGCGGGGCGGTGGCGTCGACGTCGGGCCAGACGGGGTTCACCCTGTCGGGTTCGGGTTTCCAGGCGATCGAGGGCGGCTTCGGCGGCGTGTACATCGGGTTCGGGTGGGTCAGCGGGTCCGGGTGGGGGCCGTCCAACGGCGGCGCGACGGGCCGGACCTACGACTACGTCCCCGATGAACAGTCGCGCAGTAACCAGGGATACCAGGCTTTCGTCGCCTTCCCCGGGTCGTCGACGGCAGGCGAAGCCCAGGCGACGATGGGGTCCGACGGATCGTTCCGGGTGAACCTCACCGTCCCGGGCCCCACGTTCACCGGAGCCGGGGGCAAGAGCATCGATTGCACCAAGGTCACCTGCGGATTCCTCACCTGGGGCGCGCACGGGGTGCGCAACGGCGCCAACGAGACCTTCACCCCGGTGACCTTCCGGGCCGGGGAGCCGGCACCCGCGGTCGAACAGTCCCCGGCGGCGGGCGCGCCCGCCGCCGGAGCGCAGGCCGCACGACCCGCCGCGCCGGGTCGGGCCGCCACCCGCGCGCGTGCCGGCGGGGCCGCGCAGGGGGCGGCAGCAGGGGTGGCCGCCCCCGAGGGGCAGTCCGCGGGCACGGAAGGTCCGGGCGGTGTGGACACCGGAGCGGGGGGAAGCGGTCCCGCTGACGGCGCGCCGACGGCGGCGACCGGCGGGTCCACGACCACCGTGACCGCGGTGATCGAGGTCGACCGCAAAGCCGCCCGGCCCGGCGGGGCCATGGGATTCGCAGCCGCGGGATTCTGGCCCGGCGAGCAGGTCTACGTGGTGCTCGGCGAGGGTGACGCCGCCGTCGGACCCGTCGTCGCGGGAGTCGACGGCGAGGTCGCGGGAGTGATCGTGCTCCCGGAGGACATCGCCTCCGGCACCCACGAGATCCGGGCGGCGGGTGCCGGGTCCGGTCTCGAGGCAGCGGAGCGGTTCCCGGTACGGACCGACATCTCCCCCACGGCATCGGCCGCCGGGCTCGGTGGCTCGGCGGGGTGGGTCTTCCTCACCCTCGCGGCCCTGGCGTTGTCGGTCGCGGCGGCGGTCGCGGTCAACCGGAGGCGCCTCGCCGACCCCGGCGGCGACGACGGCGCCGCCCACCCTGACGACCCCGCCCACCCTGACGACCCCGCCCATGCCCGGGCGAACGGCGGCAGCCCGGAACACGCCACGACAGTTCTCACACAAGGAGATCCCCGATGACCAGTCACCCGCGACCGGCCCACCGCAGGGCCACCGCCTTGGTTGTGACCGTGATCCTCGCCCTCGGTGCGCTGATGTCCACGCCGGCGGCCCGGGCACAGAACTCCGCCGTCGAGCTGACAGATGCGGAGTTCCGGTGGGGGCTGAGCAGGCAGAGTTCCGGACCCAGCCACGGACCCGGACTCAACTTCCTCTCCGCGGGGGACAGCTCCGCGGCGCTAGCCGGAGCGGGGGCGACGATCACCGAACAGACGTGGAGGGCCACGTCGGGACACGTGACCATCGAGAAGCGATCCGCGAACGGTGGGACGGCGACAGCCACCTGGGCCGGGACACAAACCGACCAGGCGGGCACGCCCATCCGTGACGCCTCCTCGAGCAGATACAGCGGCCTCGAGATGGTCTTCGGCAAGGGGACCGGAACCGTCGACGCCGCATCGGGCACGGCCGAGATCCGGTGGAAGGGCACCGCCTCGGTCCTGTACTACTCGGGCCTGGTGTTCCTCAGCCTCACCGACCCGGTCCTCACCGTCACGCCCACGAAGGCCACCGTCACCGCGACCCTGGGTGGACGACGGAGCTCTCAGGACAACCCCGAGGTGTCGACCCCGATGCCGTCCCGCACCGTCGTCCTCGCGAATCTCCCCCGGAACCGAGTGGAACTGGGTGGGAAAAAGGGGTTCTCCGTGACCCCCGAATATCTCGGGGTGACCTATTCCGCACAAACCGGGGAGAATCCCCAGACGAGAGACGGTGCCCATTGGGGTGCATTCCCCCGAGAATTCGTGGACTTCGCCGCGGATGCGGGATCCGGGGGATTCTGGTATTCCACCGGAACCTCTGACAATACGAAACCCGCATTGCCGATAGCGGTGAGTTGGAATTCGGATGATCCCGAGGAGATGCCGAATTCCGGCGGCTCCGGTGGCTCCAAAGGAATCGTGGGTCAGGTCCTCGACGACACGGTCGAACAGATCCTGCGGGCCGCGGGCACCGACGTCGCCGACACCGCGGCCGCGTGGATGGACGAGGCGTGGAAGCCGCTCCAGCCCGAGTCGGTGAACGCGGCGCGGGACGGGGCGGCACAGGCCGCGGCGGCACCCGGATCCCCGGCCGCCGAGGGGAGTCGTGTGGACGAGGTCTTCGAGGAGTACTTCGCGGACTACTACACCGCCGGAGCCCCGATCACCGCCGGGACCGTGGGCGGCGCGGTCGCCTCCATTCCCGCATCCTCGAGCGGCCCGTCGTCAGGCGGTTCCTCGCCCGCAGCGCCCGCGACCGTCGCGGACCAGTCGACGATCCCGGTGGCGGCCAACGCGCCCCTCTACGGCTCCGACGTGGTCTACGCCCAGACTTCCGGCTCCCAGAAAGCCGGAGACCCCACCCACCAATGGCAGTGGTGGGTGGGGGCCGCACTGCTCGCGCTCGCGGCAGTGCTGTTCTACCAGACAGTTCGACGAAAGGACTGATGTGAACACAACTCGATCCCGGCTCGCGCTCGCCGGCCGACGGGGCACGATGCTGGGGGCGACGCTCGCGTTGCTCGCCGGAGCCGTCGCCGCCCCGGCGGCCCACGCCCAGGAGGCGATCCCGGGGACCGTCTCGGACGCCTCGTTCGTCTGGGGCATCAGCGGATACGCCCAGAAGGGGATCTTCGGACCGTGGCGTATCTTCGACGCCTCCGGCGACGCCTCGGCGCTCGTCGGGTCGGTCTCGGGTGGCACGCAGACCGAGTACACCCCCGCTGCGTTCCCGGCCACCTCGATGCCCGTGAACCTCGTCTCGGGACAGCAGGCTACGCCCAACGCCATCAAGTTCTCCGACGGCGAGGGTGCGCGCGGGGCGGACGGGACCGTCACCATCGAATGGGACGGCGAGATCACCTTCAACGCCTACCCCGCCAACCTCAACGCGCCGGACGAGACCCTGGCCGATCCGAAGCTGACCGTCAACGCCGACGGTTCCGGAACGCTCAATGCCGACGTCACCATCGGCGCGGCGAACGACATGAACGGCAACCCCACTCCCGAGGTCAATGCCGGTCGCACGACCGTCCTGTCGTTCGGTCCGGGCGCCGCTCAGGTGGCCCAGGACGGCACCATCACCCTGTCGCCCCAGTACGCGGGAGTGCAGCACAACGGTGGGAACCAGGACCGTACCTGCACCGCGCCGAACGTCTGGGGCGCATGGACGCCCGAGTGGCTGGCGGCGGTGCCGAGTTCGGTGCATCCGCACTACTACAACACCGGCTGTAGCGGAGACCAGAATCTCAAGGGCCCGCTGCCGCTCCAGGTGACCTACGACCTGACCGAGGACGAGACCCAGGTGCCTGTCGGCACCCCGAAGGTCACCGTCTCGGACACCACCCTGGCCACTGACGGAAGCCACGAGGTGACCATCACGGGTTCCGGGTTCAACGACCCGTCGGTTGTGGGTACCCGTCCGCCACTCGCGGGCAAGCCCGCCGGGTTCTACCTCGTCTTCGGCAAGTTCGAGGACGCGTGGAAGCCGTCCGCGGGCGGTACCTCCGCGGCTCGCAAGGTGGTCGTGCAGAAGTGGGTCCTCGCCGCGGAGAACCACGCCGTCATCGGGGGCGCCGCCGCCGGTGCTGTCGAGCTGCTCCCCGACGGGAGCTTCACCACCACCGTCACCGTCTCGAAGGACGCGGCGGACGCGAAGTCGGAGACCGGGAGCTACGGGATCTACACCTACGCGGCCTCGGGCGCCGTCCACGCCCCCTGGGAGACCAGCACGCCGATCACCTTCACCACTGGTGGGGACGACGACGATGACGACGACACCGGTACCGGTGGCGGTGGCTCGCTCGCCGGCATGACGAACCTGTTCGGCAGCCTGATGTAGGTCGGGCACAGGACTCGACGCGGCCCCGACACCGAGTGGTGTCGGGGCCGGTCCGCGTCTGTACGGGTCGATGGCCACGCCGTGTCACGGCGCCGCCCGGAAGCACGGACCTGACTTCCACAAGTTTTAGTGTCACCCTGCGTTGATCGCGTCGATGACGGCTCGTGCGGCGTCCGGGATTGTGGGTTCGACAAGCATTTCGTGGTCGCCGATGGCGACGGTGACCGTGCGCAGGGGCCGCAGAGTGGTGACGATCTTCTTGATCGACATGCCGGTGACATCCTGCAGGTGCCGGGCCACGGCCAGGGCGGCGAACACGACGGTCAGGTGAGCTTCGATCGCGTCGCGGGTGCGGTGGAAGATCGGGCGGGCCCTCAGGTCGGCCTTGGCCATGCGGAAGGACTGCTCGACCTTCCAGAGGTCGTGATAGGCCGCCACGACGGCATGGCCGTCCATGACCTCGCTGGCGATGTTGGTGACATACCCTTTGTAACCTGCAGATTCGCGGGCCCGCTGGATCGAGACCTCATCCAGGATGACCTTCTGGTCGGTGACCTTCACGAACCGCTGCTTCTTGAGTGGTTCTGCCCGGTCGGCCACGCGTTGGGCGCGGTCGATCTGCGCGTTCAGGGTGCGCTCGTCACGCTTATGGCGGGACCAGGTGTAGTGCCAGACCACCCGCCGGTCTCGTCGGTCCCGGCCTTGCCCCATGGGGCGGATCAGCTCCACGACGCCGTCGTCGGCTATCGCGTTGCCGCGGCGGCCGAAGTGCTCCTCGAGCTCCTTGGGCGCCCGGGAGGTCTTGGAGCCGACGATGAACGACAGGCCGGCATCCTCCAGAGCATTGAGGTTGGCCGCCGAGAGCATGCCCGCATCGGCCACCACGACCATATCGCTGATCTGGTGGCGCTTCTGGAAGGCCGTGATGACCGGGATCAGCGTCTTGGTCTCCGCCTTATTGCCCTCGAAGACGTGCACGTCTAGCGGGAACCCATCCCGGGCGACCAGCAGGCCCACGGTGATCTGCGGATCGACCTTGCGCTCCTTGCTCATGCCGACCTTGCGCAGGTCATCTTCTTTTTCGGCCTCGAAATACAACGTCGTCAGGTCGTAGAGCACCAACGCCACACCGGGGCCGCCGGTGCGGGTGACGTGGGTCCAGCAGGCGGTGGCGATCAGCGCGCGGTAGTCCCGGCCGACCACTCGCCGAAGACAGTTGTAGAGCGTGTTGACGTGCGGTGGTTTGGTCCCCAACTCGGCCAGGACCCGAACCGAGTCCAACTTGCTGGTCGATTCCACCACACGGCACAGCACCAGGTCGCGGAACACCTGATCGCCCACCAGGTTAAAGCCCAGCCTGGCGTACGTACCGGTCAATCCTTGCCACAAGATCCGCGCCGTGGACTGCTGGATCCGCGCGGCCGTCGCCGCCGGCACATCGATCACCGCGGCGCCGCGCTCGCCCAACTCCAGGTCAAACGCCTGCTGATCGCCCTGAATGCGCTGCTTGGCGACCTCGATCAACGCCGCCAACTCGCCAGGGGTGTGAGCCGAACCCAGGTGCTCGCGCACCACCAACCGGCCGCCTGCCCACTCGACCAACTGCACGCCCGTGGCCCCCGACCCCGTCGGCACCTTCCGAAATTTCAACCCCACACGCCCAAACTACCGGGCCGTTTAGTGTCACAAACGCCAGCACCGAACTCGCCCTACCAGCGCAAACCGGAATCCGAAACGCTAAAACAGCGTCAACTTGTGGAAGTCAGGACGGATGCCCCGGATCCGACGGGATCCGGGGCATCGGGTGCCGGGCGAGGTCAGCGGACGCCCAGGGCCTCCAGGTCCAGGAAGATCCGGTGGTTGAGGTCGAACGCCCGGGTGGCGGCGGCCAGAGCGGACGCGCGGTCTGTCTCGCCCAGCGGGAGGGCGTCCAGTGCGGCCCGGTAGTCGTCCTTGTAGACCTTGGGCTTGGCGATGTCGAAGTCGTAGAAGCCCAGACCGGTCTCGATGCCGTAGTGGCGGCGCACCATCGTCCTGATGATCTGTCCCCCCGAGAGGTCACCGAGATACCTGACGTAGTGGTGTCCGATCAGGGCGGCGGGGTCGGTCGCGCACTCCCGCAACTCGGCCACGTAGGCCTCGGTGGCGGGAACCACGGTCTCGAAGGAGCGCCCCTGGGCGCGGTGCGCTTCCAAGTCGGCTCGTAGCGCCTCCGTCCGGTCGAGTCTCGGGTCGAGGATGGCCGACAAGCGTGGGTCCGTGCCCGCCCTGCGGCAGGCGTCTTCGAGTGCCTCGTAGACCGGGAGCGACTGCCGCAGCAGCGCGACCAGACCTGCGGGTGTGCCCTCACCGTTCATCAGGCGGGTGATGAACGAGGCGTTCTCCGCCTGTTCATGCGCGGCCATCGTCGAGTCGTGTAATGCTCTCGACAGGGGTGCGGAAATGGTCGTCTCCATGTGTCCTCCGGGCTTGTTAGGTATGCCTAATGAGGGTACGGCAACGATAAGGGAATGGCTATACCGGTAGGGAGATTGAGCAACGTCAACAATTCCCGAAGTGAAGACCCTGATTCGCTCACCGGATAACGGGTGTGGAGCGTTGTCGTGGAATTCTCTCGGGGCCGGTTCCGAGGAAAAGGAAATGGCGGTGGGCGGGGGCCGTCCTCAGCCGCGCTCAGCCGCGCTCGGCCGCGACGCGGCCCATCCGCGTGAACGCCTCGGTGAGGAGTTCCTCCGAGCACGCGAAGTTCACGCGTGCGAACCCCTTGCCCTGGGAGCCGAAGGCGGGGCCGTTGCTCAGCGCGACCTTTCCGCCGTCGAGGAACGCCGCGGCGGGGTCGTCCCCGAGCCCGGGGTAGGAGCGCAGGTCCAGCCACGCCACGAATCCGGCGTCGGGTCGGCGCCACCGGGCGCGGGGGAGATGCTCGGCCATGAGCCGCTCCATCAGGTCGAGGTTCGAGGCCAGTGCGACGCTCATCTGCTCCAGCCAGTCCAGTGACCCGGTCAGCGCGGCCTCGGCGGCGAGCGCCCCGAAGTGCCCCACTGCGCCGGACAACGCCGAGCGCCGCACCTCGAACCGCTCGGGATTGCCGTTGACCACGAACGCGCACTTGAGCCCGGCGAGGTTGAATGCCTTGGACGCGGAGGAGATGGCCAAGCCCACCTCGGGGGCGGTGTCGGAGGCGGCCAGGAACGAGGAGAACCGGACCCCGGGCATCGTCAGGGGCGCCCAGATCTCGTCGGAGACGACCACGGCGTCGTGGCGTGCGGCCAGCTCGGCGAGCTCGGCCAACTCCGCCGAGGAGTGCAGGACACCCGTGGGGTTGTGCGGGTGGCTCAGCAGGACACCGCGGGCGCCGTCCGCCAAGGCGCGCTCGATGCCCGCCAGGTCCAGTCGCGGGTCCTCGCCGTCGTGGTCGACCAGGGGCACGGCGACGGGGGACATCCCCACCCGCCGGATCCATGGTCCGAACGGCATGTAGACCGGCGGCGTGTAGACCACCCCGCTGCCGGCCGGCAGGGTCCGCGCGAGTGATTCGCGCACGCCCACGCCGACATCGTTGACGGGGACCACCGACTCCTCCGGAACCTCGAACCCGAACCTGGAGTAGTAGCGGGCGCACACCCCGGCGAGCCGCTCGATCTCGGCGAAGTAGCCGGTGTCACCGTCGGCGACGGCGTCGGCGAGGCGCTCCCGGATCGCCGGGGCCAGCAGGACGTCGGTCTCCGCCACGAACAGCGGCAGGACGTCCTCCGGGTACGCCACCCACTTCTGGCTCCGGCGCCTCCGCAGGACCGACTCGGGAACATCCAGGGGGAACGGCACGGCGGGGGATCCTTTCGACCGGGGCGGGCTGGACCCCCAGGCTAGTTCGCGCCGCCGACCACGTCAGCTTCCGGGGAGAGCCCCCGGGGCCACCCACACGTCCGCGTCCGGGGAGTCAGCACCCAGGGGCATCATGGTCGAGTACGTGGTCCCCGACCCGGTGGGGACGAAGATCCCGCCAGAGTTGTAGTCCCAGCCCCGGTCGATGGCGATGCGGTACCCGGCCCGGTAGGCGTCCCGGCCCCAGGATGCCGAGGAGCCGTTCCACAGGTCGCTCAGGACGGAGAACCGTCGCAACTCGGTGGCCCGCCCGTCCGGCCCCACCTGCCAACAGCGTTCCCCGGGCCTGCTCCAATATGCGGTGCACCAGGTGGGAGAATCCGCGGGGGCCTGCGAGATCACCCGCAGCGGGATCGGACCGGGCTCCCAGAACCCGGGCTCGCCGGGACCGACCGTGGTCTGTGAGTCGACGAACCACGCGTCGGACGGGATCGGTGCGGGCGGTGGGAACGGGGCCCGCCACGTCTCGGCGGGCTGGGCAGACGCCGAGGGTGCGAGACCTGCGGCGAGGGTGAGGGCCGCCAACACGGTGGTGGCTCGGCGGAATGAGAACGGGTGTGACATGCCGCCATCACACCACGCCGTGCGACCCCTCACGGCGCGATCGGGCGGACGTGAGGACACCGTGACCATGACGTCATACCGGGTAGCGCCGGGGAAACAGGGCGTGCATAACGTCTGTCCGCAGGGACACCGAGGGGGTGCCCACGTAACTGAGAGGGGGTCGACCTCATGTCGCGCTCACACGTCATAGAGAACTGGGATCCGGAGGACGACGCGCAGTGGGAGTCGGGCGGCAGGAAGACCGCCATGCGCAACCTCTACTGGTCGGTGTTCGCCGAGCACGTCGGGTTCTCGGTGTGGACACTGTTCGCCGTCATGGTGCTGTTCATGCCCCAGGACGTCTACGGACTGGACGCGCCCGACAAGTTCCTGGTCTCCGCGGTGGTCACGCTGACCGGTGCCTTCCTGCGCATCCCGTACACCCTGGCCACGGCGACCTTCGGCGGCCGCAACTGGACCATGTTCTCGGCCTTCGTCCTGCTCATCCCGGCGGTCGGGATGTTGTGGATCATGGCGAACCCGGGCCAACCGCTGTGGATGTACCTCGTGGTCGGCGCGGTGGCCGGGCTCGGTGGCGCCAACTTCGCGTCGTCCATGACCAACATCAACGCCTTCTTCCCCCAGCGGGAGAAGGGCTGGGCGCTCGGGCTCAACGCGGGCGGGGGCAACCTGGGCGTGGCCACGATCCAGATCGTGGGGCTCATCGTGATCGCCCTCGCGGGCAACCGGTCACCCCACTGGGTGATCGGGGTCTACATCGTCCTCCTCGTCATCGCGGGGATCGGCGCGGCCCTGAAGATGGACAACCTCGCCCACCAGACCGTGGACGTACAGAGCATGAAGGACATGACCCGCGACAAGGACGGGTGGGTCCTGTCGCTGCTGTACATCGGCACGTTCGGTTCGTTCATCGGCTTCGCCTTCGCGTTCGGGCAGATGCTCACCATGACCTTCACCGGTAACGGCCAGGATCCCGCCCAGGCGGCGCTCCACGCGGCGCAGATCACCTTCCTGGGTCCGCTGCTGGGCTCGCTGACCCGCATGGCCGGCGGTCGGCTCTCCGACCGATTCGGCGGCGCGCGGGTGACCTTCGCGGTCTTCTGCGGCATGGCGGTCACCACGGTGGCCCTCGTGGTGACCTCGAACATCCAGGCCTCGAACGACGGTCGCCTCTCGGGGGGCGCGCTCGTGTTGTTCTTCGCGGCCTTCCTCACGCTCTTCGGGCTCACCGGGGTCGGTAACGCCTCGGTGTACAAGATGATCCCGTCGGTCTTCGAGGCCCGCAGCCACACGCTCGGACTCGACGAGGCCGCACGGACCTCGTGGTCGCGGGCTCATGCGGGAGCACTCATCGGGGTCGCCGGCGCGGTCGGGGCGTTCGGTGGGTTCCTCATCAACATGACCCTGCGCACCTCCTACCAGTCCTCGGGGGCGGCCACCTCGGCGTTCGTCGTGTTCATGGTCTTCTACGTGGTGGCCGCGATCATCACGCGCGTGGTGTACATGCGGGCCTCGGCCGGCGTCGACTCGGTCGCCGCGGCACCCACCCGCTCGCGGGTCCCCGTGGGCGCCGAGGCCTGACAGGGCACCGCGGACAAAGCACCGCGGACAAAGCACCGCGGACAGAGCACGGCTGAGCGAGACGAAGAGGACACATGGTGCACGCGCTGACGACGACCGGCCCCCCGACACACACCCACTGCCCGTACTGCGCACTTCAGTGCGCGATGTCGGTGGCCCCGTCCGCGGACGGCGGGCAGGCGACGATCACCCCGGAGCAGTTCCCCACCAACCGGGGCGGGTTGTGCCGGAAGGGCTGGACGTCGGCAGCGTTGCTCGACCACCCGGAGCGGATCACCACGCCGCTGATCCGGGTGGACGGGCACCTGCGTCCGACCGACTGGGACACCGCGCTGACCCGGGTCACCGACGGCATCCGGCGGGCGCAGGCCTCGGGGGGACCCGACGCGGTGGCCGTGTTCGGTGGGGGAGGCCTCACCAACGAGAAGGCCTACACGCTGGGCAAGTTCACCCGCCTCGCGCTGGGGAGCAGGCTGGTGGACTACAACGGGCGGTGGTGCATGTCGAGCGCGGCCGCCGGGGCCAACCGGAGTTTCGGTCTGGACCGGGGGTTGCCGTTCCCCGTGACCGACCTCGACGAGGCCCGGGCGGTGCTGCTGATAGGTGCAAACCCCGCCGACACCATGCCCCCGTTCGTCCAGCACCTGGACACCGCCGCCTCGGCCGGAGGCATGGTGGTGGCGGACCCGCGCCTCAGCGCGACCGCGCACCGTGCCGTCGACGGCGGCGGGATCCACCTGCGACTGCGCCCGGGCACGGACTCGGCACTGGCCCTGGGGCTGCTACACGTGGCCGTGGTGGGTGGGCACCTGGACGTCGACTACGTCGCCGCCCGTACGTCGGGTTTCGACGACGCGTGGGCGATCGCGGCGGAGTGGATGCCCGATCGCACCGAACGCGTCACCGGGGTCTCGGCTGGCCAACTCGAACGCACGGTGGAGCTTCTGGCGACCTCCCGGGACGCCGGCACCGGCGCCTACGTCCTCACCGCCCGGGGCGCCGAGCAGCACTCCCGGGGGACCGACACCGTCGGCGCCGTGATCGCCCTCGCCCTGGCGCTGGGCCTACCGGGCCGGCCGGGTACGGGCTACGGCACCCTCACCGGGCAGGGGAACGGCCAGGGAGGCAGGGAACACGGGCAGAAGGCCGACCAGCTTCCCGGGTATCGGATGATCACGGATCCGGCTGCCCGCGCGCACGTGGCCGAGGTCTGGGGCGTGGAGCCCGAGGAGATCCCCGGCCCCGGGCTCTCGGCGTTCGAGCTCCTGGACGAACTCGGACAACCCGGCGGTCCCACGGCGATGCTGCTCCATGCGTCGAACCCCGTGGTCTCCGCCCCCGACGCCGACCGGGTCACGGCTCGCCTCCGCGCGTTGGACACCCTCGTCGTGGCCGACTTCGTCCTCTCCGAGACCGCCGAACTCGCCGACGTCGTGTTGCCGGTCCCGCAGTGGGCGGAGGAGGAGGGCACCTTGACCAACCTCGAGGGCCGGGTGCTGCGTCGTCGCCGCTCGGTCACTCCCCCCGAAGGCGCCCGCGACGAGCTGTGGATCTGGAACGAACTCGCGCGGCGGCTCGGACGACGACCGGATCGCTACCCCACCGACCCGCGGGTGGTCTTCGACGAGTTGGCGCGCGCCTCCGCCGGGGGCAAGGCGGACTACTCCGGCATGGACTGGGACCGGCTCGACGCGGGGGAGGCGCTGTTCTGGCCGTGCGGTGCCGACTCCCCGGCCGGGACGCCGCGCATGTTCCTCGACCGCTTCGCCACCGAGGACGGCCGCGCCCGTTTCGCCGTCGCCGCAGTGGACCGGCCCGCGGAGGACACCTGCCCGGACTACCCGCTGCTGGGCACCACGGGACGCGTGCTCTCCCACTACCAGTCCGGCGCCCAGACGCGGCGGGTTCCGGAGCTGGCCTCCGCCGAACCCGACATGTGGGTCCAGGTGCACCCGGTGGTGGCACGCGCCGCCGGGATCGACGACGGCGGACGCGCCCGCGTGGTGTCCCGCCGCGGCGCCGTCGAGGCGCTCGTGCGATGCGACGAGGACATGCGGACCGACACCCTGTTCCTGCCGTTCCACTTCGCCGGGGCCGCCCGAGCGAACCTGGTGACCCTGCCGGAGCTCGATCCCTACAGTCGCATGCCGCAGTTCAAGGCGTGTGCCGTCCGGCTGGAGGCCGCGTGATGCGGGTGGTGGTGGTGGGAGCCGGGATGTCCGGTGCCCGGCTCGCCGAGGAGCTGCGGCGCGCCGAGCCGGATCCCGAGACACTGTCGGTGACCGTCCTCGGAGACGAACCCGAGGCGCCGTACAACCGGATCATGCTCTCGCACGTGGTGGCCGGCGGAATGGGCGACCCGGGAGCCACCCGGCTCAAGCCCTCCGGATGGTGGGAGCGTAACCACATAGGAGTGCGCACGGCCGCCTCGGTGCAGGGCGTGGACAGGGCGGCCCGGGAGGTGGAACTCGCCGACGGTGAGCGCGTCCCCTACGACCACCTGGTGCTCGCGACCGGATCCGAGCCCACGATCCCGCCGATCGAGGGGGTCCGCGGCCCGGACGGTTCCCTCGCCCCGGGGGTGTTCCCGCTCCGCGACGCCTCGGACTGCCGCGGGCTCACCGCCCATCTCGAGGAGCACCCCGGGCGGGTCGCCCTGGTGGGCGGCGGTTTCATCGGGCTCGAGGTGGCCTGCGCACTGGCGCGGTCGGGCCGCGACGTCGTCGTCGTCCACCCCCGGGCCTGGCCGATGGACTCCCACCTCGACTCCGGCGGCGGGCGCGTGCTCATCCGCGCACTGGACGAGCTCGGGGTCCGCGTGGTGACCGGTGCGCGGGCCGCGCGGTGGGACGGTTCGGCGCTGGGGCTCGATGACGGGACCGAGATCGACTGCCGGACCGTCGTCCTGTCGGCCGGGACCAGACCGCGCACCCGGCTGGCCGCGGCCGCCGGACTCGAGGTGGGCCGGGGGATCGTCGTCGACGACACGATGCGCACCGGCGACCCGGACATCACCGCGATCGGCGACTGCGCCGAGCACCGCGGGTGCGTGACCGGGCTGGTCGGTCCGGCCTGGGATCAGGCGGGAGTGGTCGCCGCACGGATCACGGGAGCGACCCCGGCCGCGCTGTACACCGGCGGCGTCGCGGTGACCAGGCTGAAGGCGTTCGGGGTGGACGTGGTCTCGCTCGGGGATCTCGCCGAGGACATCCATGACACCGCCGTGGAGGTGACCGTGGTCTGCGAGCCCTCCCGTGGCCGGTACGCGCGGGTGGACGTGGTGGACGGCCGGGTCGCCGGCGCCGTGCTCGTGGGCCATCCCGAGCCCGTCGGGTTCCTCACCCAGCTCTACGAACACGCGCTGCCCGTCCCCGACGACGTGCTCTCCGTCGTGCTCGGCCGGGCCGACGCATCGACCACCGACACACCGTCCACGATGCCGGCCGCGGCCGTGGTCTGCCGGTGCAACGGGGTGAGCAAGGCCGACCTCGTCCACGCGTGGTCCGAGGGGCACCGGGACGTGGCCGCAATCGCCTCCCACACCCGCGCCGGGACCGGGTGCGGGGGGTGCTCCGCCGCCGTGGACGGCATCTGCGGGTGGCTGCGGGACTGCGCGTGACGAACCACCTCCCCGGGGACCCGGGACGGGCGACCTCGCGAGTGAAGCGCGCCGGGCACCGACGAAACACGGACGACACAGGACTGAGGCAGGATGGACATCGTGACGACTAACGACGACTTACCACTGCTGGGCCGTACGGTCGCGGTGACGGCTGCGCGCCGGGCGTCGGAACAGCAGGTCCTCCTCGAACGCCGGGGTGCGACGGTCCTGCACGCGCCGGCGATCCGGATGATCCCCGTGGCCGAGGACGAGCTCGTCCGCTCCGCCACCGCCCGGGTGCTCGCCGCGCCCGCCGATCTCATGGTCCTCACCACGGCGACCGGTGTCCGGTGGTGGACGCAGGTCTGTGAGGAGTGGGGGTACTCGACGGACCTGCACGCCCTGATGGACCGGGTGCCGCTGTACTCACGCGGACCCAAGGTCACCGGCGCGCTCCGCGCGGCCGGCCTGCGCGAGCACGCGTCGGCGGCGAGCGAGGCGACGCCCGAACTCCTGGAGATGCTGCTGGAGCGTGGGGTCGACGGCCTCACCGTGGCCGTGCAGCTGCAGGGGGCGAGCTCGGACTGGAACCCCATGGCCCCGCTGGTGGAGGGACTCCGCGCGGCGGGAGCCGAGGTGATCGTGGTGCCCATCTACCGCTGGGAGCTCCCCGAGGACCTGGAGGCTTTTGACGACCTCGTCCGGACCGTCGCCCGGGCGGGAGTCGACGGGGTGACGTTCACCGCCGCCCCGGCCGTGGTGTCGATGCTCGAGCGGGCCGACTTGATGGGGATCCACGACGACGTGCTGGATGCCCTGTCCGGCCCGGTCGCCGCCCTCTGCGTGGGGCCGGTGACCGCCGAACCGCTCGTCGACCTGGGGGTGCCCGTGTCGATGCCGGACCGGATGCGGCTCGGCGCGCTCATGCGACACGTCACCGACGAGTTGGTCGCCCGGTCCCGGACCGTGACGGTGGAGGGGCACGACCTCACCGTGTGCGCGGCCGGGGTCCTGATGGACGGACAGCCCATCGAACTCTCGCCGGCGCCGCTGGCGTTGTTGCAGGCGATGGCGGAACGGCCGGGCAAGTGCCTGAGCCGGGAGGAACTCCTCGCCGTACTGCCCGGCGACGGTGCCGACCCCCACGCCGTGGAGACGGCGATGGGGCGCCTGCGCAGAGCGCTCGGGGTCCCGGGCCTCGTGACCACCGTGGTCAAACGCGGGTACCGGCTCTCGGTCTAGAGTCGGCGCTCGGTCTGGGGCGCGCCAGGTGTACTCGGCTAGGAGTACTGACCACGGAGGTTGTGTCTCCGGTCGGCATGGCGAGATGAAATGAGGAAGACCTCCGTGTGAGGTGTGAAAGCGACCAAGCAACCACACCCACAACGGAGGTCTTCGTGTCCCACGCTAA
>NZ_AOSR01000064.1:0-59687 GCF_000349585.1 Dietzia sp. UCD-THP
CCGAAGCACGTCCCTAACAATATACGCTCAGCGAACCGCTTTCGGAACCAATCCGATGGCGCCCACAGCTCCTCTGGGACCCTTCAGTCAGGCGGCGATGCAGGCCGCCGAGAATCTCCTGGTCAAAGCCCTAGACCGGATGGGGAGCGGCGAGCAGGACGCGGCGGAGCGACTGATGGGACGCGCGGCCGAGATCCCGTTCGATGACCACGAGGGGGTGTGGCCGGGACCCGAGGTGGCCGCGGATTTGCTCTACAACCTCATCGCGGACCATTCGGAGTTGCTCGCCGAGTTCGAGTTTGACGACGAGGGGAATGAACCCCCGATCGAGGTCCACCTGGGTATCCGGGAGATCAAGGGCCGGTTGAGCCCAGGAGAGGGTGAGGCACTGCGTGAGGTAATGCGTGAGATCCTGACGGTCGCGGGCGAGTACGGGATCGATCGCCACCAAGTGGGGCGACTGCGCGAGGTGCTCGAACTCCTGCCGCGGGGGGAGTACCACCGCGAGCTTCCAGGCGACGCCACGACCCAGCAGCGGCTGGACTCGATCGCCGCCGCGTGCCGCGTGTCTGCACTACTCCTCGAGACGTTCTACGGGGAGTACTGAGCCCGGGGTAAGAGAGTCAGCCGTCGAAGTAGATCGAGTGATGCAATGAGCAGCCCGGGTTGAACGGCGCCCTGCAGGCCGGGCACCCGTGTGCGTTCAGGTACTCGGTGATCGACAGCGTGGTCCGGCAGACACCGCACAGGATCGCCGGGGCGTCGAACTCGGCCCGCGGCCACGCCGAGACCGCGTGGTCAGCGGCATCGGCGTGGCAGCGGAAGCACGGGTAGAACTCCCGGCAGCAGTGGAAGCGGATCGCCACCACGTCGAGGGGCCCGCGGTAGTGGACGCAGCGGGTCTGGTCGTCGACGGTGGCGCCGAGCACCCGTATCGATGCGCCGCTCCCGTCGCGCCCGACGCCCGAGCCGCCGCCACCCGCGCCCTCGTCGTGGGAGGTCATGCCCTCGAGTCTGCCAGGGGCGATCGCGCCACGGTCGATCCGGCCAGGGCGGTCTGATAGCTGGGCTCGCGCTTCTTGATCCACGCGATCACGACGTACGTCACCGGCAGCAGGACCGCCTCGACGAGGGTCTTCCAGACGAACCCGATCACCACGTAGTTCCAGTAGTCGCCCGACCCGAGGACCATGCCCAGGGCGGGGGCGGCGATGGTGCAGAAGACGAGGGTGTCCGCGAGCTGGCCCACCACGGTCGAGCCCAGCAGTCTGGCCCACAGGGTCTTCTCCCCGGTGCGGCGCTTCATCCACACCAGGACATAGGAGTTGAGCAGCTCGCCCACCACGTATCCGGCCAGGCCGGCCAGGAAGAACTGCGGGATCACGCCGGCGACGGCCTCGAACGCCTCCTGGTTCTCGTAGAACGGGGCCGGCGGCAGGTGGACGGTGAACGTGAAACTCAGCGCGGCCAGCGCCAGCACGGCGAAGCCGGACAGGACGACGCGGCGCATCGCCTTGAAGCCGTACACCTCGCTGATCACGTCGCCGAGCACGTAGGCCAGGGGGAAGAGCAGGAAGGCGCCGTCGGTGACGAGCCCGTCGAGGCTGAGGAACCCTAGCTCGAAGCTCAGGCCGGGAAAGAGCAGGACGCCCTTCGTGCCGGTGACGTTGCTGATGAGCATGACGCCGACGAACAGGGCGATCAGGTAGCCGTAGTACGGGCTGGCGACGGTGGCGAAGACCGCGCGGTCGGTCGCGGTGCCGTCGTCCCGGGCGTCGGGTGCGGGCCGGGTGGGGGATGGGTCGGAGGCGGTCCGAGCGGTGGAGCCCGGTGTGCTGCGCGCCGGCTCGGGACTGGTCCCGTCCGGCCGCCCAGGCCCGTGGAGGTCAGGATTCTGTTGCGATGGAGTGGTCACGGGCGTCGATTATCCGCCCCGACGAGCTCGTCCCGCGAATTCACCCGCCGCCCCACGCCCACCAGCGCGGGAACCCGGGGTCCGAGCGGTGAGGAGGGAGGCTCAGGCGACGACCCAGGGGCCCGACCGCAGCGACCCGGGAGTGACCACCCCTCGCAGGGCGTCGATCGAGTCCGCGCCGGGTGGTCCACCGAGCGAGGCCACGATCCGGGCGACGGCCGCCCTCGTCGTCGTCCCCTCCCGCGCCAGGTCGGCCAGGGTCACCGCCCCGTCCCGCTTGGCCAGGCGCCCACCGGCGGCGTTGACCGCGAGCGGCACGTGGGCATACTCCGGTCGAGGCAGGCCGAGAAGCTCCGCCAGGTAGACCTGGCGGGGGGTGGAGGGCAGGAGGTCCTCGCCGCGCACGACCTGGTCCACGCCCTGGTCGGCGTCGTCGACGACGACGGCGAGGTTGTACGCCCACACCCCGTCGCCGCGGCGCAGCACCACATCGTCCACGACACCTGTATAGGGCCCGTGGACCAGATCGTCGACGGTGAGCTCGGTGATGCCGGCGCGCAGCCTCAGGGCCGGCACCCGACCCGGACCGAGTAACTCGCGGCGGGTCGAGCGTTCGGCCTCGCTGAGATCACGGCAGGTACCGGGGTAGGCGCCGGGCGGGGAGTGCGGGGCGCGCGGCGCCTCGGCGATCTCGCGGCGCGAGCAGTAGCACTCGTAGACCAGGTCGCGGTCGGTGAGGCGGCGGGCGGCGGCGGCGTAGGCGTCCGAGCGCGCGGATTCCCACATGACCTCGCCGTCCCAGTCGATCCCGATCGACGCCAGGTCCTCGAGTTGCCGCTCGGCCACGCCGGGGCGGGCGCGCGCGGTGTCGAGGTCGTCGACGCGCATGCGGAACGCGCGACCCGACTCCCGGGCCAGCACCCAGGCCACCACCGCGGTGCGCAGGTTGCCCAGGTGGAGGTCGCCCGAGGGGCTGGGGGCGTACCGGCCGGCGCCGCGCGCGGGGATGCTGGCGGGGATGTCCACGACTTCAGGGTAGGCCGGGTGGTCGGCGGGGTCAGGCGCGGTGGGGCCGGGCGCGGCGGGAGGGGCCGGGTGCGGCGGGAGGTGCCGGGCGCGGCGGGAGGTGCCAGACTGGGGGACATGAGCGCCGACGCCGATAACGCACGCCCCGATGCCGACGACCGGACCCGTCTGACCGAGGAGCAGATCGCCGAGGGACTCGTCGACCTGCCCGGTTGGGCCTTCTCCGAGGGGTCGCTGACCTACACCGCGGTGTGCGAGACCCCGCAGGCGGCGATCAACCTGGTCGCCGCGATCGGGCAGGCCGCCAACTCGCAGGATCATCACCCGGATCTGCTGTGGAGCTATGACGAGGTGACCCTGGACCTGCGCAGTCACGACGTCGACGGGGTGACCCGGCGGGACCTGAAGCTGGCCCGGTCGGTCTCGGCGCTGTCCGGGGAGTTCGACGCCACCCCGCTGGGCATGGACTGACCTACCCCGTCGAGAAGAGCGTTCCGCACACTCGCTCTCGGCAGATGCGTGCCGAACAGTCTTCTCGACGAGGTATGGGGCTCACCAGGCGAATGCTGAGGCGGCCCCGACGAGATCGAGAAGCGGTTGCGGTGCGATCCCCAGAACCAGCGTGAGCACTGCGGCGATCCCGACCACGGCCAGGGTCACCGGTTGGTGGGCGAACGCCACCCCCGAACCGCCCGACCCGCCCGAGCCTGAGCCCCCCGAGCCCGCGTCGGAGTCGGCATCGGAGCCAGCGTCGCGGAAGAACATCACCACGATCACGCGGACGTAGAACGAGGCCGCGATCGCGCTGGTGAGCACACCGATCACCACCAGGGTCACCGCGCCCCCGGCCACGGCCGCCGAGAAGACTGCGAACTTGGCGATGAACCCGCTGGTCAGCGGGATCCCAGCCAGCGCCAGCAGCAGCACCGCGAACGCGCCGGCCACCAGCGGCTGACGCCGCCCGAGCCCGGCCCAGGATCGAAGGTCGCTGACCTCGGCACCGTCGGCGTCCCGGACCAGCCCGGCCACGGCGAACACGCCCACCGTGCTGACGGCGTACGCCGCGAGGTAGAAGAGCATCGCGGACGCCCCGGCGGACTGGACCGCGATCACCCCGGTGAGCAGGAACCCGGCGTGGGCGATGGAGGAGTAGGCCAGAAGCCGCTTGACGTCGTTCTGCGCGACGCCCACGACCGTCCCGACGATCATCGTCAGCGCCGCGATCACCCACAGCACGGGCGCCCAGTCCGCTTCGAGGCCGGGCACCGCGGTGTGGAAGAAGCGCAGGATCGCGCCGAACGCGGCGACCTTGGTGCCGGCGGCCATGAACGCGGTGATCGCGGTGGGTGCGCCCTGGTAGACGTCGGGGGTCCAGGTGTGGAACGGCACGGCACCCACCTTGAACAGCAGGCCCACCGACATCATGGCCACCCCGATGAGGATCAGCGAGCTCGCGCCCTCGGCTTCCACCGCCTCCGCGATCCCGCGGAAGTCCACCGTCCCCGCATAGCCGTACACCAGGGCGACGCCGTAGACGAAGAACGCCGAGGAGAACGCCCCCAGGAGGAAGTACTTGACCGCCGCCTCCTGCGAGAGCAGCCGTCGCCGCCGGGCCATCCCGCACAGGACGTACAGGGGCAGGGAGAGCACCTCCAGTGCGATGAACAGGGTGATCAGGTCGTTCGCCGCGGGGAACAGCATGAGCCCGCCCGTGGCGAACAGCGTGAGTGGGAAGACCTCGGTCTGGGTGAATCCCGCGCGCTCGGCGTCGCGCTCCCCCGAGCCGCCGGGGGCCACGGCGGCCTGGGGTGCGAAGCCCGCGAGGACCTTCCTTCGGGAGGCCGAGGGGATGACGGTGCGCTCGCCGATCAGCAGCCCGGCGGCGATGGCCACGACCACCGTGACGCCCTGCAGGAACAGCGCCGGCCCGTCGACCGCGACCGCGCCCTCGGCTGTGACGATCCGCGTCCCGGACAGCAGGAGTACGGAGACGAGGGCGACGGCGAGACCGCCCAGGTAGACGGCCATCTGCGTGGCGTAGCGGCGCCGGGCGGGGATGAACGCCTCCACCAGCACGCCGACTATCCCCGCCCCGAACACGATGAGAAGTGGCGCGAGCGATCCGTACGCGATGTCCGGGGTCATCGGGGTCCTCCCACCAGGGCGACGGTGTGGGCGACCGCCGGTTCGATCACGTCCAATGCGGGCTGCGGGTAGAAGCCCAGCACGATCAGCGCCACCACCAGCGGGATCACCACCACGATTTCGCGGGGGCTCAGATCGGGTGTCCGCGCGAGTCCGGTCGCCGGCGGTCCGCCCATCACCCTTTGGTAGGTCCACAGGATGTAGATCGCCGCCAACACGAAGGTGCTCGTGGCGGCCACCGCGGCCACCGGGTACGGGCCCAAGGTCCCGACGAACACCAGGAACTCGCTGACGAACGGGGCCAGCCCCGGGAGCGACAGCGTGGCCAGCCCGGCGATGAGGAACGTCCCGGCCAGCACGGGCGCCACCTGCTGCACGCCGCCGTAGTACCCGATCTCGCGGATGCGGTGCCGGTGCACGAGGAATCCGGCGACGAGGAACAGCGCGGCCGTGGCGACGCCGTGGTTGACCATGTAGAGCGCGGATCCGGCGGCGGCCTGCTCGGTTCTGGCGAAGATCCCCAGGATGATGAACCCGAAGTGGGAGATGGAGGCGTAGGCGATCAGCCGGAGCAGGTCGGTCTGGGCGATGGCCATGAGGCCGCCGTAGACGATGCTGACCACCGCGAGCGTGATGAGCACCGGCGCCGCCGTGGCGGCCGCGTCCGGGAACAGCGGCAGGCTGTAGCGCAGCATCGCGAACGTGCCGACCTTGTCCACGACGGCCATCATCAACACCGCCGACGCGGGGGTGGCGGCCACGGCCGCGCCGGGCAGCCAGGTGTGGAACGGCCACAGCGGCGCCTTGATCGCGAAGGCCAGGGTGAAGGCGGCGAACATCAGCAGCGCCACGCCGGGCGTGATCTCGAGCCGCCCGTCCGCGACGGCCGCGGTGATGAGGCGGTAGTCGAACGTCCCGGCACCTATCGACCCCGCCCCGATCGATCCGTTGTCGGGCCCCAGTCCGGCACGGGCGGTCAACACGTACAGCCCGATCACCGCGACCAGCATCACGAGCCCGCCGAGCAGGTTGTAGATGAGGAACCGCACGGCCGCCGCCGCCCGGTCGGCCCCGGTGGAGTCACTGCGGCCGAACCCACCGATGAGGAAGTAGAGCGGGATGAGCATGGCCTCGAACGCGACGTAGAACAGCAACACGTCCAGGCTGGTGAACGCCACCAACGCCAGACCCTGCGTGGCCAGCAGTAACGCCGGGTAGGCCTGCGCGCGGCGACCGTGGGCACCGCGGTCGACATCGTGCCACCCGGCCAGCAGGAGCAGCGGCATGAGGGCGGCCGTGAGCAGAACCAACACCAGGGCTATCCCGTCGAGCCCGAGCGTGTAGCTGGCGCCGAAGGCGGGGATCCACGAGCGGGACTCGACGAACTGGTGGGGCTGGCCTCCGGGGTCGAACCCCACCGCGAGCGTGACTGCCACGCCCAGCACGAGGAGCGACGTGGCCAGGGCGAGGGGTCTGGCCGCGCGTCGCGCGCCGGTGGGGAGGGCGACGACGACGAGAGCTCCGACCAGGGGGGTGAGCCACAGCGCGGAGAGCAGACCGAGCCCGTTCACAGCACACCCCCGGCCGACATGGCGGCGATGATCAGGGCCGCACCCAGGAGCATGTACAACGCGTAGGAGCGGGTGAACCCGGACTGCAGCAAGCGCCCCCGTGCGGACAGGACCCCGATCGCCGCCGCGATCCCGCCCGTCGCCCCGCCCACGACCCTGCGGTCGATCACGGCGGTGCCCGCGACGAGGGCCTGACCCGGCCGCATCAGGGCCCGCTCGTTGACGGCGTCGGCGTACAGGTCCCGGCGCGCGGCCCGGGTGAGCGCGGAGGCGCCGGGGGGAGCCTCGAGCGGGATCTCGGCCCGGCCGTACAACCGCACCGCGACCGCGATCCCGGCGGCCACGACCACCAGTGAGGCGGTGGTGACCAGCCAGACCGGCACCACGTGCTCGACGTGGTGCCCGCCCACGACCGGGGCCAGCCAGTCCTCGAGCCGCCCGCCGATCGCGAGCAGGGCTCCGGAGGCCACGGACCCCACCGCGAGGACGATCATCGGTGCCGTCATGGACACCGGCGACTCGTGGGGATGCGCGCCGTCCCGCCAGCGCCGTCGGCCGAAGAAGGTCAGGATCATCACGCGTGTCATGTAGAACGCGGTCAGGCCGGCTCCGAGGAGTGCCACCGTCCCGAGCAGGTAACCGGCCACCCCGCCTCCACCGACGTCGAACGCCGCGGAGATGATGCCCTCCTTGGAGTAGAAGCCGGCGAACGGCGGGACGCCGATGATCGCGAGGTAGCCCAGGCCGAAGGTGACAAAGGTGACCGGCATGACCGCGCGCAGGGCGCCGTAGCGGCGCATGTCGACCTCGTCGTCCAGCCCGTGCATCACCGAGCCCGCGCCGAGGAAGAGCCCGGCCTTGAAGAAGCCGTGGGTGAGCAGGTGCATGATCGCCAGGGCGTACCCGGCGGGGCCGAACCCGGCCGCCATGACCATGTACCCCACCTGGCTCATGGTGGAGGCGGCGAGCACCTTCTTGATGTCGTCCTTGGCGCAGCCGATCACCGCCCCGAACAGCAGCGTCACCGCGCCGACGGCGATCACCGCCGCCCGCGCCGCCGGGGCCGCGTCGAAGATCGGGTTGGCCCGGGTGATGAGGTAGACGCCGGCGGTGACCATGGTCGCGGCGTGGATCAACGCCGAGACCGGGGTAGGCCCTTCCATGGCGTCCCCGAGCCACGACTGCAGCGGCACCTGGGCGGACTTGGCGCAGGCGCCCAGCAGCAACAGCAGACCGAGCGCGGTGACCACGCCGGATCCGACACCGGGCGCGACGTCGGCACCGCCCGCCGCGGCCGTCCCGCCGTCGATCGCGGCGAAGACCCCGTCGAAGGACAGGGTCCCCAGCTGGGTCACCATCACCATCAGTGCCACGGCGAGCCCGATGTCCCCCACGCGGTTGACGACGAACGCCTTCTTGGCCGCCGTGGCCGCGGACGGCTTGTGCTGCCAGAACCCGATGAGCAGGTAGGAGACCAGGCCCACGCCCTCCCACCCCAGGTAGAGGACCAGGAAGTCGTCCGCCATCACCAGCAGCAGCATCGCGGCCAGGAACAGGTTGAGGTAGGCGAAGAATTTCCGGCGCGCGGGATCGGCGGCCATGTACCCGGTCGAGTACACGTGGATGAGCAGGCCGACGCCGGTGATCAGCAGGACGAACACCATGGAGAGCTGGTCCAGTCGCAGGCCCATGTCCACGTCGAGGTCGCCCACCGAGATCCAGGTGAACAGCGTCTGCTGCAGGGTCCGGTCGGCGGCGCCGCGGCCGGCCATGGCGGCGAACTGCCAGACGGCCGCACAGAACGCGGCGAGCGCGGTGGCGCAGCCCAGCAGGTGGCCCCACGGGTCGCTGCGGCGGCCCAGGAGCAGCAGGAGGGTGACGCCGAGCAGCGGCAGGCCCGGGATCAGCCACAACGTCACATCAGGAGTCATCGGCGCGTCCTCAATGCCTGAGCAGACTGGCGTCGTCGATCGAGGCCGACCGGCGGGAACGGTAGATGGCCATGATGATCGCCAGGCCGATCACGACCTCGGCCGCGGCCACCACCATGACGAAGAACGCGAACACGTGTCCGCCCACGTCTCCGTGCATCCGGCCGAACGTCACCAGGGCCAGGTTGGTGGCGTTGAGCATGAGTTCGATGCACATGAACACCACGATCGCGTTGCGTCGCAGCAGGAACCCGGCCGCGCCGATCGTGAACAGGATGGCCGAGAGGTAGAGGTAGTTCTCCGGGTTCACGGTCGTCCCCCCTCGTCGGGCCCTGCCGTGTCGCCGGAGCCCAGCTCGCGGTCGGACCCGTGCCGTCGGAGCACCTCGCTCACCGAGTCCGTGGCCTCCGAGCCGTCGGGCAGGCGGGCCGGGGAGTCCGCGGAGTTGCGGCGCGCGTAGACACCGGGGCTGGGCGGCGGCGTCACCCGCGCGGTGCCGTCGTGCTGCCAGTCGAGGAACCGCTGCTCGGACATCTCGCGCTGGGTGCGTCGGCCGGAGAACCGCTCGCGGTGCGCCAGCACCATGGCGCCCAGGGTGGCGATGATCAGCAGCACCCCGGTGAGTTCGAACGCCCACACGTGGCGGGTGAAGAGCAGTTCGGCCAGGGCGGGCACGTCGTCGTGGTCGGCTCCGAAGCCGGTGAACGGGGGCAGCTGGGCGCGGGCGAGGCCGGTCGCCAGGAGGACCCCGAATCCGAGCCCGGCGACGATCGCGGCCACGCGGTGGCCTCGGATCCGCTCCACCAGGGACTCCGAGGACTCCACCCCGATGAGCATCACCACGAACAGGAACAGCATCATCACCGCGCCGGTGTAGACGACGATCTGGCCCACGCCCAGGAACACCGCCCCCTGCGCCATGTACAGCACGGCCAGGGCGACCATCGTCATGGCCAGGCACAGTGCGGAGTAGACCGCCTTGGTGGCGGAGACCACTCCGAGCGCTCCGACGACGACGACGACCGCGAGCACCCAGAACAGGACCGATTCCCCGGTGGACACCGACTCCCCGGCCATCACGACCCGCTCCCGCCGTCGGGTCCACTCGACGCGGTGCCCAGCACGTCACCGCGGTAGTAGTCGGCGTGCGTCGTCCCCGGGGCCATGTCGTGGGGGGCGGGGACCATCCCGTCGAGCATCGGTCCCAGGAGGTCCTGCTTCTCGTAGATGAGACCGGCCCGGTCGTCGCCGACCATCTCGTACTCGTTGGTCATGGTCAGCGCGCGGGTCGGGCAGGCCTCCACGCAGAGCCCGCACCCGATGCAGCGCAGGTAGTTGATTTGGTAGATCCGCCCGTAGCGCTCGCCGGGGGAGTAGCGCTCGTCCTCGGTGTTGTCCGCGCCCTCCACGAAGATCGCGTCCGCCGGGCAGGCCCACGCGCAGAGTTCGCAGCCGATGCACTTCTCGAGGCCGTCGGCGTAGCGGTTGAGCTGGTGGCGGCCGTGGTAGCGGGGAGCGGTCGGGACCTTCTCCTCCGGGTACTGCTCGGTGTGCTTCTTGCGGAACATCGTCGCGAACGTGACACCGAATCCGGCGAGCGGCTCGAGGACCTTCGGGATCCTAGGCATTGCGGGCCTCCTCCGACGAGGTGCTCTGGGGCGTTGCGGTGCGCCGGGACAACTCCGCGCGCTGGTGGGGCAGCGGTGGGACGGGGAACCCGCCCGCCACCGGGTTGAAGGACGCGGCAGCGGGGGCAGAGTGGGCAGAGTGGGCGGAACCGCCGGACCCGCCCGAACCGCCCGACCCGCCGGAACGGGTAGCCGCGGCCCCCCCGCGTCCCGACAGCGTGCCGATCCGCGAGCGGAGGGCCACCACGATCACGGCCGCCGCGATCGAGCCGACGGTCACCAGGGCGATGGCCACCCCGTCGTACCCGGCGTTCGAGAAGGCCCGGATGCTGGCCACGGCCATCACCCACGCCAGGGAGACGGGGATGAGCACCTTCCATCCGAATCCCATGAACTGGTCGTAGCGCAGCCTCGGCAGGGTGGCTCGCAGCCAGATGAACAGGAACATGAAGCCCCATACCTTGATCACGAACCACAGCAGCGCCCACCACCCGGAGTCCGCGCCGTCGATCAGGGAGAACGGCAGGGGGGCCTGCCAGCCGCCGAGGAACAGGGTGGCCGCGAGGGCCGAGACGGTGGTCATGTTGACGTACTCGGCCAGCATGAACATCGCGAACCGCAGCGACGAGTACTCGGTGTGGAACCCCCCGACCAGTTCGCCCTCGGCCTCGGGCAGGTCGAAGGGCGCGCGGTTGGTCTCGCCGACCATGGAGATCACGTAGATGAGGAACGAGGGCGCCAGGAGGAACACGAACCAGATCTCGGCCTGGGCGGCGACGATTCCCGACGTCGACATGGTCCCGGCGAACAGGAACACACCCACGAAGGACAGTGCCATCGCGATCTCGTAGCTGATCACCTGAGCGGTGGAGCGGAGCCCGCCGAGCAGCGGGTAGGTGGAACCGGAGGACCAGCCGGCCAAGACGATCCCGTACACCCCGATCGACGTGACGGCCAGGATGTAGAGGACTCCCACGTTCAGGTCGGTGAGCTGCAGGGGCGTCCGGTGGCCGAAGATCGAGACCTCGGGCCCGAAGGGGATCACCGCGAACGCCATGAACGCGGGGATCACGGCGATCACCGGGGCCAGCAGGAAGACCGGCTTGTCGACCCCGGCGGGGATCAGCCCCTCCTTGAGGGCGATCTTGACGCCGTCGGCCAGGCTCTGCAGCATGCCCAGCGGTCCGACCCTGTTGGGTCCCACGCGCATCTGCATCCAGGCGATGACCTTGCGCTCGAGGTAGATCGCGGCCAGCACCGTGACCACGAGGAACATGAAGACCGCGAGCACCTTGAGCAGCACGAGCCACCACGGGTCGATGCCGAACGCGGACAGGTCCGGGTGCGCGGCCGACGTCACGGGGCCACCTCCCCGGCGCCGATCCGGACAACGTCCCCCGCGGCCGCGGCGAGCGTGACGTTGACGGCCGACCCGGGTGAGTTCTGCGGCAGCCACACCACGCGATCGGGCATCTCGGTGACCGCGCAGGGCAGGGTGATCGATCCGCTCCCGGTGGAGACCGTCAGAGGTGCGCCGTCCGACACGTCGATCTCCTGGGCGGTGGTCGGGGAGAGCCTGGCGACGGGGGTGCGGGCGGTTCCGGCCAGGTGCGGTTCGCCGTCCTGCAGGCGACCCGAGTCGAGCAGCATCCGCCAGGTGGCCAGGACGGCCTGCCCGGGGGAGGGCCGGGGGGTCCGGGCCCGGTCCGGGGGAGCCGACCTCGTCGTCGTACCCTCCCGGCCGCTCGACGCCCGCGGCCCGGCGGCGTCCTCCACCGCCGCCAGCTCACGGCGCACGGTCTCGACATCGGGGAGTCCGAACCAGGCGCCCATCTCCTCGGCGAGGGCGTTGAGGACCCGGTGGTCGGGCAGGGCGTCGCTGCGGGTCAGCGCGGCGGCGAAGGGGCGCTCACGGCCCTCCCAGGTGAGGAACGTGCCGGCCTTCTCGGCCACGGGCGCGACCGGCAGGACCACGTCGGCGCGGTCGCTGATCTCGCTCCGGCGCAGCTCGATGCTCACCACGAACTCGGCGGCGTCGATCGCGTCGAGCGAGGCACGGGGGTCCGCCAGGTCTGCGGCCTCGACCCCGCCCACCACCAGCGCGGTCAGGTCTCCCGAGCTGGCGGCGCGGAGCTGGTCGTCGGTGGACCGGCCGGGTGTGTCCGGTAGCGGCTCCGAGCGCCACAGTTCGGCCAGTGCGCGGCGGGCACCCTCGTCGGAGACGGGCTGACCCCCGGGCAGCAGGCCGGGCAGACACCCCGCCTCGAGGGCCCCCCGCTCGCCCGCCCGCCGCGGCACCCACGCGAGGCGTGCCCCGGTCGCGTCGGCGAGATCTTCCGCCGCCGACAGTCCCCCGGGGACCGCGCCCAGTCGCTCGCCGACCAGGATCACGGCGCCGGGAGAGCGGAGGAGTGCGGGCAACTCGTCGGCCGGCGCGGGCAGCTCGGCCGTCTCGGGCCCGGTCGACACCGCCACCCGGGCTACCGCGGCGAGGACCTCCGGCTCGTCACCCGGCACCGTCGGCACGAGGGTGGCGCGCGTCTTGCGCACCGACGGGGAGGCGAACGGTGCCACCGAGAAGACCCGCCCCCCGAGGTCCCGCGCGGCCCTGCGCAGGCGGAGGAAGACGATCGGCGACTCCTCCTCCGGGTCGAATCCCACCAGCAGGACCACCGGGGCGGTCTCGAGATCGGCGTAGGTGACCGACCCCTGTGCTCCCGGGCCACGGCCGACCACGCGCCGGGTGAGGAACTCCGCCTCCTCGGCGGAGTGGTGGCGCGCGCGGAAGTCGACGTCGTTCGTGCCCAGGACCGCGCGGGCGAACTTGGCGTAGGCGTACGCGTCTTCGCGGGTCAGCCGGCCGCCGGTCAGGACACCGGTGCGGCCGCGTGCGGCGGACAGTCCCGCGGCGGCGGTGGCCAGGGCGGTGCTCCACGGGACCGGCACCAGGCCACCGTCCCGGCCGCGGATCATCGGGGTGGTGAGGCGGTCGGACTGCGTGGCGTAGGCGAAGGCCCAGCGGCCCTTGTCGCAGTTCCACTCCTCGTTGACGTCCGGATCGTCCCCGGCGAGCCTGCGCAGTACCTTCCCGCGGCGATGATCGGTCCGCTGCCCGCAGCCGCTTGCGCAGTGCTCGCAGACGCCGGGGCTCGAGACCAGGTCGAACGGACGCGCCCGGAAGCGGTACGCGGAACCGGTGAGCGCCCCGACGGGGCAGATCTGGACGGTGTTGCCGGAGAAGTACGACTCGAACGGCTCGTCCCCGTAGACGCCCACCTGCTGCTGCGATCCCCGTTCCATCAGGTCGATGAACGGGTCGCCCGCGATCTGGTCCGAGAACCGGGTGCACCGGGCGCACATCACGCAGCGCTCGCGGTCGAGCAGGACCTGGGACGAGATGGCGATGGGTTTGGGGAACGTGCGTTTGACCTCGGTGAAGCGCGAGCGGCCGTGGCCGCTGGAGAGCGCTTGGTTCTGCAGCGGGCACTCCCCGCCCTTGTCGCAGACCGGGCAGTCCAGCGGGTGGTTGATCAGCAGAAGCTCCATGACCCCGCGTTGGGCCTTGTCCGCGATCTCGGAGGTGAACTGGGTGCGCACCACCATGTCCTCGGTGACCGGGGTGGTGCAGGAGGTCACCGGTTTGGGGGCGCCCTGGACCTCGACGATGCACTGGCGGCACGCGCCGGCCGGTTCGAGCAGCGGGTGGTCGCAGAACCGGGGGACCTGCACCCCGATCCGTTCGGCGGCGCGGATCACCAGCGTGCCGGCGGGCACGGAGACCCGGCGGCCATCAACGGTGAGGGAGACCAGGTCGTCGTTCTCCTCGGGCGCCAGATCGGCCACGGTGTCGTCGGCACGAGGGGTGATCTTGTTGGCCACGGCGTCGTCGGCGGTGCTGCCCGATGCGGCGCCCGGGCGGTCGGGTGCGGCGTCATTCGTGGTCATCGGGCCACCTCCTCGGCCGGGGCGAAGACTGTGGAGCGGCGGTGATCGAAGGGGCACCCGCCGGGGATGTGGGCCAGGTACTCGTCGCGGAAGAGCGCGATGGAGGACATGATCGGGGCGCCGGCGGCGTCGCCGAGTGCGCAGAACGATTTGCCGACGATGTTGTCCGAGATGTCGAGAACTCGGTCGAGGTCGTCTGCCGTGGCGGTCCCGTCCTCGAGCCTGCGCATGATCTGGACCAGCCAGAACGTGCCCTCGCGGCAGGGGGTGCACTTGCCGCACGACTCGTGGGCGTAGAACTCCGTCCAGCGCAGCACGGCCCGCACCACGCACGTCGTGTCGTCGAAGATCTGCAGCGCCTTGGTGCCGAGCATGGATCCCTCGGCCGCGCAGCCCTCGTAGTCCAGGGGCATGTCCAGTTGGGCGTCCGTGAGGATGGGGGTCGAGGAGCCGCCGGGGGTCCAGAACTTGAGCGTGTGTCCCTCCCGGATCCCGCCGGCGTGCTCCAGGAGTTCTCGCAGGGTGATGCCGAGCGGCGCCTCGTACTGCCCGGGCCGGGTGACGTGGCCCGACAGCGAGTACAGGGTGAAGCCGGGGGACTTGGCCGAGCCCATCGATCGGAACCACTCGGGTCCGTGCTGGAGGATGGAGGGAACGCTCGCGATCGATTCGACGTTGTTGACCACGGTGGGACAGGCGTAGAGGCCCGCGACGGCGGGGAACGGCGGTCGGAGCCGGGGCTGTCCGCGCCGGCCCTCGAGGGAGTCCAGTAGTGCGGTCTCCTCTCCGCAGATGTAGGCGCCCGCCCCCGCGTGGACCACGATGTCGAGGTCGAACCCGCTGCCCAGGATGTCCCGGCCCAGGAAACCGGCCTCGTACGCCTCGGCGACCGCGGTCTGCAGGCGCCGCAGGACCGGCACCACCTCCCCGCGCAGGTAGATGAACGCGTGGGAGGCGCGGATGGCGTACGCGGCGATCACCATCCCCTCGATCAGCACGTGCGGGGTGGCCAGCATGAGGGGCATGTCCTTGCAGGTCCCCGGCTCGGACTCGTCGGCGTTGACCACCAGGTACTTGGGTCTGTCGGCGGGGTCGGAGGCCCGGGGATCCCCGGGTGTGTCAGGGCTGCCGGGACTCCCGGAGCCGGGGGCCTGGGGGATGAAGCCCCACTTGCGGCCGGTGGGGAACCCGGCCCCACCGCGCCCGCGCAGCCCCGCGTTGAGGACGGTGGAGATGACCTCGTCGGGGCCGGTGGACAGGGCGTTGCGCAGCCCGGTGTAACCGTCGTTGGCCAGATAGGTCTCCAGGGTCCAGCTCTCCGGGGCGTCCCAGTAGCGGCTGAGGTACGGCGCGAGCGGCATGTCAGGCCTCCTCGTCGGTGGGGTCGGCGGATGCCCGCATCCCGGCCGATCTCGCGGCCCGCAGGCCCGCCATGGTGGGCCCGCCCGGTGCGCCGTCGTTAGCGCCCGGGCGCGTGTCGGGGAAGCCCGCGAGGATGCGGGCGGTCTCGCGGAAGGTGCACAGCGGGGCGCCGCGGGTGGGGGTCACCGGCCGCCCGGCCCGTAGGTCGTCGACCACCTGTCGGGCCGAGGCGGGGGTCTGGTCGTCGAAGAACTCCCAGTTGATCATCACCACTGGGGCGTAGTCGCAGGCGGCGTTGCACTCGATGTGCTCCAGGGTGATCCGGCCGTCCTCGGTGGTGCCGGGGCCGTCGAGGTCCAGGTGCTCGGCGAGGGAGGCGAGGATCTCGTCGCCGCCCATCACCGCGCAGAGCGTGTTGGTGCACACCCCCACCAGGTAATCGCCCGTCGGCGTGCGGCGGTACATCGAGTAGAAGGTCGCCACCGCCATCACCTCGGCCGCGGTGAGGTCCAGCACCCGTGCGCAGAACTCGACGCCGGCCGGCGTCATGTGCCCGTCCTCGGCCTGGACCAGGTGGAGCAGCGGGAGCAGCGCCGACCTGGCCTGGGGGTAGCGGGCGACGATCGCGGCTGCATCGGTGGTCAACCGCTCGCGGACGTCGTCCGGGTAGGTCCGCCGCGCGCCAGGGTGGACGATCGCCCCGGGTTCGTCGGGCTTCTGACCGAACTGGAGGAAGACCGGCTGGTCGCTCATCGGTCCACACCCCCCATCACCGGGTCGATGCTGGCGACGGCGGCGATCACGTCGGCGAGCATCCCGCCCTCGCACATCGCGGCCACCGCCTGAAGGTTGGTGAACGACGGGTCGCGGTAGTGGACGCGGTACGGGCGGGTGCCGCCGTCCGAGACCATGTGCACGCCCAGCTCGCCGCGGGGCGACTCGACCGGCACGTACACCTGGCCGGGCGGCACCGCGAACCCCTCGGTGACCAGTTTGAAGTGATGGATCAGCGCCTCCATGGAGCTGTCCATGATGTGGCGGACGTGGTCGGGGGAGTTGCCCAGGCCGTCGGGGCCCACCTTGAGCTGGGCGGGCCACGCGATCTTGGGGTCGTCGACCATCACCGGGCCGGGCCGGAGCCGGTCGAGGCACTGTTCGACGATCTTCAGCGACTCCTTCATCTCGTCCACACGGATCGCGAAGCGGTCGTAGCAGTCGCTGTGCGACCCCGTCACCACGTCGAACTCGTAGTTCTCGTACCCGCAGTACGGATCGGTCCGGCGCACGTCGTGCGGGAGCCCGCTGGCGCGCAGCACCGGTCCGGTCACCCCGAGGGCGATGCACCCGGTGAGGTCGAGGTACCCGATGCCCTCGAGGCGCATCTTCCAGATCGGGTTCTGGCGCAGGAGGAGCTCCATCTCGCGGAGGCGCCCGGGCATCACGTCGAGGAGCTCGCGGACCTTGGGCACGGCCTCGTCGGGGAGGTCCTGGACGACCCCTCCGGGCCGGACGTAGGCGTGGTTCATGCGCAGGCCGGTGATGATCTCGAAGACGTCCAGGACCATCTCCCGCTCGCGGAACCCGAACAGCATGGGGGTGCTGGCGCCGAGCTCGAGGGCACCGGTGGCGAGCGCGACCATGTGTGAGGAGATGCGGTTGAGCTCCATGAGCATCACCCGGATGACCGAGGCCCGCTCCGGCACCTGATCGGTGATCCCGAGCAACCGCTCCACCCCGAGGCAGTAGGCGACTTCGTTGAAGAACGGCGAGAGGTAATCCATGCGGGTGACGAAGGTGACGCCCTGGGTCCAGTAGCGGTACTCGAGGTTCTTCTCGATGCCGGTGTGCAGGTAGCCGATCCCGCAGCTCGCCCGGGTGACGGTCTCGCCCTCGATCTCGAGGATGAGCCGTAGGACCCCGTGCGTGGACGGGTGCTGGGGGCCCATGTTGACGACGATGCGGTCATCGTCGGCGCTGCGTGCCGCGTCGCTGATCGCGTCCCAGTCCTGCCCGGCGGCGGTGAGGACGGTGTCCGGGTCGGTTCTGTCGGCCATCAGCTGTAGGCCCTCCGCTGGTCCGGGGGCGGGATGGTCGCGCCCTTGTACTGCACGGGGATCCCGCCGAGCGGGTAGTCCTTGCGTTGCGGGTGGCCCTCCCAGTCGTCCGGCATCTGGATGCGGGTGAGCGACGGGTGCCCGTCGAAGTGGATGCCGAAGAAGTCGTAGGTCTCGCGCTCGTGCCAGTCCGTGGTGGGGTAGATCCTGGTCAGGGACGGGATGTGGGGGTCGGAATCGGGGGCCGAGACCTCCAGCAGCAGCCGGCGGTTGTGGGTGATCGACTGCAGCGGGTAGACCACGTGGAGCTCGTGGCCCGCGGCGTCGGGGTAGTGGACCCCGCTCACCCCGAGTGACATCTCGAAGCGGAGTGCGGGGTCGTCCCGGAGCGTCAGCGCGACCGTCGGCAGGTGCCTGCGCCGCACGTGGAGTGTCAGCTGCCCTCGGTGGACGACGACGTTCTCCACCGCCTCGTCGAAGGTCGGTCCGCCCCGCGATGCCAGGGCGGCGGTGAGAGTGGCGACCACCTCGTCGTCGTCGCCCGTGTCGTCATCCCGTGCACCGTCATCCCGTGCGCGGTCGTCCCCCTCGCCCGGGGGCCGGGTGCCGCCCGGCATGTCGACGGGGCGCACGAGGCCGCCGAAGCCGGAGGTGTCGCCGGTACCGCGGACCCCGAACATGCCGTGTCGGACCCCGACGGTGGCCGTGTCCGCCGTGTCCGCCGTGTCCGCCGTGTCCGCGGTGTCCGCCCTGTCCGCCGGCGGCGGACCGTCGGAGTCGCGACGGTCGGGGCGGTCCGTCATCGGAACATCCCCTCGACGGGGATGAGCGGGCGCTGGTCGAGCGCCGCCTGCTCGGCCGCGCGGACGGCCTCGGCCCGGTTGGCGCCGAGCGGCATGTGTTGGATCTTGTCGTGCAGGGTGATGATCGCGTGCAGGAGCATCTCAGGCCGTGGGGGGCAGCCGGGGAGGTAGATGTCCACGGGGACGACGTGGTCGACGCCCTGGACGATCGCGTAGTTGTTGAACATCCCGCCCGAGGACGCGCACACGCCCATCGCCAGCACCCACTTGGGTTCGGCCATCTGGTCGTACACCTGGCGTAGGACCGGGGCCATCTTCTGGCTGACGCGGCCGGCGACGATCATCAGGTCCGCCTGGCGGGGCGAGGCGCGGAACACCTCGGTGCCGAACCGGGCCAGGTCGTAGCGGCCGCCGCTGGTGGCCATCATCTCGATGGCGCAGCAGGCCAGTCCGAAGGTGGCGGGCCAGAGTGACCCTTTACGCATGTATCCGGCGAGTTGCTCGACCGTGGTCAGCAGGAACCCGCTCGGCAGTTTCTCTTCCAGTCCCATGACTGTCTCCTCCCCTCGGTCCCGGTCAGTCCCAGCTCAGTCCGCCGCGACGCCACTCGTAGGCGTAGGCGACGGAGACGTTGACGACGAACAGGGCCATCGCGGCCAGTCCGAACAGTCCGAGGTTGTCGAAGTGGACGGCCCAGGGGTAGAGGAACAGGATCTCGATGCCGAAGATGATGAAGAGCATCGCCGTGAGGTAGTACTTCACCGGGAACCGCCCGCCGCCGACCGGCTGCGGGGTGGGCTGGATGCCGCACTCGTAGGCCTCGACCTTGGACCTGTTGAACCGGCTCGGCCCGGCCAGCGAGGACGTCAGGGAGGAGAAGACGGCAAAGGCGACGGCGACGGCACCGAGGGCCAGGATGGGCACGTACTCGTTCATCGCGTCACTCCTCGCGCGTTCCTCGAGAAGCCACCTGTGGGTTCACTTCTCCTGCAACCGCATGGGATCGCCGGCGACCGGCTGTGGTGGGGTTACGGCCCGCCGTCTCCCTGTCAGATCGGGTGTCCCGACCTCGACTGTGACTCTACTCACATTGCTTTGACGCGTGTCTGGGGTTTCGGCAGACCGGTTCTCGGCGGTGTGCGGGCCCGCTCAGGCGGGGCGGGCTGAGCTCGTCGTGAGGAGTGACACGACGGTCTCCCGCAGACGAAAGGGGTCGATCGGGTGGGGGACCGATGCATCGGCCCGGGACCAGTCCGCGAGCCACCGGTCGTCCGCGCGACCGATCAGCACGAGGATCGGCGGGGTGTGGTCGAGTTCGTCGCGGAGTTGCTTGGCCAGTCCGAGGCCGCCGGTGGGGGCGGCCTCGCCGTCGAGGATCACCAGGTCGATGCCGCCCACGTCCATGGTGTCGACGACGACCGCCGCAGTGGCCACCTCCACGTAGTCCAACCGGGGGAGGTCGGGGTGGGGGCGGGTGCCGAGCGAGGTCACGACGCGGTCGCGGACGCCGGCGTCGTGACTGTAGACGAGCACGCGGAGTTCTACGTCGGGGGCGGTGATCTCGGTCACATCCGAGATGCTACCGAGGGGGCGTTCGCGGCGGGGCCCGGCGGGGTACGGCGGGGCTCGAGCGTCGAAGGGCGGACCCCGGGAGGCGCCCGACGGGGTGCGCGGGCGGAATGGACCACAGTCGCCGCGTAACCCGTGCGAGCCCGGGCAAAGGGCCCGCGCAGGGCAGAGAGGCCGCGCACATCAGGGGCCGCGCACCCCGTCAGAGACCGCGCACGTCGGCCGCACTCGCCACGGGGCCCGCGTGAAATGGGAGACGCGGCCCGGGCTCGAGAGCGCCGGGCCGCGTCTGCGGCGGAGGATAGGGGATTTGAACCCCTGAGGGGCTATAAACCCCAACCCGCGTTCCAGGCGAGCGCCATAGGCCACTAGGCGAATCCTCCGTGGATCACAGTACCCAGCACGGCCAACCACTGGCAAACCATCCGGGAATCGTGGGCTGTGTCCCGGGCGGCGCGCGGCGGCGGAGGAGGCACGGCTAGACTCGTCCCCGGACCCCGCGCGGCGTCCATCCTGTGAACTCCCCCAGGGCCGGAAGGCAGCAAGGGTCAGCGGGCTCTGGCGGGTGCGCGGGGTCCCTTTACGTCTGGTGCCAGGACCACCTGCGTCGAGGTACCGAGACCACCGACGATGTCGATCACCCGGAGGCCACTGTGGCGCTGTCCGATTTCTCCGCCGACGACCTGGCCCGACTCGAATCGGAGTTGTCCTCCGAATACGACTCCCTCGCCGAGCGCGGCCTGTCCCTCGACCTGACCCGGGGTAAGCCCTCGCCTGAACAGTTGGATCTCTCCGAGCGGCTGCTGGCCCTGCCGGGTGAGGGGGACCACACCGCGGGGTCCACCGACGTCCGCAACTACGGCGGCGGAGCGGGACTGCCGGAGCTCCGTGGGATCATCGCCGAGCTCCTGGGGGTGGGCGTCGACCGGGTGATCGCGCAGGACAACGCGAGCCTGTCGATCATGTACGACCTGCTGGCGTTCTCGATGTTGTTCGGCACGCCCGACTCCGAGCGTCCGTGGAAGGACGAGCCGACGCTCCGGTGGCTCTGCCCGGTGCCCGGATACGACCGGCACTTCACCATCACCGAGTCGCTCGGCATCGAGATGATCCCGGTGGCGATGGGGGAGGACGGCCCGGACATGGACGAGGTGGAGCACCTCGTCGCGACGGACCCGTCGATCAAGGGCATGTGGTGTGTACCGATCTACTCCAACCCGACCGGCGCCGTCTACAGCGACCACACCGTGTCCCGGCTGGCGCGCATGGTCACGGCCGCCCCGGACTTCCGGGTGATCTGGGACAACGCCTACGTGGTGCACACACTGACCCCGGATTTCCCCAAGGTGCCCGACGTAGACTCGATCGCCTCGGAGGCCGGTCACCCCGATCGCTTCCTGCAGGTGTGCTCGACCTCAAAGATCACCTTCGCCGGCGCGGGCGTGTCGTTCCTCTCGGCCTCCGCGCCCAACCTCGAGTGGTACCTGGGGCACACGGGGGTCCGGTCGATCGGACCGAACAAGGTCAATCAGCTTGCCCACGCGCGGTTCTTCGGCGACGCCGACGGGGTGCGCGCCCACATGCAGCAGCATCGGGAGATCGTTGCCCCCAAGTTCGAGGCGGCCGACGCCGCGCTGGACCGCAGGCTCGGTGGCCACGACGTGGCCCGCTGGACCAGTCCCGAGGGCGGATACTTCATCGATCTCGAGGTGCCGGACGGGACCGCCACGGAGACCGTCCGCCTGGCCAAGGCGGTCGGAGTGGCGCTGACCCCGGCGGGTTCGGCCTATCCGTACGGGCAGGATCCCGACGACAGGCACATCCGTCTGGCACCCACGCTCCCGCCGTTGGCGGAGGTCGAGACGGCGATGGACGTGGTGGGCCTGTGTGCGTTGCTCGCGGCGTGTCGCGACGCGCAGAAGTGATGTAACACCTCCTGCCCCTTTGTTAATCGTCGATCACTGAGATGGGGCCGACTCGGGCCGGTGCGGGTGTGTCACCGATGCGGCTCTCACCAGCACAAGCGCGCGTGTTGTGATCTGTAACACGTTCTCACCTGGTGGGCTCGCCCTGGGGTATGGGCACAGGGGCTCTGACGTGCAGGAATGGCGAAATCGCCCCTGTTGAGCAGTAGTCAATTCAAGTTGGTCCTTGATCACCGCAGGTCCGCGTGGTTGTATTTGACGGGTCCGGACCCCATAAGGGATCGGGCACCGGAGTGCGGCTGAGGGGCTGCGAGGGGCCGGTGCTGTGATCTCGGTCCGGAACCGCGCCGCGAGGGTCTGAGGGGGCCCGCACCGCCGCGCGAGGGACGTCAGGAGGGGTCGCGGAGACGCGGCCCCTCCGGTCATTTCATCTGTTGTCCCGCGGTGTGAGAAGGTCCCGCCTCGTCGTCGTACCCCCTGGGTACCCTCTAGCCGTGGCCCTCTACCGGAAGTACCGCCCCGCCTCCTTCGCCGAGGTCGTGGGCCAGGAACACGTCACCGAGCCGCTGTCGGTTGCCCTGTCCTCCGGCCGGATCAACCACGCGTATCTCTTCTCCGGGCCGCGCGGGTGTGGCAAGACCTCGTCCGCCCGCATCCTCGCCCGGTCGCTGAACTGCGTGGAGGGGCCCACCGCCACACCCTGCGGGGAATGCGAGTCCTGTGTGGCCCTCGCGCCCGGGGGCACGGGCACACTGGACGTCACCGAGCTCGACGCGGCCAGCCACGGTGGTGTGGACGACACGCGCGACCTGCGGGAGCGGGCGTTCTTCGCGCCGGCGTCGTCGCGGTACCGGGTGCTCATCATCGACGAGGCGCACATGGTCACCAACGCGGGCTTCAACGCGCTGCTCAAGATCGTGGAGGAGCCGCCGGAGCACCTCATCTTCATCTTCGCCACCACCGAGCCGGAGAAGGTGCTGCCGACGATCCGGTCGCGGACGCACCACTACCCGTTCCGCCTGCTCACGCCGTCGTCGATGCGTGGGCTGGTCGAACGGATCAGCGAGCAGGAGGGGGTTCGAGTCGAACCCGCGGTGTTCCCCCTGGTCATCCGCGCGGGCGGCGGGTCGCCGCGGGACACGTTGAGCGTCCTGGACCAACTGATGGCCGGTGCGGGCGAGGAGGGAATCACCTATTCGCGTGCGGTGAGCCTGCTGGGAGCCACCGAGGCCGCGCTGATCGACGACACCGTGGACGCCCTCGCCGCCTCCGACGGCGCCACCCTGTTCCGGACCGTCGACAAGGTCATCGAGGCCGGGCTCGACCCCCGCAGGTTCGCCGCGGATCTGCTGCAGCGCCTGCGAGATCTCATCATGGTGCAGTCGGTCCCCCAGGCCATCGAGCGCGGCCTCGTCGACGCGCCGGTCGAACAGGCCGACACCATGCGTCGCCAGGCCGAGAACATCGGCCCCGCCACCCTCGCCCGGTGTGCGGACATGGTGCACGAGGGGATGGGGTCGATGCGCGGCGCCACCTCTCCCCGGCTGCTCCTGGAGATCCTCTGCGCCAAGCTGCTGCTGCCGTCGGCCGACGACTCGGTACTCGCGCTGCTGCAGCGCGTCGAGGCGCTGGAGTCCGGTACAGCGCGATCGGTCGCCGCCCCGAGTGGCGGGGTCCGTGCCCGGGAGGGGAATCCGGCCGGAGCGGGTGGGGCGTTGCCTGACGACGACGAGGTGCGCGTCGGATCGGGCGGCGCGCCCGGGCCGCAGCCACCCACTCAGCCGGAGGGGCGGCCGAAGTTCGTGCGCCGTTCGCAGGCCCAGCCCGCCCAGCCCGCCGAGTCATCCGCGCCGGAACCTGAGCCGCAGCCGCAGCCGCAGCCGCAGCCGCAGGAGCAGGAGCGGCCGCAGGAGCCCGGAGCCCGACCGGTGCAGGCCACTCCCGACGGAGCGGCCGTGCCCGCCGAGTCCGTCGCCCAGCAACTGGCGGAGAACCAGCGGCCGACCGGCGAAACCTCGGGTCCCGGCCCGGAGCCCGCACAGTCGGCACCCGACGGTCCCCGCTCGCCTTCGGCCCACCACGCACCCGGGTCCGCCCCCGCCGCCGCCCCCGAGCCCGAGCCCGCGCCCACGCCCACCTCGGGTTCCGAGCCGGCGCCCGCCTCCGCCCCCGAAACCGCGCCCGAGCCCGAGCCCGAGCCCGCGTCCGCGTCCGCCTCCGAACCGGTGGCGGATCCGTGGCGAGAGCCGCCCGCCGAGCCCGAAGGCGCTCGGGAGCAGCCGCAAGCGCAGACCGACGCAGGGACAGGGCAGGCCCCGGCGCCTGAACCCGGGACCGCCGCGGATCCCGGCATGGAGGCCGAGGACATCCGCCGCGCGTGGCCCGCTATCCGGGACGCGGTCCGGAGGAGGACCCGCACGGTCGAGGTGATGCTCGCCGGCGCGACTGTCGCGGGGGTCGAGGGCCGGGTCATTCATCTCGTCCACGACTACGCCCCGCTGGCCAAGCGACTCGCCCAGCCGCACAACGCCACCGCGATCACCGACTCGGTCACCGAGGTGGTGGGTGGGGACTGGACGATCCGCTGCACCTCGGGCGGAGCGGGTGCCATGTCCTCGGACGGTGCCCCGACCGCCGCTCCCGGCCGCGGCGCCGCCCCGGCGGAGGCGCCCGGAAAAGCGCAGCAGGCCGAGCCCCAGGGGTGGCAGCGCCGGCTGCGTGGAGGAGACTCCGGCCGGGGCGCGGGATTCGCAGGCGCCGGCGACGGTGGAGCGCCCGGGGGCGGGTACGACGACATCCCGCCGCCGCCGGAGGAGCCCGAGCCGGAGGCCGGGGAGCCCGACGGCCCGCCGCCACCCCCGGTGAGCGAGGAGGAGATGGTGGACGAGGCCCGCAGCGGACCCCAGAACCTTGATCACCGGACCGGCGAGGACATCGCGCTCCAGCTGCTCAGGGAGCATCTCGGGGCCCGACCGCTCGAGCGCTGAGCGGCTCGACCCGCAGCGCGGCGGGGCACGCTGTCCGATGGTGCGGTTACCCTGGGTTCCGACCGACCGGGGCCGCCCCGGCTCAGACGAGGCACCAGCCGAAAGGACCCCACATGCAGCCCGGACCCGACATGAACGCCCTCCTCGAGCAGGCCCAGCAGATGCAGGCACAGCTCGCCCAGGCGCAGCAGGAGATCGCCGCGACCACGGTCGACGGTCAGGCCGGTGGCGGTCTCGTCACTGTCACCATGCGCGGCACCGGAGAGGTCACCGGGGTCACCGTGGACCCCAAGGTCGTGGACCCCGAGGACATCGAGACGCTGCAGGACCTGCTGGTGGGTGCCTTCGGTGACGCCCACACCAAGGTTCAGCAGCTCGCGGAGTCGCGGCTCGGTCCGCTGGCCTCGGGTGGCGGCCTCGGCGACATGATGGGTGGCCTGGGCATGTGAGCCCGGCGGGATCCGGGGAGGTCCGGAACCCGCCTCCCGGTGTCGCAACCGACGCCGGCACCAACACAGCACAGGAACGGCGATGTACGAGGGACCAGTCCAGAACCTGATCGATGAGCTCGGCAAACTGCCGGGCGTCGGTCCGAAGTCCGCGCAGCGGCTGGCCTTCCACCTCCTGCAGGCGGAGCCGGAGTCGGTGGAGCGGCTGCGTTCGGCGCTGCAGGCGGTGGTCGACGGGGTCTCCTACTGCGAGGTCTGCGGCACCGTGGCGGCGGGCGAACGCTGCCGTATCTGCTCGGACCCCCGGCGCGATCCCACCCTCATCTGCGTGGTCGAGGAGCCCAAGGACATCGAGGCCATCGAGCGCACCCGCGAGTTCCGCGGGCTCTACCACGTGCTCGGTGGCGCGCTCGACCCCCTCAATGGCATCGGCCCCAACGAGCTGCGGATCGCGGGCCTGATGCGGCGGGTCGGCCAGGAGTTCGAGGGTGAGGAGATCGCGGAGATCATCATCGCGACCGACCCCAACACCACCGGCGAGGCCACGTCCACGTATCTGGCCAGGCTGCTGCGCCCGTTTCCCGAACTCGTGGTGAGCCGCCTGGCCTCGGGCCTGCCCATGGGTGCGGATCTCGAGTTCGCGGACGAGCTGACCCTGGGTAGCGCGTTGTCCGGGCGCCGCATCCTCTCCGGTGGTCCCGCCCAGCCCACGCGATCAGGCGGCGTGCTCCGTCCGGAGCAGACGGAGGCCCAGGAACCCCAGCCGGAACCCCAGCAGGCCCCCCAGCCGGAACCCCAGCAGGAAGCCCAGCCGTCACCCGACCTGTCAGAGGTCGAAGAGCCTCGCGGCGTTCCCGTGCCACACCGCCCGTAGCCAGTCCTCGCCCAGCCCGAGTGCTGCCAGAGCATCGAGCTGGTGGGCGAACGGGTAGGGGATGTTGGGGAAGTCGGTCCCCAGCAGGATCTTGTGTCCCAGATCGACGAGCCGTCCGCGCTCCGAGTCGGGAAACGGGCTGATCTCCTCGACGAAATCGGTGAACGCCATGGTCGTGTCCAGGTAGACGCCGCTGTACCTCTCCGCCAGGTCCAGAAACTCCGAGTACTCGCCCATGCCCATGTGGGCGATGATGAGCGGCACCTCCGGGAATCGCTCGAGCACGCCGGCGATCGGCTCCGGGCCCGTGAAAGGCCCAGCCACGGGGCCGCTACCGCAGTGGATCACCGTCGGCACCCGCGCCTCGGACAACAGGCCCCACACCGGGTCCAACAGTGGGTCGCGCGGGTCGTACTCGCCCACCTGGATGTGGGACTTGAACACCCGGGCTCCGGACTCGATGGCCTCCCGGACGTACCCGCCGGCGGTCGGCTCGGGGAAGAACGTCGCGGTGTGCAGGCAGTCGGGGTGCCGGGACGCGAAGTCCGCCGACCACGAGTTGAGCCACGCCCCCATGTCCGGCTTGTGCGGGTACAGCATAGACGAGAACGCCAGCACCCCATAGGACCTCAGGCGCTCGACCCGCTCGTCCTCGGCCTCCCGGTAGGTGATCGGCCACGTCCGCCCGACCTTCGGGCCGGCGGCGTCGAAGTAGTCCCACACCTTGGCCATCACCCGCTCGGGCATGAAGTGGGTGTGGACGTCGATGATCCCGGGTAGACCCAGCGGCTCCCACAGGGCGCGCACCTGCGCCGCTTCGTGGGCGGGATCGGGAGGGGTCACGGAGCCGGTGAGGGTGGCGGTGCCGTGGTGGATGCACATGGTTCCGAGAGTAGGCCAGTGCTGCCGTCGGGCTGGCTGATGTGTCGCGTCGCGCCGGTTCCCACCCCCGGGGATGTCCGCCGCGCGAGCTGGCCTCATCGTGCGACGACGAAAAGATTCTTCTTGACAAGAAAGTTTGTCGGTAGAAGAGTGGGTGGCAGAGAGAGGGCTCGATGTCGATCGAGGGCGGGGGACCATGCAGGACATCGGAGTGATCGACAGCGCCGAGGCGGCCACCGCGGCCCTGGCTCCTATCCGCACGCGGCTCCTGTCGGAACTCACCGAACCGGGGTCGGCCACCACGCTCGCCGCCCGTCTGGGCGTTCCGCGACAGAAGCTCAACTACCACCTGCGCCAGCTCGAGAAGTACGGACTGGTGGAGCTGGTCGAAGAGCGACGGCGGGGGAACGTCACCGAACGGATCCTGAGGGCCTCGTCGTCGTCGTTCGTCGTCTCTCCCGGGGTGATGGGGCGGGTCCAGCCCGCCGTGGGCGCCGAACCCGACCAGGCGTCGCCACGATGGCTTCTCGCCCTGGCCTCGCGCATGGTGCGTGAGGTGGGAGAGCTGGTGGTGGGTGCGCGCCGGGCGGGCAAGCAGGTCGGCACCTTCGGGCTCGACGGCGAGGTCCGCTTCGCCACCCCTGCTGACCGCGCGGCGTTCGCGGCCGAGCTCACGGACGCCGTCACCAGGCTCGTGTCCAGGTATCACGACGACTCTGCCGAGGGGGGCCGCCGACACCGCCTCGTCCTGGGGATGCACGCCGTCCCGCCCGGGACCGCAGACGCTTCCGGCAGCACCACGCCCGACAGCTCCACACCCGTCAGTCCCACAGCTCACCGAGAGGAGAAGAACGATGTCTGACCAGCACAAGCGGATCGAGAAGTCCATCGAGCTCGACGCCACCCCGGAGGAGGTGTGGGAGGCCGTGGCCACGGGTGAGGGCATGGCGTGTTGGTTCGTGCCCCACCGGTTCGAGCCGCCGGAAGGGGGAGTGGGAGCCCGCGTGGTGTCCGATTTCGGCTCCGGCAACGTCTCCGAAGCCACGGTCAGGGAATGGGAGCCCGGACGGCGATACGCGTCCTCCGCGGACGGAGACCCGCAGGTCGTGGAGTTCCTCGTCGAGGGCCGCGACGGTGGCGGAGCAGTGCTGAGGCTCATCCACAGCGGGATCACCGGCGAGGACTGGGAGGCCGAGTACCACAGCCACGGCTGGGACGGTTTCCTGGCGAATCTCCGCCGCTACTTCGACCACTTCCGCGGTCTGCCGCCGGCGACCGTGTCGATCATCGCGTTCAGCGACCTCGACAAGGACGGCATCTGGGCACTGTTCGACAGCGCGCTGGGCATCGACCGGCAGCTGGCGGTCGGCGACACCGTGCGTCTGACGCCCGACGGGCTCGACCCGATCGACGGCGTAGTGGTGGTGGCCGAGCCGGGGAACCTCGGGATCCGCAGCGACCGGGGGGTCCACTTCTTCAGCGGCGACGGCGCCTGGGGCATGGTCACCGTCACCCACTACTACTACGGCGAGGGGCTCGACCGCGACGCGCTCACCGCCGGGTGGCAGCGCTGGACCGACTCGCTGTTCCCGCCGTCTGCCGCGCCGGCGGAGGGCTGACAGGCCTCAGCGGCGGGCGGCGGCCAGGCGTTCGCGGCGCAGCTGCTCCACGGCGGGCACCTCGACCGGCGGCAGCGAGTCCACGCCGAGCGCCCGGCACAGCAGCAGGTCGGCCAGCTCGGGATTCCGCGCGAGCACCGGGCCGTGCATGTAGGTCGCGATCATCGAGCCCTGCACCACTCCCTCGACCCGCCCGCCGACCCGCGCGGGCTCGTCGGCCGGGACGCCGTTGCCCACTCCCGAGGTGGCCACGCCGAGCGGGGCGGCATCCGGGCCCAGCACGGTGGCGCCCATGTGGTTCTCGAACCCCGTGAGGGTGCTGGTGAGCCCGGCGAGCTGCGGCTCCACCACCAGCTCCCCGATCGAACGCCTGGCCTGCGGCGAGGTGGTCACGTCGAGCAGGCCCAGGCCGGGGGCGCGAGAGCCGTCGGCGACCACGAACCACTCGCCGAAGACCTGCATCCCGGCGCAGATCGCCAGCACCGGCACCCCGCGCGCGACCGCCCGCTGCACGCCGGGCGAACCGGACAGGTGCCGGGAGGCGAGCTTCTGCGCGGTGTCCTCCCCTCCGCCGACCGTGTAGATGTCACACGAGTCGGGGACGGCGTCGTCGAGGGTGATGCGGACGATCTCGGCGTCGTACCCGCGCCACCTCAGGCGTTGGCGCAGGATGAGGGAGTTGCCGTCGTCACCGTAGGTGCCCATGACATCCGGGAGCACCAGCCCGATGCGCACGGTCGACTCGGTGGGCCGTGGGGACGCGGGGGAGACGGTGTCGAGGGGAGAGGCCGACGCCCCGGCAGCGCCGCCCCGTCCCGGCGTCCCGCCCTCCGGCGAGTCGGTGCGCGCGTCCTCGTCGTGTCCGGTCATCGCTGCTGCTCCTTCCGGGCGGCGATCGTGCGCCCCAGGTCGCGGAACGCGGTGTAGTTGGCCAGCACCTCGACCCGTCCGGGCGGGCACCGTCTGATCGCGGTCAGCGGGTCGGACTCCAGTCGGTGCTCGACGCCGGCGTAGCTCAGGCGCACCGACAGGTCCGCGGCGCGTTCACCCGCGGCGTACACGGACACACCCTCGAAGCTCTCGAAGCGCACGTCCCACAGCCACGACAGGTCCACGCCGTCTGCCACCTGGCCGTTGACCGCGATCACCAGGCCGTCGGCGGAGGTGTCGATCATCCCGAGCGCCTCCTGCCAGCCGGCCGGGTTCTTGGCCAGCAGCAGGTGCGCCGAGCGGCCGTCCACGTCGACGGTCGAGTAGCGACCAGCCACGTCGTCGACCTGCTCCACCGCCCGGACCGCGGCGGCGGGGTCGGCGCCCATCGCCACTGCCGCGGCCACGGCCTGGGCGGCGTTGCCGCGGTTGGCGCGGCCCGGGATGGCCAACCGCATCGGCGCGGTGAAGCCGTCGGGCCCGTGGATCGCGTCCTCAGTGACCCACCAGTCGGGCTCGGGCCGCGCGAACTGCCGCCCGTCGGGCAGTGTGCCCCTGGCCTGCCAGCGGACGGCGCCCGTCTCGTCCACGCTGCGCGTGATCGGCTCACCGGTGCGCGGGCAGCTCACCGAATCACCGGCCCACGCGTTGCCGGCCGCCACCCACACCACCGACGGGTTGTCGAAGGCGACCGAGGTGATCATCACGTCGTCACAGTTCGCCACCACCGTGGCCTGGGGCTGCGCTGCCACCCCGGCCCGCAGGCGCCGCTCGATGGAATTGATCTCTCCCACGCGGTCCAGCTGGTCGCGGCTCAGGTTGAGCAGGACGATCGCCTCGGGCCGGGTGTTCTCCGCAACCGCCGGGGTGTGCAGCTCGTCGACCTCGATCGCGGCCAGCGGGGCCTCGCGGTCGGCGCCGAGGGCGGAGACGATCCCGGCGTCCATATTGTCGCCGCCTGTGTTGGAGGCCACCGGGGCGACCGTCGACAACGCGGAGGCGACCATCCTCGTCGTCGTCGACTTGCCGTTGGTCCCGGTGACCAGCACGGATCGCCGCCCGGCGGCGAGCTGGGACATCAGGCCGGGGTCCAGCTTGAGCGCGACCAACCCGCCGATCATCCCGCCCGACCCGCGGCCGGACACCCGGGAGGCCCAGGTGGCCAGACGGGAGACGGCCACGGCTGCGCGGCCACGGGGGGTCAGTGCGGTGTGCGCGCGGGAACTCATGCGACGAGTCTAGGCAGGGGCGCCCGCTCAGAAACGCGCCGCACCGCCGAGCGCCCGGGCCACGTCCCGACCCAGCCCGGCGATCACCTCGTCCGGCGTGTCCTCGGGGCCGTTCGCGGTGGCGATCACGGCGATCGCGTACCGACCCGAGGTGGTGTTGACCACGGCGATGTCGTGGGCTTCGGTGTCGGTCTCACCGGTCTTGTTGGCGGTGGACCCCGCGGGCAGGTGGGCCGGCAGCTTCCACGTCCGATCCTGGTCGCTCATCAGGCCGAGCACGGTCCGCGCGACCGCGGGCGAGGTCAGGGCCTCGCCTGCGGACGCGCGCCCGTCGGCGGCCCGCACCAGCTCGGTGAGGTACTCCACGCTCCCGCGCGCGCTGACCCGGCTCCAGTCGCCGGTCCAGTCCCATCGGAAGGCTCCGCCGGTGTGGAACTCATCGGCCAGGCCCACCCTGTCGGCCACGTCGTTGATCGCCTCGATCGGGTCGTCGGTATCGGGCGCCGAGGGCCCGTCGACGGAGAGGTCGTAGAGCAGGTTGGCGGCGTCGTTGTCCGAGACCGAGATGGCCGCCTCCAGCAGGTCCCAGAGGGGGCCGTACGGGGTCTCGGCGGTGGGGTCGGCGTCCCAGGCCTCGAGCGCCGCCACCGCGAAGGCCACCTTGATCACCGAGGCGGCGTAGCGGGGGTCGTCCTCGCCCGAGCACACCACGCGCTCGTCCGGGGCGTCGATCGCCAGGACGCACGCCGCCAGCTCGTGGCCCTCCAGGTCGGCCTCGGCGACGGCCCCGGACAGCAGCGGGCCCACCTCGCGCCAGCCGGACGGGACCGGCCGCTCGCGGTGGGCGGAGTCCTCGACCCGGCCGTCGGGGGCCGTGGCGGCGAGCGGCACCGATCCGGCCCGGGCGCTGGCCGACGCCGTGTCCGGGCTTCCCATCTCTGTTCCGGGCGCGGTCACCGCCACACCCAGTACCGCCGCCAGGCACAGTGCTCCATAACCGCCCGCGGCCAACCTGAGCAGCCGCCGGGAGCGCCGTCGTGCCCGCACCGGGGCGTCCCGCAGACGGGCCGCGGGAGTGTCCGACCGGTACCGCGCCACGGGCTCTCCTGGTTCTGACCGGACCGGTGGTGGCCGGTGCGCCGAATTGACGGACTCGACAGTAGTCGTCGGAGATGTCGGGGTGGTCTGCCACGATAGGCGGCACGAGCGGACACGGTCGGGCACGGTCGGACGCGGTGGGCACGGTCGGACGCGGTGGGCACGGTAGGCACGGGGGACGGGGGGACATGAGCGGCTGGGTGGTGGTGGACGTCGAGACGTCCGGGATGAGGCCGTCGGTCGACCGGGTGCTGTCGGTGGCGGCGGTGGTGATCGACGACGACGGCGAGGTGGTCGAGGAGTTCGTGACCCTGCTCAACCCGGGGGTCGACCCGGGGCCGGTTCACGTGCACGGCCTCACGCCGGCCCTGCTCGCGGGCAAACCGCGCTATGCCGACGTGGCCGCGGACCTGGCCCGGGTGCTCGACGGCCGGACGGTGGTGGCCCACAACGCCACCTTCGACGCGTCCTTCCTGGCCTCGGAAGCGCGGCGGGCCGGGCTCGAGCCGCCGTTGGAGCAGTTCCTGTGCACGCTGGACTTCGCGGGCCGGCTCCACCTGTCCACCGCCGACCTGAAGTTGGTCACGCTCGCCGCGCACTTCGGGGTGGAGCAGCGGGCCGCGCACGACGCCCACGACGACGCGCTGGTGCTGGCCGGGGTGTTCGCGGGGATGCTGCAGGTCGCCGCGGCCAAGGATGTGCAGCCGTCGGTGCGGCGCCTCGACGGGATGCTGGCGGATCCGGAGACCGGTTTCCTCGTCTCCCGCGTCTGGGCCGAGGCCCTGGCCGCACCCAGGCTCTGGCGGCCGGCCGGGCGGTTGAAGCGTGGCGGCGGGCTGGTGCAGGGAATGGAGGTGGTCTTCACCCAGGACGTCGACCGCGACCCGGAGGAGATCGCCGGCTTCGTCGTCGATTCGGGTCTCTACCTGGCCGACCGCATCTCCTCCCGCACCTCGCTGGCGGTGTGCGACGCCCCCGGCGCGGTCCGGGGCCGTGCCGCCTTCGCCCGGAAGAAGGGACTCGAACTGGTCCCGTTCGCCCGGTTCTCCGAGATGCTCGCCGATGTGGCGCCCGGGCGGCCCGTCGCGGGCGCCCAGGCGGTGGACAGCGCGCAGGAGGCGCTCTTCTGACGGACGCCCGCTGACGGGCGCGTTCCGCATCGTGGAGCGGCGGTCCGGGGGGTCGCGGCTGAACTGACATGATGGTCTGCGGCCCACGTCGTCGACAACAGGAGTACCGTCCCGTGCCCGCACCCCAGAACGCCGCCGCCCGCGAGGTCTACGAGATGGAGCGGGCCCACGTCCTGACCCCGTGGTCCGCCTGGGGCGCCAGCGACCCGATGGTCGTCACCGCCGCCGAGGGCTGCCACCTGACCGACGGCGACGGCAACCGCCTGCTCGACTTCACTTCCCAGCTGGTCAACACCAATATCGGCCACCAGCACCCCGTCGTGGTCAAGGCCATCCAGGACCAGGCCGCCGAACTGTGCACCATCAACCCCGCGCACGCCAACGCCGCCCGCGCCGAGGCCGCCCGTCTGGTCGCCGAGGTCGCGCCCGCCGGGATGAACCGCGTGTTCTTCACCAACGCCGGCACCGAGGCCGTCGAGCACGCGATCCGCATGGCCCGCCGCCACACCGGCCGTCACAAGACCCTCTCGGCGTTCCGCAGCTACCACGGCGCCACGACCACCTCGATGAACCTCACCGGCGACACCCGCCGCTGGGCCAACGACCACGGCAACACCGGCGCAGTGCACTTCCACGCGCCCTACCTGTACCGGTCGCAGTTCTACGCGGAGAACTCCAAGCAGGAGTGCGACCGCGCGCTCGAGCACCTGGACTCGCTCATCGGCCTCGAGGGCCCGGACCACTTCGCCGCTCTGATCATCGAGTCGGTGCCCGGCACGGTCGGCATCATGGTGCCGCCGGCCGACTACCTGCGCGGCGTGCGCGAGATCTGCGACAAGTACGGGATCGTGATGATCTGCGACGAGGTCATGTCCGGCTTCGGCCGCACCGGCGCCTGGTTGGCCCTGGACAACTTCCGTTCCGGCGACGACGACTGGGCGCCCGACCTCATCACCTTCGCCAAGGGCTCCAACTCCGGCTACGTCCCTCTGGGCGGGGTGATCCTGCACGACCGGATCGCCGCCTCCTTCGAGACCACCCCGTACACCGGTGGCCTGACCTACGCGGGGCACCCGCTGGCCTGCGCCTCGGTGGTGGCCACGATAAACCTGATGCGGGACGAGAAGATCGTCGAGAACGCCCGCCTGATCGGCGAGGACGTGATCGGCCCGCGCCTGCGCGAACTCGCCGAGAAGCACCCGTCGATCGGCGAGGTCCGCGGCCTGGGTGTGTTCTGGGCCGTGGAGATGGTGGCCGACCGCGAGACACGCGAGCCCCTCGCCCCCTACGGTGGGACATCGGAGGCCATGGCAAGGACCTTCGCCGCCGCGAAGTCCGACGGCGTGCTGTTGTTCATGAACTACAACCGATTCCACATCGTTCCGCCCTGCATCATCACGGCCGATGAGGCGAACGCGGGGCTCGACGTGTTCGACCGCGCACTCGATGTGGCCGATTCCTACGTGGGGAGCTGACCGCGCATGGCGCTGGTACTGGGACTGATAGTCAACGCCGTCGCCCTGTGGGTGGCGACACTGATCGTGCCGGGGATCTCCCTGTACGAGACCGCCGGGGACGCCGGGATCGACGCCGGCGCCGTCGACAACGAGGTGAGCGTGCCGACCATCGCGGCGCTGCTCATCGTGGCCGTGGTGTTCACGCTGATCAACGCGGTGGTCAAGCCCATCGTGCAGCTGCTGTCGCTGCCGCTGACCATCCTCACGCTGGGGCTGTTCCTGCTTGTGATCAACGCTCTGATGCTGATGCTCACCAGCTGGGTCACCACGACGTTCCAGCCGTTCGGCGCCGAGTACCACGTGAGCGGGTTCTGGGCGGCGTTCTTCGGGGCGATCGTGATCGGCCTGGTCAACTGGGTGCTCGGCATGGTGCTGCCCACGCGCGCCCGCGACTGACCCGCCGCTGTCGGGTCAGGCCGCCGCGCCCGGCCTGTCGTGGGGCGGGCGCGTGTGGCTGCCGAGGTGGAGCGCGCTGGCTGCGTGGGGAGTCCCGCCGTCACCCGGGGTCGCCCCGCCGGCCTCATGCAACGAGAAGAGCGTTCCGAACACATCCCGCGAGTGGGGAGGTTCGGAACGCTCTTTTCGATGGGTGAAGCGGGTCGGTCGGACCTGACTCAGGACCCGAAGGCGGCCGAGGAGACGGCACTCGGGACCCAGTTGCGTGCGGCGACGTCGCGGATGAACTGCATCTGCGGGTAGAACGAGTTACCCGGGCAGGCGGTCCCGCCCCAGTCGCGGTGACCCGAGACGGCCGGCATGTTGCGCGTGGCCCCGCCCTGCGGGTTGCGGTAGGTGATCCCGCCGCGCGGGTTGATGCCGGTGGCCGAACACAGGGCGCGAACGCAGTCGATGGTCGCGCCCACGGCTGCGGCGGTCGGCGGCGCCCCGGTGAAGTCACCCAGGACGCACACGCCGATGTTGCCGTTGTTGACGCCACCCGTGTGGCCCGCGGTGACCACCGGGGGAGCGATACCGGCGACCGGGGGCACCTGGAAGACCGGGGTCCCGCCCACGGTTCCGCCGCGGCCCTGGTAGATCCGGCCCTCCGGGTCGATGAGCAGGTGGTACCCGACGTCGCCCCAGCCCAGCGTGTTGGCGTGGTAGTTGTAGATCGCGCGGACGCTGGCGGCGCGGTCCGGTCCGACGGGCGAGGCCGTGTGGTGGATGGTGATCGCCTGCGCCGGGAAGAACTGCGGCGCCCAGCGGTTCCCCGAGACGTCACCGGCGCCCCAGGCCGCCCGCGGGATGATCGGCAGTCCGAGCGTGCCGACGCTGCCCAGGCTGTAGTTGCGCGGTGCGCCACGTCCGTCGTCGAACGCGGTGGCACGGGCGCCCGCGGGTGCGTCGACCTCGTAGCCCACGGACCCCTCCGGCGCCGCGATGAGATCGGAGGCGGGCGTGCTGCCGCTGTCCGGAGCGGAATCCATCGCCTCGAGCGGGAGCCAGTCGCCCACGGAGCCGTCGGGGAACGCGAAGCGGATGCGACCCGCGATCTCCTCGGCGCTCGGGAAGGTCACTCCGACGTAGCCGAGCGGGCCGTTCGGCTGGATCATCCCGCTGCCTGTCGGGACGGACTGGAGCAGATCCTGCGCCATGCCGAGGGAACCGGTGTCGAACGGATTGGCCCCGGCGAGGGGGCCACGAACGGAGGAGGCGACAGCGACGCCGACGCCGACTGACGCGGCGGCGAGGAACCCACGGCGTGAAACGGGCATAAGGGGGCACTCCAGACTCGTACTGCAGAAAAGTGACGCCTGGCATATCGGCGCGATCACCGGACACATTACGCGCTCGACGTAACCAAATCGAGATAATTGTTACCACAGTGATACATGGGACCACTGTTACTCGGGGGGCGAAATTGGGGACTTCGGGGCCATGCACGACGGGCCCCGCCCCCGCGGTCCGCCGCTCCGCGAGGCTGTCCCGCACGACCCCTGCTGCCCCGCCAACGAGAAGAGCGTTCCGCACACCGCTTCTCGGGCGATGTGTGCCGAACGCTCTTCTGGTCGGGGCCGGGCCCGGTGTGCGGGCCCCGAGCGGTCAGGGGGCCCAGGTGCGGGCGCCCTCGATGCTGCCCACGGTGTCCTCGGAGTCGACGGCCTCGTCGGCGTACGCGCGGTTGACGGCCGAGACCACGGCCCGCAGTGTCGCGGTGGTGATGGAACCGGCCCGGCCGACTCCCCAGAACACCCGGTTGCCGAACTGCACCTCCACATACGCGGCCGCGGTGGCATCGTCGCCGGCGGTCATCGCGTGCTCGGAGTAGTCGAGGATGCGCACCTCGTCGTCGAACATCTCGTTGAGCGCGGCGACGAACGCCGCCAGGGGGCCGTTACCGGACCCGGTCAACTCCTTGGTCTCGCCCTTCCACTTGACCACGGCGTCGATCGAGTCCACACCGTCGTCGGTCTCGGCGGGCACGAGGTGCTGGGACATGCGCTCCATGGGCGAGATGCGGTCCAGGTACTCCAGCGTGAAGATGTCCCACATCTGCTTGGGCGTGACCTCGCCGCCCTCGGAGTCGGTGACGCTCTGCACCAGCGCGGAGAACTCCATCTGGAGGCGCCGCGGCAGCTGCAGGCCGTAGTCGCTCTTCATGATGTAGGCCACGCCGCCCTTGCCGGACTGCGAGTTCACGCGGATCACGGCCTCGTAGGTGCGGCCCTCGTCCTTGGGGTCCACGGGCAGGTAGGGGACCTCCCAGGTGATGTCGGTGATGTCCTCGCCGCGGGCGTCGGCCTCGGCCTGCAGGGCGTCGAAACCCTTGTTGATCGCGTCCTGGTGCGAGCCCGAGAAGGCGGTGAACACCAGATCGCCGCCGTACGGGTGGCGCTCGGGCACGCGCAGCTGGTTGGCGTACTCGACAGTCCGGCGGATCTCGTCCATGTCCGAGAAGTTGATCTGCGGGTCGACACCGCGGGTGAGCAGGTTCATGCCCAGCGTGACCAGGCAGACGTTGCCGGTGCGCTCGCCGTTGCCGAACAGGCAGCCCTCGATACGGTCGGCGCCGGCCTGGAACGCCAGCTCGGCGGCGGCGACGCCGGTGCCGCGGTCGTTGTGCGGGTGCAGCGAGAGGATGGTCGAGTCGCGACGCGCGAGATTGCGGTGCATCCACTCGATCTGGTCGGCGTACACGTTGGGCGTGGCCATCTCGACGGTCGCCGGCAGGTTGAGGATGATCGGGTTCTCCGGCGTGGCCCCCACGACCTCGGTGACGGCGTCGCAGATCTCCTTGGAGAACGCGAGCTCGGTCCCGGTGAACGACTCGGGGGAGTACTCCCAGCGCCAGGTGGTGTCCGGGTAGTCCTTTGCGATGGTGGTGACCAGCTCCGCGGCGTCGGTGGCGATCTTCTTGATCGCGTCGCGGTCCTTACGGAACACCACCTTGCGCTGCAGGATCGAGGTGGAGTTGTAGAAGTGCACGATCACGTTGGACGCGCCCTCGCAGGCCTCGAACGTGCGGCGGATCAGATCCTCGCGGCACTGCACCAGCACCTGGATGGTGACGTCCTCCGGGATCGCGTCGTCCTCGATGATCTCGCGGACGAAGTCGTAGTCCGTCTGCGACGCCGACGGGAACCCGACCTCGATCTCCTTGTAGCCCATGCGGACCAGCAGCTCGAACATCCGACGCTTGCGGGCCGGGCTCATGGGGTCGATCAGGGCCTGGTTGCCGTCCCGCAGGTCCACGGCGCACCACTGGGGAGCGTGGGTGATGACCTTGTCCGGCCAGGTGCGGTCGGGCAGCGAGACGTCCTCGACCTCCTCGGCGAACGGCCGGTAGCGGTGGGCCGGCATTGAGGAGCCCTTCTGTCGGTTCCACGACGGTTGGTCGGGGCGTCCGGGCTTCGAGGGGGGAGAGATGGTCGACGACGACGAGACGAATGCGTCAGCGGGGTTCATTGCGGGGCTCTACTTCCGTGGAATCGATCTGTGGGGATCGGACCGGCGCGACGAGATCCCGCGACGGGGAGCCGGTCCGCCTCAGCGGGCCCCGCCGCGGCACCCAAGAAGGAGCACGCGCTGCATGGGGGTCACCATACACCGATCCGGGACGGGTCACGGAATCGGGATGACGAAGGTCGTGGACTGTGTGGATCCCGTGGACCCCGCAGCCCCCGTCGTCGCCTCGGGCGGGGTGAGGGGGGAGTCCGCGCCCGGGTCCCGGTCGTGCTGCATCGAACCCCAGAGGCTGCGACAGCCGGCCTCCTCGGCGATGTCGCGGGCCTTGTCGACCAGGCGGTGGGCGATCCCACGGCCCCGCAGTGGTTCGCTGACGCGGATGCCGTAGACGAACAGGTCTGGGCTGGCGCCCATGTAGCCGGTCTCCACCGCCACGAGCATCCCCACCGGGACCCCGTCCTGAAGGGCCAGCAGGAGGAGGTTGGACCCGTTGTCGAGGAAGTCCCGGGTCCACTCCGCGGTGGGTGGGTAGCGGAACAGGTTGTCGACGGACAGCACCAGGTCGAGGTCGCCGCGTGAGGCGCGACGGATCACGAGCTCCGGCTGCTCCGGCGAGGTCATCAGCTCAGTGTGACAAAAACGCGGGCGGTCCGGTGCGGGAGCGTGGGGGCTGGGTGCGACCGGACCGTCTGCGTCATCGGTTGGCGATCATCCAGTTGATCCACCCGTTCTGGAACGGGATCGACTCGTACCAGGCCGGATTGGTCCCGTTGGGCTGGCGGCGTGTGTGGTCGGATCCCGAGTGGATGCCCACCAGGAGGTCACCGTGGAACACGGGCCCCCCGGAGTCCCCCAACCCGTACCCGCCCTGGGTGGTGTGGGACCGGCCGATCCAGGATCCCGCCCGCGGCTCCATCCGCTCGAGGCGGGTGAGGCCAGTCCGGAGCTCGGCCGACCGCTGGCCGCGGGGGGTGGTCTCGCCGAAGCCGTGGAACCGCAGCACGTCGCCGGGTATGGGATCCCTGCCTGCGCGTTTGACCGACGGCGACGGCGCCGGATGTGCCAGCTTGAGCAGCATGACGTCACCTGCGGGTGCGTGGTAGGCGGCGACGGGGGTGTGGCGCCCGAGGCTGCCGGAGTCGAGGGAGCCGAACGCGCCGACGATCGGCGGGCTGGCGAGCGAGGCGGTCTCGGCGAACCCTCCGGGCACGGTCGCCTGGTTGCCGAACCCCAGGGTGTACGCGGTCGGGTTGGCGGGCCCGCAGTGTTTCGCCGTGGCCACCCAGTACGGTGCCACGACCACTCCCGAGCACGGGGTTCCGGGGACGCCGCTGAACGTTGTGATCTGCACGGCCCATGGGGCGGGTCCGGAGGGTGCGCCGTTGACCACGGCCCCGGCGGTGGGGGCGGAGACGACGAGGGGGGTGAGGATCGCGGCGGCGGAGGCGAGCGCGGTCGCCACGAGCCGGGGTGCGCGGCGGGGGGTTCGCTGGCCCAAGGCGGCACAGCTGTTGCTCAAGGTGCTACTGGGGCGGGTGAGGCGCATGAGGCTCAGCTTAAGTGATGGGATCGACGTGCGCTGCCGCTCGGGGTGGGTCCTCATGGCTCTGGAATCGCGGGCGGCTACGGCCGCGTTACCCCGGCACCGGCGGCGGCCGCGTTACCCCGGGGCCGACCGCGTCCGAGTCGCCCGCGCCGCCCGCGCCGCCCGCGCCGCCCGGGTCCGGCTGTGGCTCGGCATCGACCTCCTTGTTGGCCAGCCGCACGGTGGCCACCACCATCAACACCAGGGTCGCGGCGAGGATCGCCAGTTCGGCGCCGTCGACGGTGAACCACTCGCCCAGCACCACCACCCCCAGCCCCAGCGCCACGACGGGCGTGGTGACGGTCGAGGCGGGCACCGCCTGGTGCACGGCCCCCACCGAGAACGACATCTGCTGCAGCGTCAGCGCGATCACCGCCGCCGCCACCAGCCCGTAGACCTCGCCCGTGGTGAACACCTCGACCAGCCCGCCCGAATACCAGCGGTCGGCGACACCCTTGGTGAGCAGCGCGACATACGCGAACGCGAGACCGCCGGCCACCCCCAGCAGGAGCGCCCGGTTGCCGTTGCGCCGACGGTTGCGCGACAGGCGCAGCAACACGGCGATGGCCACGAGTCCGCCCGCGCACGCGAGTGCCCACTCGTACCAGGGCGGGTGGTCGTCGCCCCCCATGGGACGTCCGTAGATCACCAGGACGACCACGCATCCCGCCAGGACGTACCCCCAGAACAGTTCGGTCTTGGTGACACGGCGGCCGGTCACCCAGGCCCCGAGGGGAAGGGCGAAAGTCAGTGAGAGGACGGTGATGGTCTGCACGAGGATGAGCGAACCGAATGCCAGCGCCCCGCCCTGGAAGGCGAACCCGGCCAGGCTGATCGCCATCCCGGACCACCAGTATCTGCTGGCCAGGACGCCGAACCGGCCCTCGAGCCGGCCGCCGGCGCGCCCCTTGGTGCGATGCCGCATCACGGTGCCGAAGGCCTGGCTGAGGGCGGCGGCGAGGGCCAGGAGGACGGCCAACCATGTTTCTGTCATCGATGATGAGTAAACACCTCCCGTAAAGTAGGGCTGCGTTAAGCCGATCAACACCGGAAGGGTGTGACCGCGTGGCACTCGTAGTGCAGAAGTACGGCGGCTCCTCCGTGGAGTCCGCAGAACGTATCCGTCGGGTTGCCGAACGGATCGTCGAGACCAAGAAGGCGGGCAACGACGTCGTCGTCGTCGCCTCCGCGATGGGGGACACGACCGACGAGTTGTTGGACCTGGCCGACCAGGTCTGCCCCGCCCCACCGCAGCGCGAGATGGACATGCTGCTGACCTCGGGCGAGAGGATCTCCAACGCGCTGCTGGCCATGGCCATCAGCTCGTTCGGGATGGAGGCCTACTCGTTCACCGGCTCCCAGGCCGGAATCATCACCACCACCAGGCACGGCGACAGCCGGATCATCGACATCACCCCGGGGCGGGTCCGCGACGCCCTCGACCAGGGCAAGATCGCCCTGGTCGCCGGGTTCCAGGGCGTGTCCCGCGAGACCCGGGACGTCACGACCCTCGGCCGGGGCGGGTCCGACACCACCGCGGTCGCCATGGCCTCGGCCCTCGGCGCCGACGTCTGCGAGATCTACTCGGACGTCGACGGCATCTACACCGCCGACCCCCGGATCGTCTCCGACGCCCGCAAGCTGGATTCCATCTCGTACGAGGAGATGCTCGAGATGGCGGCCGTCGGCTCGAAGATCCTCAACCTGCGGAGCGTCGAGTTCGCCCGCCGGTACCACGTGCCCCTGCGCGTGCTCTCGTCGTATTCGACCAACCCGGGCACGCTCGTGGCCGGAAAAGTGGAGGACATCCCCGTGGAAGACGCAGTCCTGACCGGAGTCGCTCACGATGCCTCGGAGGCCAAGATCACGGTCGTCGGGATCCCCGACCAGCCGGGGTACGCCGCCAAGATCTTCCGCGTGGTGGCCGACGCCGAGATCAACATCGACATGGTCCTGCAGAACGTCTCCAAGGCCGAGGGCAAGACCGACATCACCTTCACCTGCCCGCGCGAGGTCGGGGCCAGGGCCGTCGAGGTGCTATCCCAGGCCAAGGACGATCTCGGGATCGACCAGGTGCTCTACGACGACAACGTGGGCAAGGTCTCCCTGGTGGGCGCCGGCATGAAGTCGCACCCGGGCGTCACCGCGACGTTCTGCGAGTCGCTGTCCGAGGCCGGGGTCAACATCGAGCTCATCTCGACCTCGGAGATTCGCATCTCGGCGCTGGTCCGCGAGGACGAGCTCCCCGACAGCGTCCGCGCCCTGCACGCCGCGTTCGAGCTGGGCGGCGAGGAGGAGGCCCAGGTCTACGCCGGCACCGGCCGCTGACCCGGGCCCGGCGCCCCCGCCCTCCCGGAGCTCCCCTCCCGGCGCTCCCAAGTCGAGAAGACAGTTCCGCACACATCGCCCGAGAGCGAGTGTGCGGAACTGTCTTTTCGTCCGCGCGCTGCCGTCAGTCCGCGCTCGCGGACGCCGGCCCGGATATCGGCGGCGGTCGCCTGCGCGTCGCGGGTGACCATCGTGGTGGTGAGGGGGTAGACCAGCCATCCCGCGCGACGAAGTCGGTTCCAGCGGGTGAGGTCCTTGGCGTGTTGCGCCGGGTCGCGGTGGTACTCGCCGTCGTACTCGACGCCGACCTTGAGGTCCCGGCGCCCCAGGTCGAGGTGATAGGGAAGGCCGGGCACGGGCACCTGCGTCTCGAACCCCGTGAGACCGTGATTCATCAGGAGCAGTCGGGTCCGGGTCTCCCACGGTGACTGGGCGCCGGTGTCACACAGGTCGAGCGCCGCCAGGACCTGGCGTTTGCCGGGGATCCGTCGGGGGTTCATCGCGAGTGGCCGGACGTCGCGCTCCGGGTCGACGCCGATGGACGGACCCGCATCCAGCGCGCAGACGGCGTCCGTCAGGTCACCTCGCCGCGCGATGTCGAACAGCGCCCATGCGGGGCTCGCGGCCAGGCCGGCACCCGCGGTTCCGGTCAGGTGGCACACGTGTTCCCGGGGGATCGTGTACTGGCGGCCGATCATGCCGGGCCGACGTACCCGCGTCGAGCCGGCCGCGAACTCGTCGGGGTAGTCCCGCGGCGGGAACGGGTGGCCGTGTGCGTCGGCGGCCAGCCATCCTGTCGCGATCGCGCCGGGGTACAGCGCGGTGATCGCCGTGATCCGGGTGAGCGGGTGGTGGCGGTCGGCCGTGCGCGGGACCCACAGGCCGCGGTGGTGCTGGACGAGGCCGCTGGAGTGCAGGCGCCGCCCGCGTTCGGGGACGAGGTCGCGGGTGCGGCGGGGTGACGGGTCGGGGCGCATGGGGCAAGCGTCGACGACGACGAGCGTGGCATCCCTCGTCCCTCCCGCGATTTCGGCATAGTCTGTGGAGACGGGCGGCCCTGTGGAGCATCGGGCCCGCCGGCCCTGTGGAGCATCGGGCCCGCCGGCCCGTCGAGAAGAGCGTTTCGCGCACCTCCCTTTAGGCCGATGTGAGCCGAATAGACTTCTCGTTGGTCGGCGATGCGAGATCGGGCGTGGGCTGCGGAGTCGCGGGGGCGGTGTGACGAGAGTCGCCGGAGGGCCTTCTCGGGGCCGGTAGACTGGGCGATCATCGGCCGACCCGAGCGCAGGGTGGAGCTCCCACCCGCGGGCGGCCGACCGCCGAGCCCTCGCAGGCCCACGAGAACACCAGGAGTTGACCTTTTCGATGACCACTGTCGCCGTAGTCGGAGCCACGGGCCAGGTGGGGCGCGTGATGCGCGCCCTGCTGGAGGAGCGGGAGTTCCCGGCCGACAAGGTGCGGTTCTTCGCCTCCGCACGGTCGGCGGGCACCACGCTGCCGTTCCGTGGCGAGGACATCGTGGTCGAGGACACCGCCGCGACCACCGACGAGGAGCTCGCGGGCATCGACATCGCCCTCTTCTCGGCCGGCGGCACGATGTCCAAGGAGCAGGCGCCCAGGTTCGCGGCGGCCAGCGCCGTCGTCGTCGATAATTCCAGCGCGTGGCGCAAGGACCCCGACGTCCCGCTGGTCGTCTCCGAGGTCAATCCCGAGGCCGCGCAGAGCCCGCCCAAGGGCATCATCGCCAACCCCAACTGCACCACCATGGCCGCGATGCCGGTGCTCAAGGTGCTCCACGACGCCGCCGGGCTGCAGCGGCTCGTCGTCTCGACCTACCAGGCGGTCTCCGGATCGGGCCTCGCGGGAGTCGACACGCTCAACGACCAGGTGACCGGCAATATCGGTGCGGGCCACGAGCTCGTGCACGACGGGCAGGCGCTGAGTGTGGACGACACCGGGCCGTACACCGCGCCCATCGCGTTCAACGTGCTGCCGATGGCGGGCGCGCTCGTCGACGACGGGTCCGAGGAGACCGACGAGGAACAGAAGCTGCGCAACGAGTCGCGCAAGATCCTCGGTCTGCCGGAGCTGCGCGTGGCCGGCACCTGCGTGCGCGTGCCCGTGTTCACCGGTCACACGCTGAGCATCAACGCCGAGTTCGAGCGGGACATCACCCCCGAGCAGGCGCGCGAGCTGCTGTCGGAGGCGGCCGGCGTGAAGGTGGTGGACGTTCCGACTCCGCTGGACGCGGCGGGCGTCGACGAGTCGCTGGTGGGCCGCATCCGGCAGGACTTCTCGATCGAGGGCAATCGCGGGCTCAACCTCATGGTGTCGGGCGACAACCTGCGCAAGGGCGCCGCGCTCAACACCATCCAGATCGCGGAGTTGCTGGTCAAGTAATCGGTCGGACTACCGGCTCGGGCGCTGCGGCATCGCGCCGCGGCGCCCGGCTCGGGTGGACGTGCTCTCAGGACATCGGCGCGGGCAGCGGTACCGAGCCCGACCCCGTGCCCGGTAGCGAACCGGTCACCGAGCCCGTCGGCCACACGTCGGGCATGGTGTGCGTCTCCTGCATCCTCTCCATCAACCTCGCCTGCATCATGGCCACGAGGTCGGGGCGGAACTGGAGCGGGGCGGTGGGGTCGGCGAGGTTCCGGAGCTCGTCCGGGTCGACAAAGGTGTCGTACAACTCGGTCTGGGGCAGTACGGCCCCGGCCGGGTCGAAGTACACGGCGTACTTGTACCTCTGATCCCGGATCGCACGGATGTGGTTGGGCTGGGTGACGATGTCCTGTCCGTTCGCGGCGGCGGCGTTCTGGTCGTCGAAGGTGAACATCACGCTGTCCTGCACCGACACGGTGGGCGTGGCCGGGGTGGCGACGGCCGCGGCGATCACGGGCGCGAGGCTCGTGCCGCGGAAGGTCCAGGCGCCGGGATCCGGGACCTCCGCGAGCTCCGCCATGGTGGGCATGAGGTCGACCAGCGACGCCAGCGCGTCTGTCCGCACCGGCTGCGGGAACATGACCGGATTACTCACGATCAGCGGGACCCGCAGTGTCTCGTCGTAGGCGTTGAAGGCCTTCTGCCGGAGTCCGCCGTGGGACATGCCCATCTCGCCGTGGTCGGAGATGCGGAAGAGGACGGTGCGGTCGCGCACTTCGGGACGTGAGTCCAGAACGTCGAGCACGGTCCCGAGGTGCTGGTCGACCACGGTGTGGAGGTAGGCGTAGAAGTTGGCGTAGTCGCGGGCGCCCCGCTCGGTGGGCAGGGGCCCCAGGCCGCCGGCGATGAGGAGCTGGGACTGCACCTGGGCTGAGGGCTTGTGGTTGAGCGCAAGCCGCTCGGTGTACGACGGCGGGAGGTCGATTCCCTGCAGGAAGGCGCCGGGGGCCGCGGAACCGTAGTTGTCGCACTCCCCGTCCTGCTGGTCCCACGACTTGGGGAACGACAGGATGTCGTGCGGGTTGGCCAGGGAGATGATGAGGGCGAACGGTTGCTCCTCGCTCTGCTCGACGGTGGACAGGAACTCGACGGCCTGGTCGATGACGTTGCCGTCGTTGTCCACACATCCCCCGCCGAAGTTCTCCACGGCCGTGTCGCCGCCGAAGTCCGGGCCCTGCCAGCCGAGAAATCCGTAGTCGGCGATGTCGTCCGGGGAGGGGCTGCCACCGTCGGCGCCCTTGCTGATGTGCCATTTGCCGCGGAAGTGCACGCGGTATCCCGCCGACCCGAGGATCGTGGCCATGTTCTGTTCGGACGTGGGCAGGGTGTTCTCGAACGGGGAGAGCGTCCCGCCCTCGGTGAGGGTCGCGGTGACGCCGTGCTCGGCCGGGTACTTGCCGGTGAAGAACGTGCTCCGGCTCGGCGAGCACATGGCCGTGGCGCAGAAGGCGTTCTCGAAGCTGAGCCCGTGGTCCATCAGGCGGCGGCGGTGGGGCAGGTTCTCGTCGGCCCACCCCGCGGGCCAGTGCATCGGCGCCCGCTCCTGGTCCGTGATGAACAGGATGATGTTGGGTCGCCGGACCGGGCGCCCCGGCGGAGGCTCGTCGGGAGCGGGCTGCGCGGTCGGTGGGGGGCCGGCGCTGCCGGTGGAGGCGAAGACGCCGGCGACGGTCGCGGCGGTGCCGAGCATGAAGTCGCGGCGGGGAAGCTCGTGGGTCACGGCGCGGATCGCGTCCAGTCCCTGGTCGGCGTGGCTCATGGGGAGAGGCTCCTGTCCCGCGGACGCGATGGCGCCGTGGATCGACCCCTCGCGTGGAGCCAACCCTAGACCCGGTTCAGTGCGATATGAAGGAATTGCTCATTTATTCACGTTCGCCTGATGCAGCGGAATCCGAGGTGGGACGTGGAGGAGTCCGCGTCCTCGCCCTGACGGGCCGCCGGTCGGTAGCGACGGCAGTAGTTCGCCGCGCACAGGTGGGATCCACCCTTGATCACGCGGCGGGGTTGGATGCTGGGAGCGGGTGAGCTGCTCGGGCTGCAACACGATGACGAACCCGGCCTCGTGACCGGCCCGTCCGCGGCCTGGTGATGCGACGCGGTCGCGGGGGAGTCGGTCCATTCCCAGACGTTGCCGATCATGTCGATCAGTCCGAATCCGTTGGCCGGGTAGCTCCCGACCGGACTGGTCCGCGTGTGGCCGTGTGGATCCAGGTTCTGCCAGGGGAACTCGCCGTGCCAGGTGTTGGCCATGACGCGGCCGCCCGGACTGAACTCGTCACCCCACGCGAAGCCGGTTCCGCCGGACCCGCCTCGGGCCGCGTACTCCCATTCGGCCTCCGTCGGCAGCTCGAGCCCGGCCCACTGCGCGTAGGCCCGCGCGTCGTGGAGGGAGACGTGGACGACCGGGTGGTCGTCGTGCGCAGGGGCACCGTCGTTTTGCGGACGGCGCCAGGTCGTGCCCGGCGTGTAGGCCCACCAGTGCCGGAAGTCGTGGAGGGGCACCCTGTGGGCCGGCGGGGTGAACACCAGCGACCCGGCCACGAGGAGGTCGGGGTCGGCGTCGGGATAGTCGGCGGGGTCCGGCGCGGTCTCGGCGGTGGTGACGTAGCCGGTGTCCTGCACGAACTCGGCGAACTGCGCGGTGGTCACCGGTGCCCGGTCGATGTGGAATCCCCCCACCCGACGCGCGTGCGCGGGCCGCTCCTCCGGGTAGTCGAGGTCGCTGCCCATGACGAACTGGCCGCCGGTCAGGTACACCATGTCTCTCGCGGTGCTCATGGGGTGCCTTTCGCTGCTCGGCGCCAGCCGTGTGCCGCTCCGCTGTCGGAGCGCGGACCACGGCGTCGACCCGCGACGACGTGGTCACCGGATGATCCCACCATTGTGGCGGCGCCGGGCGGTTGTGTCGTGACGACGACGAGGGGCGCAGGGGAGGACGACGACGAGGACCCGCCCGCGCCCCCAGGGGGACGTCAGTATCCGCGGCCGTACTCGACCACGGACAGCAGGTCCTCGCCGTCGACGAACCTCCGCAGGTTCTCCGCGAGCGGCCCGGCCATCTCCTCGGTGAGCCGCCCTGCCGGGTTGGCGACGTGCGGGGTGATCACCACGTTGTCCAGGCCGAACAGCGGGTCGTCGGGCGCGGGCGGTTCCGGATCGGTCACGTCGAGCGCGGCGCCGCCGATCAGGCCGCCGGTGAGCGCGCGGTAGAGGGCGGCCTGGTTGATGAGGGGCCCGCGGGCCACGTTGACGATCCAGGAGTGCGGGCGCAGCAGCGCCAATGTGCGGTCGTCGATGAGGTGACGGGTCTCCGGGGTGTCGGGCGCGGCCAGCACCACGTGGTCGGCCTGCGCGAGCACCTCGTCGGTGCGCTCGGCCGGGGCGGTGAGGGCGGCTCCCTCGACCGGGCGGCCGGACCTGGTGACGGCGAGGGTCCGCGCACCGCAGGCGGTGAGCAGCGGCACGAGTTCGCGCCCGATGCCGCCGGCGCCGATGATCGCGACCGAGGCGCCCCGGAGCGTGCGGACGGCCGGATCGACGGCGTCCTTGTCCCAGCGGGTGTGGGCTGAGCGGACCACCTGGCGGGTGCCCGCCAGCAGCAGGGCGAGCGCGTGCTCGGCGACTCCACGGGCGTAGAAGCCGGAGGCGTTGGTCCAGGTCCGGTGCTCGTCGAGTATGCCCGCGGCGACGAAGTGCTCGATGCCCGCGGTGCTCAGCGCCACTCACTCGACGTGGTCGGGAAGCGCCGGGAACCCGTCGGGGCCGCCGATCCACACCAGGGCCCGGGCCTCGTCGAGCGACACCACCGAGCCGCCCGCGCCCTCCACCGCGTCGACGAGGTGGGGGTCGCGGGTCGGCTCGACGGCCACGCGCAGGCCGGTGGCGTCACCCGGGGTGAGGCTCATGTCGGCAGGGCCTTCTTTCCCGTCTCGGAGATGGTGGACACGGTGAGGAGCCCGATCAGGCAGACCCCGATGACCCAGTATGCGGGCGCCATGCCGCTGCCGGTCCAGGCGACGAGCTGAGCGGCGAAGTACGGGGCGGTCCCGCCCGCGATGATGGTGCCGATGTTGAAGCCCAGGGCGACGCCCGTGTAGCGGACGCGGCGGCCGAAGAGCTCGGTGAACAGTGGGAACGCGGGCACCTGGACCACGCCGTTGAGCACCATGTAGACGAAGTACACCAGACCCACCACGAGGATGCTCTGGGTGGCGCCGAGCAGCATGAACACGGGGACCGCGATGACGATGTAGGACAGGTACCCGGCGATCAGCACGGGCTTGCGGCCGAAGCGGTCGGTGAGGGCGCCGCTGATCGGGAAGGTGGCGCACGCGCAGGCGATCGCGATGGCGGAGGTCCAGTAGACGGCGCTCTTGCTGAAGCCGAGGTCGTTGGTGAGGTAGACGCTGAAGTAGGTCAGCGCGATGTAGCCCGAGCCGTTCATCGCCACCGCGACGCCGACGACCTTGGCCACCGACCACGGGTGGTCCCGGAGGACGCCGAGTAGGGGGTTCTTGACGACCTCCTTCTTCTCGGCCATCGCCTCGAACTCCGGGGTGTCCTCGAGCTTCATCCGGATGCGCAGGCACACGAAGGCCAGGGGGAGGGCCAGGAGGAACGGGATGCGCCAACCCCACGATGCCATGGCCTCCTCGCCGACGATGAGGGTGACCAGGCCGACGACGGCGGCGGCCACCGCGAAGCCGAGGGTGGCGCCGATCGGGGTGAAGGAGCCGAAGAAGCCGCGGCGGCTGGCGGGCACGGTCTCGGCGATGTACGTCGCCGCGCCGCCGATCTCACCGCCGGCGGAGAAGCCCTGCGCCAGGCGGACCAGGACGAGCAGGATCGGGGCGGCGACGCCGATGGCGGCGTGGGTCGGGAGCATGCCGAGGATGCCGCTGGCCACGCCCATGGCCACGACGCTGGCGATGAGCGCCGTCCGGCGGCCGATCCGGTCACCGAGGCGGCCGAAGAAGATGCCGCCGACCGGTCGTGCCACGTAGGCGACACCGAAGACGGCCAGGGTCGACAGGATCGACGCGGCCGGATCCTGCGACGGGAAGAAGAGCGGGGCGATGAAGATCGCCAGGAAGCCGTAGACGGCGAAGTCGTAGTACTCGATGAGGGTGCCGACCCCGCCGGCGAGCGCCGCCCGGCGGGTGAGCCGGGGGTCGGGGGTGCGCTGCGGGGCGTCCGCCGTGGGGTGGGCGGCGCCAGGAGGGGCTGCCGCGGCGTGGTACTGCGGCTGGTGAACGTCGGTCATGGTGTCGCGTCCTTGCAGGTCAGGAGGGTTAGGGGTGGCAGTGAGGGGTAGCGGGGAGGGGCAGGGGGGAAGGCCGGGTCAGGCCGGTGATGAGGTCCCCGCGGGGGCGTGCTCGGCCAGCAGCAGGTCGTACGAGCTGCCGGCCTCGATGATCGCGACGGTACGAGGGTTGGGTGGGCTCCCCGTGATCCGGGTGCCGGTGGTGGCCTCCAGGGTCGCGGTGCGCCAGTCGAGTGTGATCTCGTCGCCCTGCGTGACCGCCGCGGTGACTCCCGGGATGGTGATCAGGGGCATCCCGTTGAACGTCTCGCCCCGCCAGAAGCCGGGGGAGAACGACTCGGCGACGACGGCGGCGATCCCCAGGTCCCGGAGGGCGATCATCGGCGGGTAGTGCGGGTGACCGTAGCCGAAGTTCCGGCCTCCCACGACGATGTCGCCGGGGCGGACGCGCTCGGCGAAGCCGGGGTCGAAGTCCTGCATGCACGCCGACCGCAGGAGCTCGCGGTCGTAGGTCTTGATGTTGGCCACGCCCACCACAAGGTCGATGTCGAAGTCGTCCCCGAAGACCCAGGCGACGCGACCGGTGATGACGTCGGGCGGCGGCGGGTACGCGCTCATCGGGACGCCTCCCCGATGGTGCCGGTGATCGTGCTGGCGGCCACGGTGTAGGGCGAGCCCATGTAGATGTTCGCCTCGGGGCTGCCCATCCGGCCGGTGATGTTGAGGACGCCGGTGGAGATGCAGTTCTCGTCGGGTTGGAGCGGTTGTTGGTAACCGAAGCAGAAGTCGCAGCTCGACTCGGCGATCGTCGCCCCGGCGGTGCGCAGGACGTCGAGGATCCCCTCCGCCTCGGCCTGGGCGAACACCTTCTTGGACGTCGGGACGATGTTGAGCTCGACCGACGGTGCGACCCTCTGCCCGTCGAGCACGAGGGCGGCGGCCCGGAGGTCCTCGATCCGTCCGCTGGCACACGACCCGATGAAGGCCCGGGTGATGGGGGTGCCCTCGAGCTCGGCGGCCGTAGAGGTGTTGGCCACGCGCGCCGAGCCCGGCCGGACGACGCGGGGCACGAGCGTCGACAGGTCGATGCTGTGGCGCGCGGCGTAGGTGGCGTCGGCGTCGGGGTAGACCGGCTCGAACTCCCCGCGAGCGACCTCGCCGGCGTAGGCGATCGAGACGTCGTCGGGCTCGAAGATCGCCGACACCGCGCCGGTGAACATCGCCATCCCGCACAGGCCCTGCCGGTGGTCGATCGCCATGTCCCGGGCGCCGGGACCGCCGAACTCCATGACCTGGTGGGCGCAGCCGTCGGCACCCACCAGCTCGATGATGGTGTGGACCAGATCGCGACTGTCCACCCCGTCAGGGAACGTCCCCGTGAGCTCGAACCGGGTGGTCCGGGGGATGTCCACGTGCACCTGCCCGGTGACCCAGGCCTCGATCAGGTCGCGTCGGATGCCCCAGCCGAGGGCGTTGAAGGCGCCCACCCCGCTGATGTGGCCGTCGAAGTGGACCAGGAAGTCACCGGGGGTCGCCAGGCCGAGCTCGGCGGTCAGCTGGTGGCCGATCCCCTCGGCCTCGTGGAGCTCGATGCCGTAGAACTCGCACCAGTCCCGGGTCACCTGGTGGACCTCGGTCTCCCGCTGGTCCTTCCTGGTGAGCATGTGGTCGATGAACACGACGTACCGGCCGGGGTCCTCCAGCCGGGTGATGCCGAAGTCCTCGTGCATCTGCCGGAACATGACGTCGGTGTACCCGGGGAAGTCGTAGGCGATCATCCGCGAGGGCCGGACGGCGTGGTTCTCCCCGGCGTGCACGGTGGCCTGGTCGGTGGTCCTGGCGAGGATCTTCTCCGCGATGGTGAAGCCCATCGGTCATGCCCCCTTCGCGGGTAGGTACTCGTTCTGCATGGCCTCGACCTCGGGGAAGCCGATCATCTCGACGAACTCGTGGTGTGCCATCGCGTCCGCGCTCACCTCGGCGGGGGGTTCACCCGCCGCGAGGCGACCCAGCACGGTGCGGGCGGCGCCGGTGGTGGCCATCAGCAGCTGGGTGGGCAGAAGCGCCAGCCGCACGCCGATCTGATCCAGGACCTCGGGCGTGAACTCCCGCTCCGTCCAGGTGGACGCGGTCAGTGTGGCCATGAGGGGGACCCCGACCTCGGTGTGGCAGCGCTGCCATTCCTCGACGGTGCTGAAGGTCTTGGTGACCGGCATGATCATGTCGGCGCCGGCCTCGACGTAGGCCCGGCCGCGTCGGAGGGCTTCGTCGCCGGTGGCGTCCGTGCGGGCGATCAGCAGGACGTCGTACGGGGTGTTGTCGCGGACGGCGCGGATCTTGCCGACGGCCTCGGGGACGGGGATCAGGTCGACGGGGTCGCCCACGCAGATCGGGCAGGACTTGGGAGAGACCTGGTCCTCCATGAACATGCCCTGCACGCCGGCCTTGACGAACATCGTCGCCGTGCGGGCGGCGTTGACGGCGTTGCCGTAGCCGGTGTCGATGTCCGCGACCACGGGGAGTGCGGAGGCGGCGGTGATGGAGCGGATCGCGGTGAGGTTCTCGCTCATCGTGTAGAGCTCGGCGTCGGGGAGCCCCAGGGCGGCGGAGATCGCGAAGCCGGAGGCGCACAGTGCGTCGAAGCCGGCCTGCTCGGCCAGGCGCGCCGTCAGTCCGTCCCAGACGCCCGGCGCGTACACGACCCCTTCTGATGTGAGGTGCTTCAGGGTGGGCGCGGTCATCCGGGCTCACCTCCATTTCGTATAGCGGAATGCATTTCGTAATGCGATACGAAACTAAACGTGGTCCGCGTCACATGTCAAGTGCGGGCGCGCGGGCTGGCCACGAGGTCGGCTGCCTACGATGGACGAGGTCACCCCGTCACCCGGACAGAACAGGACCTCCCCGTGCCCAGCTCGCCCAGGCCCCCGTCGTCCGGATCAGACGCGCCGCAGAGCAGGGAACTGGTGGGCGCGCTCCTCAAGGCCTGCGCGCTCCTCGACCACTTCGGGGCCGACCGCTCCACGTGGACGCTCACCGAGCTGACCGAGGTCAGCGGCATGAACAAGACGACCGTGCACCGGCTCATGGCGACCCTCATCCACGCGGGGTGGGTGGACCGCACGCCCGACGGCGGCTATCGGGTGACCGTGCGGTTGTTCGAGATCGGGGCGTCGGCCCTGGCGGGCCTCGACATCCGCTCGGCCGCGCGATCGTTCATGACGGGGCTGGCCGCGGAGTTCGGCGACACGGCGTACCTCATGGTCCCGGCGGACGAGGGTGCCGTGTGTATCGACAAGGTGGAGGGGAGCGGGAGCCTCGTCGTCGCCGGGATCAACATCGGGACCGTCCTGCCGTACCACGCCGCGGCCGGCCCGGTCGCGATGCTGGCCCACTCCCCGGAGCTGCGGGACACCTGGATCCGGCCGGGGCTGCAGACCTATACCTCCCGCACAGTGCACGAGCCGGGCGACCTGGCCGCGCATCTGGATGAGGTGCGCGCCGCCGGGTACTCGGTGAGCGAGTCCGACTTCCTCGAGGGCGTGTCCGCCGTGGCGGCGCCGATCCTCGACGACGTCGGGTCCGTGCTGGGGTCGATCAGCATCGGGGGCCGCTCCGAGAACTTCTCCGGCGAGGTCCTCGAGTCCAAGATCGCGCACGTCACGCGAGCGGCCCACCGGATCTCGGCTGCGCTGCAGGCCGCGCGAGGGTGATCGAGGCCCGAGCTTGGGTCAACTACTCTTGACATCTAAAGTCAAGCCCGCTTAACATCGCTGCATGGCAGCTCGAGAGTCCGACGTGGCCGGGCCGAACCCGGTCAGGGAGTACCGCAAAGACAAGCGTGTCACCCAGGCCGAGCTCGCCGAGGCGGTGGGCGTCAGCAGGCAGACGATCATCGCGGTCGAGCGGGGCGACTACTCGCCGTCGGTGTACCTGGCGATCCGCATCGCGCGGGCCCTGGAACGGTCGGTCGAAGAGCTATTCATTCTGGAGGAGGAACCGCGATGACTCAGCGTGACAGTGTGTTCGACCGGTGGTCGGACCGGGTGATGAACCTCGACAGCCCGGCGTACGGCGACGAGCGGGAGCGCACGGTCTTCATGGAGGCGAGTTCGTTCGGCCTGACCATCGGGCTGTACGCGGGATTGGCAGGGGCGGTCGTCTCGGCGGCGTTCGGTCTGATCCTGCTCCCCACGGTGCTCCTCGTGCTCACGATCCTGCCCGCGGCGGCGACGCAGTGGTACGCGCGACGGCGGGGAGTGCACCTCAATGCCCTCGCCGAGAAATCCGGTGCCAGGTCGGCGCTGATCACCATGGTCGGCGGGTGTGCGCTCGTCGCTCTCACATTCGCCGCGATGGCCTTCACCGTCTTCGCCGGTCAGCCGCTCCTGCCCACCCCGTCCGTCACGGTCACGCCGGGGGACGGTCTGCTCGGTGGGGCGGCCCAGGGCGCCGTCGTCGGAGGGATGATCGGGGCCGTCGCCGGGATGATCGGGTCGGTCGTGAGCTACCGCAAGGCCAACCGCGGGAAGTAACAGCAGCGTGGATGGTCCTCATCGCGGGCCGGGGTGCGGGGGCGCGCCGATGCGCGATTCCGACCGGTCGTGCCCTGTCCAGTTCCGGTGGCATAGTGGGAACGGCAAGCCCCATCGTGTCCGGGCCAATCCGGATACGTGGCGACACCGCACGAATCCGCGCAGGTCAGCGCCTGCGCCGACGAGAGGATCGCACATGGCTATCAACGACGACGACATGACGACCACCGCTAATTCAGGCGAGGGTGTCGCCGATGGCGGCTCCAACCCCGGTGGACACGACGGCGGTGCCGACGGCTCGGCCAGCAAGGGCGAGGGCACCGCTGACGGCGGTTCGAACCCGGACGGCCATGACGGCGGCGCCGACGGCTCCGCGGACGCCGGCGAGGGCCTGGCCGACGGCGGCTCCAACCCGGACGGTGCAGACGGCGGCGCCGACGGCACGCAGTAATTGCGCGCACTTCATCGGTGCATCGCGTGCAGCTCTGACGATTTCGCCGCCCGGGTCTGGGGTCAGCGGCCCCTGCTGACCCGGGCGGCCGAGCTGCCACGCGACTACTCCGATCTGCTGTCGCCGGCGATGGTCGACGAAATCATCGCCGAACGCGGGGTCCGCACACCCTTCGTGCGAATGGCTCGGGAGGGCACGCTCGTCGACCGGTCGTGCTTCACCGGCTCCGCGGGTTTCGGCGCGCAGATCGCCGACCAGCTCGACCCCGACGGCGTGCTCACGCAATACGCCGCCGGGGCGACGCTCGTGTTGCAGGGACTGCACCGGTTCTGGCCGCCGATCATCGACTTTGTCCGCGGCATGACCTCGGATGTCGGCCACCCGGTGCAGACCAACGCCTACGTCACCCCGCGTGCGAATCGCGGGTTTGATCCGCACTACGACGTCCACGATGTCTTTGTCCTCCAGGTCTCGGGCACCAAGCGGTGGCGCGTGCACGAGCCCGTTCACCATCACCCGCTGTCCGATCAGCCGTGGACCGATCACCGCGAGGCGATCGCCGAGCGTTCAGGGGACGAGCCGGTGATCGACGCCGTGCTCGAGCCGGGGGACTGCCTCTACCTGCCGCGCGGCTGGGTCCACTCCGCCGAGGCGCAGGGCGACACCTCCATCCACCTCACCGTGGGCGTGGCCCCTCTCACCGGGCACGACATGGCACAGGCCGTGATCGAGTCGCTGGCCTCGGAGGAGGAGTTGCGGGCGTCGCTGCCGTTCGGGCTCGCCCCTGCCGACGCCGCTCGAGCCGAGCCGCACGCCCGCGAGGTTCTCGATGTACTGGCCCGGGTTATCGCCGAGAGGCAGGATCAGCTCAGCGATCTCGCCGGTGACGCGCTCGCGAAGAAGTACCTGGACCTCACTCGACCCGCCCCGGTCCGGCCGCTGGCTACCCTCGACGCCGTCGCTGCCCTCGACCCCCAGACCCGGGTGCAGTGGCGCGACGGGCTGCACGGGCGGGTGGATTACAACGGCTCCGACGGCGCCGATCCGGACACTGTCGTGCTGAAGTTGCCCACCAAGTCGATCTCCTTCCCGGTGGTGTGCGCACCCGCCCTGCACGCCGTCCTCGAGGGCGCTCCCGTGAGCGCCGGTTCGCTGCCGGGTCTCGATGCGGCGGACGGCCTGGTGGTTCTCCGGCGGTTGCTGCGGGAGGCAGTGCTGGTGGCGCTGTGAGGGCGGTGATCCTGTGACCAGGCCTGCGGACTGGGAACCGTGCAGCGTGTCCGCGCTGCGACGGGGCGACCGTCTAGAGGGTTCAGGCTCGCGGGGAATGCGCTGGCTCATGCTCGAGCTCTGCGGCCCCTGGGGGCATTCGGCGCTGCTCGAGTCGCCGGCGCTGTTGCCGCCCGAGCTGGGTCGGCAGATCGCCCAGCGCGCACAGGCTGCCGACATCCGGGTCGCGGCGATCCGCCGGCCCGGTAAGCGTCCTAATCAGCGACGGTGGCGATGGGCTCTCGCCGATGCCCGCCCCGGGCAGGAGTCGCTGCGGTGGGGCGAGGTCGACAGACCGGTCGGGTACGCCGAGATCCCCCTCGACGGTTCCGCCGGCACCCCGTCAGCGGAGCCACTGGTCGCCGTGTGCGCCCACGGCAAGCACGACCAGTGCTGCGCTGTCCGCGGACGACGAGCCACGTCGCTGATCGCCGACCGGTACCCGGAGGCGACCTGGGAGTGCTCCCACCTGGGCGGGGACCGCTTCGCGGCGACGATGATCGTCCTGCCGCACGGGCTCTTCTACGGCCGCGTCGACCTGGCGGAGGATCCCGCGGACATCATCGACCGCTACACGGAGGGTCGGGTCGAACCGCGCCACCTCCGTGGCCGCAGCAGCTACCCGGCAGCTGTGCAGGTCGCGCAGCACCACGCCCGTTCGGCGCTCGGCGACGACCGGATCGATGCCTACGCGCCGCTGGGCGTCGTTGAAACAGACGGGCTCGTCGACGTCACTCTCGAGGACACGCACGGCCCAATCGAAGTGCGGTTGCGAGAGACTTACTCCGAGCCGATCTTCACGATGTGTCAGGCGCGTACGGCTGGGCCGGTGAAGGAGTGGGAGCTGGTCGAACTCCGAGACTGATCAGAGAGGAGCTGAAATCGGAGTACGCACCCAACCCGGATGAGTGGAACGCCGATGGAACAAAGCGAATTAGCAACCAGCTTTTAAGCTGTGTTTTAGCCGGCGCTCTTAAACTCGTCATAGCGGGCTGACAAGCGTTCCCTGTCGGGTCTATCGGGACCACGTTTGGGCAACCAGAGATTCCGCTGGTTCATTTCCTGCAGGCCGTGGCTCAGCATCGGGCCGTCTACTTCCGCAAGCACGTCTTTGTTTATATGGACGGTGTAGTCAGGTGAGATGCCCAGAATGTTCTCGTCGTAGGCTGCGTGGTGAATTTTGCAGAGGGAGAGTCCATTTGTAACAAGCGGTTGACCCCCATCTTCCGAATCTGCTGTTATATGTGCTGCGTCTAAGAGGGGACCTTACTTTAGTACGCAAACAGCACACCTCTCGCCGTAGGCGGTGAGCACGCGCGCACGAAACTCCGGTTGATGCAGCCGCTGACGTACTACTCGTTTTGCGTATCGCCTCTGGTCATCGGTTAAATGTGAGGGGTCAGGGAGGAAGCGAAGGCTCTCATCGAGCGCCAAGAGGAAGCGCTGGTGTTCCGGCTCGTCTTTGACAACATACACAGGCATGATCGGCACAAATTGTCCGGTAGCTACTTTTCGAAGCATCACAATGGGTAGGCCGAGTTTCATTGCTTCGCGCAGTTTCCTATTTGAACCCCCTTGCGGGTCCTGGTCCGAGCGCTGTTTTTCGTAAGAGTAGCGATAGAGCGAATCTCCATGGTCGCCATCATCATATTCACTATCGGGGTCACTCACGATAGTGAGTGTCGCAGCGTATGAACGCGGGTTCCAAATCCCTTTGTACGAGTTCACAATTCGTTCGGGCCCCCAGCCAAAATCGACCTGGTTAAGCCATTCGCGAGAAAGGGTCGGGCTCGATGCAAATTCCGCTGCGAGAGTGTGCATCAGAGACTCGCGCTTGCTTAGCTCAAGTGGCAGATCTGACATGTGACAAAGCATGCCAGGACGGATCTCTCTTGACCCGGTTTTGTGAGCTTTCGTTAAGCTAGGTCCGTTCCGGGTCGCCGTTGCCCGGTTGGAGAACCGTATTGGCGCGATGCGTGTCGTTCGAGCGCAGCGACGGCGGGTAGGTCTGGAGACGCCCAGTCGAGGGCTGATAGATCGTCGAGGGAAAGCCAGCGCAGTTCGTTGTGATCGGTGCTGTGGGAGGGCTCTTCATTGGACGAGACAAGGTAGCAGGCCAGATCTATATCGAGATCGCCGACCGGTGTCATAGTCCTGTCGAGGAGACCATCGACCGAGATTGAGATTCCAAGCTCTTCCCGAATCTCGCGGGCCAAGGCGAACTCGGGAGTCTCGTCGTTGTCGATCTTTCCACCCGGAAACTCCCATTTGCCCGCCGCGGGCTTGCCCGGCCCACGTCTACAGGCGAGCGCCTTGCCATCCCGATAGAACACCGCTGCCACTACTTCGATACGCGGCATAGAGCTCCCCTTTTAGCCTGCGTCTCATTCGGGAATTGACCATAGCCGCAGTAGCCGCGACTACTCCGCCATATCCCCCCACCCGCCGAACCCCGACGGTTCGTGCCGACCCATGTTGGCGTGCTCGAACAGCCCCCAGCCCACATCGCCGTTGCAGGTCGCGCGCGCAACGTGGTCCACGACGTTGAACGGCAGCATGCCCACCACGTCAGGGGAGGTCATGTCATAGGTGACCGATTCGCTCCAGTCGCGTCCCATCCAGCGTCCGTGTGACCACGCCGGGTCGCCCACGTAGCCCGCGCCCATGCTCAGCGGTACCCCGCCAAGGGTCTCGACCTCCAGCAACAGCGGTTCACCGCGGGGAGTGGTCAGGTGCACCCGCGCGCACTCGGGGTGGCGGGTGCCGCTGCGGTAGTCGACCTCCAGCCGCGGCCAGCCCAGTCGCTCGATCCGCCCATCGGCGAACACCCGACTCGCGTGGTTCAGAGTGCGGTGCCCGTCGGGGCTCTCCTGCAGGATCACGACCATCGCGTAGTCGTCGAAGCGCAGTGGAATGTACGTCCACCAGAACCCCTCGCGCGGTTCGGCGGCCCACCGCCCCGGCGGATCGGACTCGCCGCTCGGGCGGATCCCCCACGAGCGGTCCCGGGTGCCGAGCCACACGTCGGGGTCGACGCGGAAGTCGCGGCCGTCGACCGAGAGCGTCCCCGACCAGCTGCCCACCTGCGCGAACCGGCTCGCGTCCAGCATCGGGCGCGTGCCCTCCAGCAGGACGTGCCGGTCCTCGAGCACCGCCTCGAACGACCCCTCCCACGTCAGGTCCATCGACAGATCCGGGTGCTCGCAGATCAGGCGCAACGACCGCAGCGGGTCGATCACCTCGATCCGGTAACCGCCCACCGCCGGCTCCAGCGACCGCGACTCGAGTGCATCCGAGAACTGAGTATTTGAGGGTTTGG
>NZ_AOSR01000065.1:0-6172 GCF_000349585.1 Dietzia sp. UCD-THP
CGTTGCCGTGCTGGTCGGCGAAGACCTGCACCTCGACGTGCCGTGGCGACTCGACGTACCGCTCGATGAAGAGCGTCCCGTCGCCGAAGGACGAGATGGCCTCACGCTGGGCGGTGAGAATCGTCTGTTCCAGCTCGGCGTGGTCGTCGACGCGGTGCATCCCCTTGCCACCGCCCCCGGCGGACGGCTTGACCAGCAGCGGGGTGGAGATGGCCCGGGCGCGCTCAATCGACCCTTCGGGATCGGCATCGACGGTGACGCTGTCGAGCACAGGCACCCCGGAAGCTCGGGCGATCTCCTTGGCCCGGATCTTGCCGGCCATTTCGATCATCGCCTGCGGAGGCGGGCCGACCCAGGTCAGGCCTCGCTCGATGACCGCTGCGGCGAACTCCGCGTTCTCCGCGAGGAACCCGTATCCGGGGTGGATCGCGTCGGCGCCGGTCCGCTGCGCAGCGTCGAGGATCAGCTCGTGGTCGATGTACGGCGAGCTCGTCGCATCGTCGCCCAGCGCGACCGCGCTATCGAGGTCGTCGAGGTAAGCCGCGTTGCGGTCGGACTCGGCATAGACCCCGACCGTACGGATCCCGAGGCGGGTCGCAGTGCGGGCGATCCGGCTGGCGACCTCACCGCGGTTGGCGACGAGAACAGTGGTGATGGAGTTTGAATACACGAGGGTCACATCCTGAAGACGGCGAAGTTCTTGGGCTCCGGGTCGCCCGCCCCGACGGCGGCGGACAGAGCGATGGACAGCACGGTGCGGGTGTCACGCGGGTCGATGACCCCGTCGTCCCACAGGTGACCGGTGGAGAAGAGCGCGGTTGACTCGCGGTCGATCTGGCCCTCTACCGCGGCTCTCTGCTCCGCGTCAGCGGCCTCGTTGAACTCGGCACCAGCCTTCTCGGCGGCGTTGCGCCGAACGATCGACAGCACGCCCGCCAACTGCTTGCCGCCCATGACCGCGATTCGGTGGCTGGGCCAGGTGAAGACGAAGCGGGGGTCATAGGCCCGACCGGACATTGCGTAGTTGCCGGCTCCATAGCTCGCACCCACCATGAGGGTCAGGTGCGGGACCGAGGAATTGGACACGGCGTTGATGAGCTTGGCGCCGTCCTTGATGATGCCCCCCTGCTCATAACGGGTTCCCACCATGAAGCCGGTGATGTTGTGCACGAACAGCAGCGGGGTGCGCGACTGGTTGGCCAACTGGATGAAGTGCGCGCCCTTCTGCGCCTCCTCGGAGAACAGGATGCCGTTGTTGGCGAGGATGCCGATCCGTCGCCCGGCCAGCGTTGCCCATCCGCACACCAGATTCGCCCCGTAGGCCGGCTTGAACTCGTCGAACCGGGAACCGTCGACCACCCTCACGATGACCTCACGAATGTCGTACGGCACGCGCGGGTTCGCGGACGGGATACCCAGTAACTCCTCCGGATCGAAGAGCGGCTCGTCTCCGGCCTCGCGGATCGCGTGGGGGCGGATATCCCCCAGGTTGCGCACTAAATCCCGCGCCATCCGCACGGCCTCGAACTCATCGCCAGCCAGATAGTCGGCCAGGCCGGAGGTGCGGGCGTGCATCTCCGCGCCACCCAACTCCTCCTCATCGGCGTCTTCATCGGTGGCCATCTTGACCAGCGGCGGTCCGCCGAGGAACACCTGGGCCTGGTCGCGGACGAAAATCGTGTAGTCCGACATTCCCGGTACGTAAGCACCGCCCGCGGTCGAGGAACCGAACACCACCGCGATCGTCGTTACCCCTGCCCCAGAGAGACGACTGATCTCCTTGAACACCGAACCGCCCGGCACAAAAATCTCCGACTGGCGAGGAAGATCAGCACCGGCAGACTCCACCAGGTTGATCAGCGGCAGTTTGTTGATGCGGGCGATTTCGTAGGCGCGGAGAATCTTCTTGACCGTAGACGGACTTTGGCTGCCGCCGCGGACGGTGCCGTCATTGCCGACGATCATCACCTCGGTGCCCTCGACCACACCGATGCCCGTGACTACGCCCGCGCCCAGCGGGTCGCCTGCGCCGTAGCCGGCCAGGGTGGACAACTCAAGGAACGCCGAACCGCGGTCTACGAGCAACTCGATCCGCTCACGGACCAGCAGTCGTCCACGCTCATGATGACGGGCGATGTACTTCTCACCGCCGGTGACCTGCGCCTGCTGCTGTAGTTCCTCGATCTCGTTGAGGGCAGCGAGCATCGCCGCCCTATTCTCGGCGTACTCCGCCGATCTGGTGTCGAGGGTTGAGATTCTGGATGACATCGGTTGGGCTCCTTGGAAAGAACTCTGACTACGTCGGTCACCGGGAGACAGCGGGTTCAGTTACTGCCGTACGGCTTCTGTGGGTTCCGCTTCAGCGGTCTGCCGACGGCCGCTCGGGGCCGTTCGTGACTGCGACGACCTAGGCCGAATAGTCAGTGTCAGTGACTCGTGCGGGTCACTTGTCGAGGAAAATGTCCAGTTCAAGCTGGCTGAGCGGGCCACCGTAGATGGAGAAGTCCGTGACACCTTCTTCGGTGAGGACATCGTCGTCGATGAAGAAGTTGCCCGTACATTCACGCGGGTCGCGGGTGAAGATCGCGTGGGCTGCGTCGGCCATGATCTCCGGGGTGCGGCTGCGTGCGATCATCTCGTCGCCGCCAAGGATGTTGGCCACGGCTGCGGTGGCGATGGTGGTGCGCGGCCACAAACTGTTCGCGGCGATCCCGAGGCCCTTGAGTTCCTCGGCTAGGCCGAGCGTCACCAAGCTCATGCCGTACTTGGCGATCGTGTATCCGAGGTGCGCTCCCGCCCACCGGGGATTGAGGTTGAGCGGCGGGGACAGGGTGAGGATGTGCGGGGCCTCTGACTGTTCTAGGTGCGGCAGGGCTGTCTTGGCCAGCAGGAACGACCCTCGACAGTTGATGTCCTGCATGAGGTCGTACTTCTTCATGGCTAGTTCGGCGGTGGGGGACAGGTCGATTGCGCTGGCGTTGTTTACGACGATGTCGATGCTGCCGAATTCTCCGACGGCCCTATCGACTGCCTGCTTTACGGATTCCTCCTCCCGCACGTCACCCACCACGGCCAGGGCCCGACCGCCCGCGGCCTCGATCTCAGCGGCCGCGGTGTGCACGGTTCCCTCAAGTGCGGGGTGCGGCGTGTCGGTCTTGGCGAGCATCGCGATATTGGCACCGTCTCGGGCGGCCCGCAGCGCGATGGCGAGGCCGATGCCGCGGCTACCGCCGGACATCAGGATGGTGCGTCCGGCCAGGGAGCGATTGGAAGAGGTCATGAGTTGAAGCCTGCTCTGCGGGGTTGTTGGGGAACTGGGGATCGTTCAGCGGCGCGCCGCGGGCGCGGGGTCAGCGACTGACGGCGGAGTTCGGGCCGCCCAGGTTCTGTCGAAGGATTCGCTTGAGGATTTTCCCGGTGGCCGTGCGTAGGATTTCATCGACGAGCACGACCTCGGAGGGGGCCTTGAAGTGAGCAATGCGGTCGCGGGTCCACTGCCGCAGTTCCTCGGCCTCGATCGTCCCGCCGTCGGAGGGAGCCACCACAGCCACCACCCGTTCGCCCCACTTGGCGTCAGGCACGCCGATGACCGCCACCTCGCGAACCTCTGGATGCTGGTACATCACCTGTTCGACCTCGATGGGGTAGACGTTCTCGCCGCCGGTGATGATCATGTCCTTCTTGCGGTCCACCAGGGTGTAGAAGCCTTCCTCGTCGACGTGGGCCAGGTCCCCGGTGTGGAACCAGCCGCTTCGCAGCGCCTTGGCGGTCTCGTCGGGCTTGTTCCAGTAACCGATGAACACATTGGGTCCACGGACGCACAGCTCGCCGACCTCGCCGAGCGGCACTTGCTCGCCCTCCTCGTTGACGATGCGGAAGTCGTTGAACTGTGCGGGCCGACCAATGGAGCCGGCGTGAGCGACGACGTCCTCCGGCTGGAGGCAAGCCGCTATGGGGGCGGTCTCGGTCATCCCGAACCCTTCGGTGAACTCCATGCCGGCCTCCCGCAGGGCGGTGATCACTGTAAGTGGGCACGGTGCCCCGCCGCTGATCCCCGATCGCAGGGAGGACAAGTCCGCGGAGGCGATGGCTGCAGACTGAGCCACGGCGGCCCACATCGCAGGGACGAGGAACGCTTTGGTCACCCCGTGGCGGGCCACCCCGTCGAGCCAGGCGTCAGGGGTGAAGGCCTCGGTGGTGACCACTGAGCCACCGACGAATAGGAACGGCAGGGTGTGCACCCCAAGCGCGCCGATGTGGAACAGCGGTGCGGCGGAGATGGTGATGTCGGTGCGGCCGAGGCCGGAGTCGAAGCCCATGGCGTTGACCGCGTTGTAGAAAAAATTCCCGTGGGTGAGCATGGCGCCCTTCGGGCGGCCCGTGGTGCCCGAGGTGTACATGAGTACGCAGATCTCATCGTGGGAGATCTCGCGCTCCACCCGCTCGGGCGACCCCCCGGCGAGGAACTGTTCGTAGCCCCCACCACCGGCGTTACGGCGCTCGGCGAGGGTCGGCACTGCTACCGAGAGTTGGATCCGTCGGTTCCCGGCGGTGGCGTCCGCGGCCAGCTCGGCGAATGAGGTGCTGTGGAAAAGGAACGAGGAACCGGAGTCATCCAAAATGTAGGCCACCTCCGAGGCGTGGAGGCGGAAGTTGACGGGCACCGCGATCGCGCCGAGCTTGGCCACCGCGAAGTAGATCTCCAACATCTGTGGGCTGTTGAGCAGGAGCATCGCCACGCGGTCGCCGCGCTGGACCCCGCTGGCGTTCAGAGCCGCTGCTAGCCGGTTTGTCCGCTCCTCGAGCTGAGCGTAGGTGGTCTGGTAGCCACCGACATCGTCAATGAGCGCCGTCCGCTGTCCGTTGCGCAGAGCGTGTCGGGTGATCCAAGAGCCGTATCCGTGATCAGTCATGGAGTGACCTTAACCACACTCGAAGAAATAAACAATCCAGATGGATTGTTTTCTCAGGTTGTCGCCGCCATGCAGGATTCTGGCACCATCACTAACGCCGGAAGGAGGCGAGCGCATCATGCTGACCGAGCCGAAACAGGACCGGAGCCGGGCCACGAGGAAACGGTTACTCGAAGCGACCGTGGAGTGCATCGCCGAGATGGGGTGGGTCGCGTCGACCAACGCTGTGATCGCGGACGCTGCCGGCATTAGCCGCGGTGCTCTCCAGCACCACTTCCCCTCCCGGGAGAAGCTGGGTGTGGCCGCACTGGAGTACATGTTCGAGCAGCGCACCTCTCTGATCCTCGCCGTGGCCCCGCCGAAATCCAGCGGCGTGGACCGCGTGCGGTCCGCGGTGGACAGCCTGGCCAACGTGTACGCCGGGGACTTGTTTCGAGCAGCCCTGCAGATGTGGTCCGCCGCAGCGGTCGACGAGTGGGTCCGCGAAGCGGTCACTCCACTGGAGCGCCGCTTCGCCCAGGAGGCGCATCAGCTCGCGGTACGCTTACTAGGGGTTGACGACTCCGATCCGCGGGTTCGCGCGCTCGTGCAGGCGACGCTAGACCTCTGCCGCGGCCTGGCCTTGGCAGGCGTTTTGACCGACGACTCGCGGAGACGGGGATACGTGCTGAGCGCGTGGGTGGACCAGTTGGCCCAAGGGCTCACTCGCGACTAGGAGGCCAAACTACGCACCGCGACCGTTGGCAGTAGGCCGGCGTGGAGTGAGCCTCCGACTGGACGTTGTTTGACTCTTCCTGCTTGAACGCACTACCGCCGTGCTCAACATGCTGACCCGGGCGCGAGTGCGACTGTCCACCGCCTATTTCCGCACCTCGCGAGAGGGGTCGATGCAGAATTCGCGAATGTGTCGCAGGAAGCGCGAATCCCGCTGAAGAGTCGCAGGCGAGAGTGGTAATCGACATGCTGTCTGTGGCCTGGGTTCGCAATCGGACAGACTTTTAGTTATCGACTCGACGCGCACCTACGCGCAGGTCAGGTACGGCCCGAGTGTCCGCGTACGCCACGGGCGTCGTCAAGTGAAAGTTAACGCTCCCGACAAGTGTTACTGATTAAGTGCCGGGTTGCGGGGTGTCGAGTTCCCGGCGGTGGCCCGGCCAAGACGCCATGGCGCATCGGCTTCCTTTACGCCGGCCCTGGGCGTGGGTCCGGGTGTGGGTTCCGGCTGTGACCTTCGCCGGTAAATGGCGGTGTTCTGTCGA
>NZ_KB714660.1:0-18225 GCF_000349585.1 Dietzia sp. UCD-THP
CAGATGCGAAGAGCCGAAAGTGTCATCTCGGACAGCGAAGAGAGAATTAGGATTTGTGGCAAACATTGGCGGCTGGTCTTTAACTTTCTATCTAACTCCCTACATTTCCCGCCGCCTGGGTTCAAAATCCGTGACGACCTTCTAGGTTCGGCGCATTCGAATCTTGCCGTTCGGCGTTGGCTAGAAGCCGAGCGGCAGTCTCGCACTCCTCCATTTCCCTGTCGCGTTCGGATTGAGTGCGCTTAAGCTCCCATGCTGTGTGGCGCATTCGAATCCAAAGAACTGCTGCATGCCCAACTGCGAAAACCAACTTGAGGATTATCCACAAGATACTGGCAACGAACGAGACTCCGATCAGGAGAGCTGCAAATCGGCCCGCCGTAATCCATCCTGACCAGTCGCCACCTACCCAGTTCTGCGCGCCCACCCAGGTAAGAGCTAGATAGATCGCTGAGAATGTCAGGAACCCATAGTATCGCCGATAGACCGGTGCAGTCGCGTCCTTACGTTCTCGCTCTTCAAGAAACTTGGCGAGGCTGCCCCTCACTTGAGTTTCGAGCTGACCGTATTCCGCCGATTCGGAGTTAATCGACTTGAGTATTTCGATGTCTCGCACTAAGGCGACGCGTTTGTCGTTTCGATCTTGCCGGCCGACCATCCAAGTAATAAGCGGACCGAGAAGTACACCCAAGGTCGCCACGATCGACTGCCACTCTAATCCCATGCGCCTAGGCTAGCCTTCGGGTCGGACAGATAACCGGGGTTGGGTACAAAACGCCAGCCTCAGCCACCTAGATCAGTTCCACCGAATTTCTCCTGAACTCGCTGTATTTACTTCTATTTAGCCAATGGCGAGCGAGAGCAAGGGGCTTCCGAAACCCAAACATAGGCGGGGCCGCAGTGACGGGTACCGAGCAGGGGGCGCGGGCATCTCCCCTGGGGTAGGGGCACGTCCCCGAATCTCGGCGGGGTGGCCAATTCGCCAGCCTGCCACCGCATAACGGTGGCGGCCAGACTGGTGCCGTATTGCCTGGCTTGGCACCCCAACCAGCGCCGACGCCGTCTTGCCTCGTCCTGCACAGAGCGGGTGCACGCCCCTTCTTATGTCAGCCCAGGACATCACCGGCCGGGTTCGCTTCTAGCTCTAACTGCCCAACACGCGCCTGCCTGGTGCACTTTCACTCCGGTCCGCTGGCTGCCAACTGCGGATACCCAGTCCCCTCATCTCTCGCGCCACAGTGCCGATGCTCATCTGGGGTCCATCCCAGTGTGACAGCGGGTCTTCCCGTTCTCCCGGCTACTTCTGGCGCCAGTGCGGGTGGTCGCCACGAATGAAGCTAGGTCGACGGGCCTCACATCAAAGGCCGGAGCCGCCTGGCCTTAGACGGATTTACGCGATCCCGCAACGTCCCCGGGACAGTCATAGTGGCCCCGCACGGGCCACCGCCGACGCCGCCCGCGCCCCCAGCACCCCGAGTTCGACCCGCACCTCGGCCCGGATCACCACGTCATGGCCGTCGACCGTGCACCCGGCCACGACGGCCCGGTTGGCGGTGGCCACCCCGGCCGCAGCCGAGCACGGGTCCTCCGAGGCGCGGAGCGCGTGCGCCCCGGCGAGGGCGGCCAGGTCCGCCGCCGACCGGGCGGAATGCGCGGCCACCGCCGCCCTCCCCACCAGCAGCACAGCCACAGTGAGGGCCAGGACCGCGGCCGCCGCGAACGCGGTCACGACGCTCATGTACCCGTCGTCGTCACCCCGCCCGGCACCGTGCCGCCCCACGCCCCGCCGCCCGACACCGCCCGTGCCCGGCGACCTCACCCGGCCACCCCCGGCTCGGCTCGCGCCACCGCACGGCCCGTGAGCACGACCCCCGGCAGGCCCCGAGCCGGGATGCTGACCTGCGCTGTCACACTCCTTCCCTCGCTGTCGACCGACACCTCGGCTCCCGGCGCCGCCGCCCGTCCGGCCGCGACACCTTCCTGCGCACCGGACATGGCCGCCACCCGCGCGGCTTCCCGTGCGGCGTCGACGACCCGGATCTGGGTGAGCGCGGCGGCGGACCCGGAAGCGGCCACGGCCAGGACCACGACGAGCGAGGCGATCCCCAGCGCGGCCTCGACGGTCACCGAACCCCGGTCCCCGGTGGCCGCCGCGCGGAACCGGCGCGAGGCCGTCACACCGAGGTGTTGAGCGCCCGTTCGATGATCCCGCCCAGCGCGTCGGGTATCGAGTCGCCGCTGACGACCATGTAGAGCACGGCCCCGAAGGCCGCGGCGGCGATGGTGCCCACGGCGTACTCGACGGTGGACATCCCTGCGTCGGGCGCGTCCGCGACGGCGAATCGGTGCGACAGGGCGATGCGGGCGCGGCACAAGGTGGAGGTGATCCGGGAGTGGGTGTGAGTGGTCATCGTGCGTCTCCTTCTTGGTGACCGGGGCGGCGTGTCCACCCCGGAATCGGTGAGCGGGGCGCCGGTTCACGGCAGGACCCCCGGCAGCATCCCGTCGGCCAGACCCACGACGACGGGGAGGACTCCCAGGCAGACGAACGCCGGGAGGAAGCACAGCCCGAGCGGGCCGGCCACGAGGACGGCGGCGCGTTCGGCGCGGGCGGTCGCGGCGGCGTCGGCGTCCGAGCGCATGCGACCGGCCGCGTGGTCGAGCGCGGCGCGGACGGACCCGCCGCCGTCGGTGGCGCGTGCGAGCACCGACGCCACAGGGGCCAGTCGATCCGCTCCGGGGACCTCGCGCCACGCCTGTGCGGGGGTCGCGCCGAGGCGCACGCGCGCCGCGGCGGCGTGGAGGGGCCCCGCCACGTGGGGATCGATGGGGGCGACCGCGTCCCCGACGGCGCCCAGCGCGAGGTGGGTGGGCAGTCCGGCGAGCAGCGCCACCGCGAGCAGGTCGAGCATCCGCGCGAGGGACCCGGTCTCCGCCGGTCCGGCGCGTCCCCGTCGCACACGGTCGAGGACCGGGGACAGCGCGCCCACCTTCGCGAACAACCATGGCCGACGTGGGATGGCACCGCCGATCGACCCCGCAACAGAGCCGGAGGCCGCGGTGGAGCTGGCGGTGGACACAGCGGCGAGGTCACGCAGCCGATCTGCGGCGGCGCTGTGCCACGGAGCGACGCACACGGCGGCGGCGATCAGCAGCAGGGCCGTGGTCATCGCGACGCCCCGTCCACGATCCGCTCCGTCCACATCAGACCCGCCGCCAGGAAACCGGCTCCGATCAGGCACAGCGCGCCGCCGATCGGGCCCCCGACCAGCACCCCGAGGGGGTCGGCGCCGAAACCCGACCCCAGCAGCACGCCGAATCCGGGCAGGCCGGTGAGTATCACCGCGGTGGCGCGGGGGCCGGCCAGCGCGGCGTCCACGCGCACGGCCCGCTCTCGCCGCGAGGCCACGTCCGCCCTGAGCCCGTCCACCACCTCGGCCAGCACCACCCCGTGGCGGGTGGCCAGGTGCCACGCGCCCGCCAGCTCGCCCGCCACGCGATCGGCTCCCCCGACTCCCGCCGATGACGCACTCGCCACGTCCGCCTGCCAGGTGGCGGCTTCGTGCAGCGCGGTGGCGACGTCCCCGCCCAGTCGGGCATGGGAGGCCGCAGAGCTGAGAATCTCCGCGACGCCGGGGTCCCCGGAAGACGCACCCTCCGCAGCGCGGTGCAGCGCCTCCTCCGGACCGGCGCCGGCCCGCAGGGCGGACGAGGCGTCGTCGAGCGCGCGCTCCCAGGATCCGAGGCGCGTGAGCCGCGCTCCGCGTACGCCCGCACGCCTACGCAACTCGGACACCACCGCTCCGAGCAGGGCGGCCGCGCACGCGTGGAGCGGCCCTGCCGCGACCAGACCCACGAGCCCCGCGGCCACGGGGACGATCACCTTCGTCGGCACCCGGCCCAGGACGGCGGGCAGGACCCGCCGCCGGGCTGCGGCATCGCCACACACGTACCGGAGCCTCGTCCGGGCCAGACCGTCCGGCCACGCGATCAGGGCCCCGGCCAGCAGCACCATCGCCGCCGTCACCTGACGGCCCCCGCGATCAGGGCCTCGAAGGCCGGTCGGCCGGGTATCTCTGCCCCGTCGGCGCGCCAGGCGGGGTCCACCACGATCCCGTGCGCGTCCCGCCGGACCACGCCCATGGAGTCCACGGTCCGTCTTCCGTCGGGCAGTCGGCGCATCCCCACCACCACCCTGAGCGAGGCGGCGACCTGTGCGGACAGCGCCGCGCGGTCGAGCCCGCCCAGCGCCCCGAGTGCCTCGAGTCGTGCCGGGAGTTCCGTGGGCGAATTCGCGTGGACGGTGCCGGCGCTCCCGTCGTGCCCGGTGTTGAGCGCGGCGAGCAGGTCCGCGACCTCGCCGCCTCGCACCTCGCCCACCGCGATCCGGTCGGGGCGCATCCGCAGCGCCTGCCGGACCAGGTCGGACATCGCCACCCCGCCCGCGCCCTCGACATTGCCGTGCCGCACCACCAGACGGACGACGTGCGGATGGGCGGGTCGCAACTCCGGGGAGTCCTCGACGCACAGCAGACGTTCGCCCGGCGGCACCAGACCGAGCAGCGCGGCGAGGAGCGTCGTCTTGCCCGATCCCGTGCCGCCCACCACGAGGTATCCGATCCGGGCCGCGACCAGAGCCCGGAGCAGCGGCTCGGCCGGCGGCGGGACCGTCCCGGACTCCACCAGCCTGTCGAAGGTGGCCTGCGCGGGTCGCGAGACCCGCAGTGACAGGCAGGTCCCGTCCACCGCGACCGGGGGCAGCACCGCGTGCAGCCGCCAGGCCATCCCGTCCCGGGATCGCACGACCCCGTCCGCCCAGGGCCGGGCGTCATCGAGCCGCTGGCCGGCACGCCCCGCCAACCGCACCGCGAGGGCCCGCAGCTCCGGCTCGGTGGCCACCACCACGTCGGTCTCCTCGAGTCCCCGCCCGCGGTCCACCAGCGCCGGACCCGGCCCGTCGACCACGACGTCGGTGACCCCGGGGCTCGCCAGGAGCGCTTCGAGTGGCCCGGCGCCGGCGAGATGCTCGCGGACCAGGCGCGCGGTCCGCAGCAGGTCCAGGTGGCCGTGCAGGGCGCCGGACTCCGCCCGGACGGCGCGCACCACCTCGTCGGGGTCCGGTTCCACCCCGAGACCGGCCAACCGGGCGCGGACCCGGTCAACCAGGTCACCGGGGATCGAGGCCATCCCTGATTCCTCACCGGTCACCGGAGAGCACCTCCCCCAGGAGTGCGTCCGCGAGGGCTCCGAGTCGCCGCAGTCGCCACCGCGAACCGCGTGCTCCGGCCTCGAGCGCCCCGCCGAGGTCGCCGGTTCCGGCCAGACGGCGCACGGACCGGACCTCCGGCAGAACGTGCCACCGGACGAGCCCCGCCGCGTCGGCGACATCCGCCGGTTCCAGCGGGTCCCCACGGTGCGCGCGGATCACCAGGGTGGCGCCGGGGAGGTCGCCGGTGATCCGCCCGGCCGCGACGGCGCCCTGGAAGTCAGCCCTGGTCACCACGACGACGAGGTCCGCACGCGCGAGAACGGGGTCGCCTTCCGCGAATTCGCCCACATCGCAGACCACCAGCCCGCCCGCCGATCGGTGGGCCGACACCGCGCCGAGGGCACCATCGGAGGCCGACCTCGCCACCGGGGTCTCGTCGCGGTCCCTCGACCGGGCCAGCACCCGGCACCCCGTCACGATCTCGGGTACGGCGCCCCACAGGGCATCGGGGTCGGGGCCGCCCAGCTCGGCGCGCACGTCCTCGATCCTCAGTCCCGGCTCGGACTCCGCCCCCAGGATCAGGTCGATCCCGGTGCCCCGCGGGTCCGCCTCCACCAGGAGGGTCCGGCCGAAGTCGGCCGCGCGGACGGCGATCGCGGCCGCCAGGGTGCTGACGCCGCATCCCCCCACCGCCCCCACCACGGCCACCAGCACTCCACCACCGGTGGTGACCGGGGCCAGGAGCGCCCCGACGAGATCCGCGGTCCCGGAGGGCAGACGGATCACCTCGTCGTCGTCGCCAGCGGCGTCCTCGCCTCCCACCCGCACCACACGGGCCACGCCGGGCCGCGGATCGGCGTGGTCCCGGTCCGTCACCACTATGTCCGCTGTGTCGACCTCCCGGGTGACCGGGTCGAGGGCGAGTGCGGCGAGCACCGCCCGGACGTCGGCGTCGAGGTCCGGGTCGGCCACATCGACCGCGACGGCCCTGCCCGCCAGGTGGTCGGGGACGGCGTCGCGAGGTGGGCGAGGGCTCTGGGTCACGGCCACAGCGTCGCGCACACGACCGTGGGCAACCCGGGCCCGGCGCGTCATCCGGGGGCGGGCTGTGGAGAGGCCGTGGGTGTGGAAGAAACGCCCCGAAATAGAGAGAAACCGCGGCAGGGGGGCGCCGCGGTTTCTCGAAGTCCCGATTCGTAGGGGGGACGAATCGAGCACCTGTAGGGGGATGCTCTTTCGAGCGTGATCAGTATCACTTATCCACGCCTCGAGCACAAGAACCGTATCGTGGAGGCGTGTCCGCCCCACGCCTCAAGGGCCCTCGGTCATCGCACCGACCTCGCCGGATCGCCGCGTTCTTCGACCTCGACAAGACGATCATCGCCACCTCGTCGGTGTTCGCGTTCAACAAGTCGTTCCTCGACGAGGGCCTGCTGTCGCGCCGATCGGTGATCGATCTGGCATACACCCAGCTCGCCTTCAGCCTCTCCGATGCCGACGACGAACAAATGCAGAAGGTCCGCCAGGCCATGGCGACCGCCACCAAGGGCTGGGAGCCCGAGAAGGTCGAGCGGATCGTCACCGAGGCCCTCACGGAGAAGGTCACGCCCACCGTCTACTCGGAGGCACAGGAACTCCTCGCCGAGCACCGGGCGCTCGGCCACGACCTCGTGATCGTGTCCGCCTCCGGGGAGGAGCTGGTGGCACCGATCGCACGGATGCTCGGCGTGGACCACTACGCCGGGACGCGCATGAGCCGCGATGCGGACGGGCGATACGGCGGATCCATCGAGTTCTACTGCCAGGGTCCGGGCAAGGCCGAGGCCATCCGGGGTTTCGCCCAGCGCTACGGGTACGACCTGGAGGCCTCGTACGCCTATTCCGACTCCGCCACCGACCTCCCGATGCTCGAGGAGGTGGGACACCCCACGGTCATCAACCCGGACCGGACCCTGCGCCGTGAGGCCCTGGAGCGCGGGTGGCCCATCCTCACCTTCTCCAGCCCCACCCCGTTGCTGCCGACGCTGGAACGCGCGTCCGGGCCGATCATCGGCGTCGGGGCGATCGCGCTCGCGGTGGGTGCCGCAACGGTGTCCTTCGCGCGTTCCGCGCGGCGGGGCGCCTGACCCCGGTCCCGCGAGCGGAGAGGTCCGCCCGGAGCGCACCCACCCGGAAGATCCCACCGGGGCTCGGGGCACAACACCTCATCGTCCGCCGGCCAACGCACGGGAGGCGATAGCGGGAACCACCGGTAAGTCCCCGGGTTCCTTGTGGGATCCCACCATCGCCGGGACCCCGACCCGCGCGGCATGCTCAAAGCGCGGTGACGCAGGACGCCAGGACCGCGACGGAGGAGAAGTCACGGTTCCCCGTCCGAGACACCGTCATCGATACTCCGGAACCCACGCGACGGATGACGCCCGAGAGGCACACCAGCCGTGGGTCCGCGCCAGCCGTCACCGACGGTTGTCCCGGACCGGCGACACGGCGGACCACAGGACGCCTGGTACCCGGATCTCTCGATGGAACCGCAGCGAGTGGGCGGGTCGGCACGAGTGCCGGCCCGCCATTCGCGCGCCACGCGGACCACACGCGGTGGATCGCGGTGCATCACAGGTCACCTGCCCTGCGCGACGGTCAGCTCCCGGCGGCCTCGGCGATCGAGGTGGCCTCGCGAGCACCGGCCTCGAGCGCTCTACAGCAGTGGAGAATCCATGATCCGACACCCTCACCGGTACCGGAGAGAAAGCCCTCCAGGGCCGATCGATGCCCCGCGGGATCCCGGTAGAAGGTCACCTCGGGCACGCCGAGACAGTGTGGGTCGAGGCCGGTGGACACGGTCACCAACCGGAAAGCCGCCCGCGCCACCACGCCGTCGGCGGACCCGAACGGCCGCATCCCGGACAGCTCGCCCAGGACCACCGACGCCAGGACCGGGGCGGGCACCGACGTCCCGCCCGTCACCAGCTCCGCCAGCCCCTGCAATCGCTCGGCCACTCCCCGATCCGCCCGGGGGCGGCCGAGGGACGCCGCATCCACCCCGGGCCCGGATGCGGCCAGCAGATGCAGGTGCGCCAGCTCCTGAAGCGGCGACCGGGTCCACACCGCCACAGCCCGGTCGAGAGATTCGCCCGTCAGCTCACCGGCCACCCGCAGAGCGCCGGCGAGCACCTCGTCATGATCGCCGTCGGCGTCCAACCGCACCGAGGCACCCTCCACCCCGGCTGATGCCCGGGCCCCGCGCAGCACCGACTCCGCCGCCGTGGTGGGCCAGCCCCGACGGTTCGCCGGATGCCGGTGGACGCTCGCGAGCGCACCACGGGCCGCCTCGGACGCCTCCGCGACGCCGGGCAGGGAAACCAGCGGGGCGAGGGGATCCTGGGCGCGTGTGGTCACGCGGACGAGGTTACCGACCCGGGCGCGGCAGTCGCCCCGCGCACCGCAATCCGCCGACACAAGCGTCCAACGGCCGGTTCCACCGCTGTCTAGCTGGTGTAATCAGCGGTACCCCAGGGCGCTCCCCCCGGCTCCCAGAGTTCCCCGAACCCACCTCGACCCCGACCCGCCCCGGTTCCACCTCGACCCCCGGAGATCCCGTGACCCTCAAAGACCAACTGGACGCCCTCCTCGACGCGACGGCATTCGATTCGACGGGGGCCAAGATCGGCGCGGTCCGCCAGGTGTACGTGGACGACGCCAGCGGCAAGATCACCTTCGCGACCGTCTCGACCGGCATCTTCTCCTCGGACGCCATCGTCCCCCTCTACGGCGCGCGACTCCTCGACGACGAACTGCATGTGGACCACACCCGCGCCGTCATCCGGGACTCCCCCCGCCCCGACCACACCGAGGACGCCCTCACCCCCGAACAGGAGGTCAGGCTCCTGGAGTACTACGGGATCGATGCCCCGACCCGGGGGCGCGAGGCCGCCCCGTCTACGACCGAAAGGTCGGCGGGGGCGACGGAGAAGTCCGCGAAGACGACGGCGCCGGGCAGCGCGTCGACCACCGGTAAGGCGCCGGGCAGCGCCGCAACCGACGGGAAGACGCCGGCCAGCGCGACAGCCGACGGGAAGGCGCCGGGCAGCGCGGCAGCCGACGGGAAGGCGAAGAACAGCGGGGCGACCACGGCGAAGGGGTCCGACAAGACGCCCGTCAGGGCGCCCGACGATTCCGCCACCACAACCGAGGAGTCCCGGGACGCGCGACCGGCGACGGGAACGGCGACCGGAACGACGACGAGGTCACCGGGATCCCCCGCAGGCGGAGGCCGGTCCGACGCCAAGACTCCCGCCCCGCCGAAGGGCGAAACCACCCCTGCTGACGGCGACGAGACCGTCGAATCCCCAGGCCGCGACCGGAAGTCCTGACCCCCACTCCCCCCGCGCCCCCCTATCGGGTGTGTTGCGAAACACGGCAGACCGTATGTGACTACGCTCACAGAAACCGGTCCGGTCGTTTCCGCCGTGTCGATTCCGGCCGCCGTGAACACACATCCCCAGAGAGGCCCGCTGATGACCGATCACGACCACAACCAGACCTACGCACCCGACCCCGCCTTCACCGCCCAGGCCAACGCGCAGGCCGACCTCTACGACGCCGCAGGCGCCGACAGACTCGCGTTCTGGGACGAGCAGGCACGGCGCCTGGACTGGTCCACGGAGTGGTCCGAGGTGCTCGACTGGTCCGACGCGCCGGTCGCCAAGTGGTTCGTCGGCGGCAGGCTCAACGTGGCCCACAACTGCGTGGACCGCCACGTCGAGGCCGGCAACGGCGACCGGGTGGCCATCCACTGGATCGGCGAGCCGGAGGACGACGCCCGCGACATCACCTACGCCGAGCTCAAGGACGAGGTCAGCCGCGCGGCCAACTACCTCAGTTCCCTCGGGCTCGTGGCCGGCGACCGGGTGGCGATCTACATGCCGCTGCTGCCCGAGGTCTACATCGCGATGCTGGCCTGCGCCCGCCTCGGACTGACCCACTCAGTGGTGTTCGCCGGCTTCTCCCCCAACGCGCTCCGCCAGCGAATCGACGACGCGGAGGCGAAGGTCGTCATCACCGCCGACGGCCAGTTCCGTCGCGGCAAGCCCGCGCCGCTCAAGGCCGGCGTCGACGACGCGCTCTCCGGCAACGGCGTCGACGCCGAGGGGACCGCCGAATCGGTGCAGACCGTCCTCGTGGTCCGTCGGACCGGGCTCGACGTGGAGTGGACCGACGGCCGGGACGCGTGGTGGGACGAGGTGGTCCCGCAGCAGTCCACCGAGCACACTCCCGAGGCCTTCGACTCCGAGCATCCCCTGTTCCTGCTCTACACCTCCGGGACCACCGGGAAGCCCAAGGGCATCGTCCACACCTCCGGTGGCTACCTCACCCAGGCGTCCTACACCCACCACAACGTGTTCGACCACAAGCCCGGTCAGGACGTCTACTGGTGCACCGCGGACGTCGGCTGGGTCACCGGGCACACCTACGGCGTGTACGCGCCGCTCTCGAACGGCGCCGAGTGCATCGTCTACGAGGGCACCCCCAACTCACCGGACGAGCACCGTCACTTCCAGATCATCGAGAAGTACGGCGTCACCATCTACTACTCGGCGCCGACCCTCGTGCGGACCTTCATGAAGTGGGGCGCCGAGATCCCGGCCGCGCACGACCTGTCGTCGATCCGTCTGCTCGGCTCCGTGGGTGAGCCCATCAACCCGGAGGCGTGGCGCTGGTACCGCGACAACCTCGGCGGCGGCACCGCCCCCATCGTGGACACCTGGTGGCAGACCGAGACCGGTGCGATCATGATCTCCCCGCTGCCGGGCGTGACGGAGACCAAGCCCGGATCGGCCATGCGGCCGCTGCCCGGCATCTCCGTGTCCATCGTGGACAACGAGGCCAAGGAAGTCGCCGCGGAGGAGCAGGGCTTCCTCGTGCTCACCGAGCCGTGGCCCTCCATGCTCCGCGGCATCTGGGGCGACATGGAGCGCTACCGCGACACCTACTGGTCCCGGTTCGCCGAGGAGGGGTACTACTTCGCCGGCGACGGCGCCAAGTGGGACTCCGACGGCGCACTCTGGGTGCTGGGCCGCGTCGACGACGTGATGAACATCTCCGGCCACCGCATCTCCACCTCCGAGGTGGAGTCCGCCCTCGTCGGGCACCGCGCGGTCGCCGAGGCGGCAGTGGTGGGCGCAAACGACGAGACCACCGGCCAGGCGATCGTCGCGTACGTGATCCTGCGCGGCAACGTCGACGCCGAGGAGGACCGCCAGAAGCTCATCGACGAGCTGCGCGCCGAGGTCTCACGGGAGATCTCCCCGATCGCCAAGCCGCGCGACATCACGATCGTGCCCGAGCTGCCCAAGACGCGCTCCGGGAAGATCATGCGGCGCCTGCTCAAGGACATGGCAGAGGGCCGGGACGGCGGGGACACCTCGACCCTGTCCGATCCGACCATCATGGAGCAGATCAGGGAGAAGGGCACGCGCGGCTGACCGGGTAGCGGGTGAAGGCAGCCACGTGTCGTGGCACGATAGACGGCGGTGCATCCGTCGCCTGACTATGGAGGAACAACCGTGAGCCACGCCCAGGGAACCCACTCGCCGACCGAGGCTTCGATCCCCCTGCACGACGCGGACTCGATCGGTCGGGGCGACGCCAGCATCGGAACCCTGGTCAAGAACGCCACCACGCAGATGTCCACGCTCGTCCGCGCGGAGATCGAACTCGCCAAGACCGAGGTCACCGAGCAGGTCAAGAGGGCGGCCACCGGGTCGGGCTTCTTCGTCGCGGCGCTCGTGCTGCTCCTGATGTCCTTCTTCCCGTTCGTCTTCATGTGGGCAAAGCTCATCTCCCTGTGGTTCGGCACCCAGTCCTGGGACTGGATCGGCTTCCTCATCGTCTTTGTGGTGCTGGTGCTGTTGGCGGCGGTCTGCGCCCTGCTCGGCTACCGCAAGGTCAAGAAGATCCGCAAGCCCCAGCGCACCATCGACTCGGTGTCCGACCTCAAGCTGGCCATGCCAACGGGCACCCAGCCGCGGCCCGGGACGGTGCGGGTCACCGAGACCCCCCAGCCCGCCACGCGCAGCTGAAGACTCCGGCACACCGGCCGCCCGACCCGTCGATCGTCAGGATCGACGGGTCGTGGCGGCATCGTGATGTCTCGGCTAACGGCATCCGTCTGCACGTAGCCGAGGCCCTGCCGTCCGACACCATCCCCGGTGAGCTCCCCCCGCTGGTGGTGTTGATCCACGGCCTGGGCGGGATCTGGTGGACCATGCGCAAGCCTCTCGTCGCGCTGGCCGAGGCCGGTTTCCACGCCGTCGCGGTGGACCTGCGGGGCCACGGGGACTCCGACAAGCCACCGCGCGGGTACGACGGATGGACCCTGGCCTCGGACATCACGCACCTCATCCGCGCGCTCGGGCACTCCTCCGCGGTGATCGTGGGGCAGGGCGAGGGCGGATTCGTGGCGTGGACGGCGGCATACCACCGGCCTCGTGCGGTGCGGGGCCTCGTCGTCGTCGGCTCTCCCCACCCCCTGGCCACCCGCCACGCCGCGCTCCGCGATCGCGCCCAACGCCGCGCCCTGGTCCCCCGCCTCCTCGCTGACCAGGCGCCCCGGCTCCCCGAGCGGCGTCTCACCACCGACGGCGCGGCGTCGGTGGAGGCGATGCTCCGGGACTATTCCGGGCCGGCGTGGCAGGACACCGACGACTTCCGGGAGACCTCCGGCCTGCTCAGGCGGGCCATGCTCATCCCCAAGGTCGCCCACCTGTCCCTGGAGTCGCGCCGGTGGATGGTCCGCAGCCAGCTCCGCCCGGACGGCCGCGATTTCCGCCGGACGGTCTCGGGCGTCCTGGACCAGCCGGTGTTGGGGATCAGCGGCGCGGAGGACCGGTTCATCCGGCCGTCGACGGTCCGGGCGTCAGCGGCGTGGGCCAGGGACTTCCGCACCGAACTGGTCGCGAACGCCGGGCACTACCCGGCGATGGAGCAACCCCGCGCGACCTCCCGGCTGATCGTGGAATTCGCGTACCGCGCGGGCGGGCTCTGACGGCCCGGTCCTCCCTCGGGCGGGCCAGACCCGCTTACGCGAGCCCGTGCCGCCCCCCTTCCTCGGCTTACGCGTCTCCTCTGCTCGGTGATCGCCGGGGTGCGCGGCGACAACGGACCATTCCCGCCGCGTAAGCCAGAAGGGCCGCGCAAGTCGGGCGGGGCGGATGGTCGGGCGGGCCGAGGCGAGCGGGCGGGGCGGACGGGCGGGCCGGGCGGGCCGGGGCGAGCAGGCGAGCCGGACGTCCCGGGCCAGCCGAACCGGGGGCGTGCGCTCAGCGGGCCCCGACGCAGCTGCCGGTGGGGACGGGCTCCAACGCGTCCACCGCTCGCTCGAGCTGCGGCAGCACCTGCTCGACCGTGAGCGCGTACCCGGTGTCGGCGGCGTCCATCGCGGCGCCGAAGACCACGCCCACGACCTGCCCCTGCGGCGTGATCAGCGGACCACCGGAATTGCCCTCGCGCACCGAGCCACGCAGGATGTACACCTCTCGCTCGACGGTCGCCTCGCGGTAGATGTCCGGACCACGGAGGGTCACCCTCTCCCGGATGCGGGCGGCGTCCGGCCGATAGGGACCGTTGCCGGGGTAGCCCACCACGATGGCGTCGTCGCCGCTGCGGCCCTGGCGGTCGGCGAAGGGCAGGACCGGGGCCTGGAGACCCGGTACGCGCAGGACGGCCACGTCGACGCCCGGGTCGTAGACCACGACGTCCGCGTCGAGTTCCCGGTCCCCTGCGACGACTCTCACCGAGTCCGTACCGGCCACCACGTGCGCGTTGGTCATGACCAGCCCGGGGGAGGCCACGAAGCCCGAGCCCTCCAGGGCGCGGCTGCACGACTCGGCGCGGCCCAGGATCTTGAGCACGGACGGCTGCACCGCGGCCACGACCTCGGAGCCCGCGAGCACCGGGTCGGGCGGGGGCACCTCCTGTAGCGGCGTGGTGCCGAAGGGGCCGAGGATGTCGGGGAACCCGGTGGTGCCGAGGACCGACGTGAACGCCGCCGGGATCCGCTGCAACTGCTCGGGCGCCACGTCGTCGATCTTCGCCAGCACCGACGACCCGCGCACCGCCTTGCCCAGTCCCGGGCCCTCCTGCGCGGCCACCGGGATGGCGACCAACCACGCCACCAGCAGCATCGCCGCGGCCTGGAACACGGCTCCGACGGTGCTGTCGAGCACCCTGGCCCCCGCACCGGAGATGTAGCGCCGGGCGGCACGCCCGATCGTCACGCCGGCGATCTGGCCGATGAGCACCATCACCGCGATCACGGCCAGCCCCGCCGCGAGCCGTCCCACGGGGGAGTCGAGTTCCCTGACCAGATGAGGAGCCACGAGCAGACCGGAGGTGGCGCCGATCGCCACCCCGAGCAGTGCGAAACCGGACGCCGCCGCGCCGTTGATCCACCCCGAGATCGCGGCCGCCGCGGCGAGCGCGTACAGCGCGAGGTCGAGCCACTGCGAGCCCGTCACCGGTACCCCCTCCGGGGTTCGTCAGCGGGTAGGTCGAGCGGTTCCTCGTCCTTCTCCTCTGCAAGGCCTGTCCGGGCGCCGGGCACCCCGGCGACCGTCCTGTCCGCCAGCGGATCGGAGGACTCGCGACGCGCCTCCTCCGCCGACAGCCAGGGCCGCTCCCCGTTCGCGGAGGCCGACAGGGTCCGCTCCAGATCGCGCACGTCGCCCGAGTCCCAGTCCAGGTCCCAGCCCGCGGAATGGAACATCGCGGCCAGGATCCCGGCGGTGAAACCCCACACCACCAGGTCCTCGTGCTGGAACGCGGGGCCCGTCCACCCGGTGGAGTGCCGCAGCAGGAAGCGGTTGGCGGGGTCGAGCAACTCCCCCACCGGCACCGTCATCACCCTCGCGGTCTCGGCCGGATCCACCGACGAGACCTCCATCGGCTCCCGCCAGTACGCCAGCACCGGGGCGACGGAGTAGTTGGAGACGGGGATGTACAACTCGGGCAGCACCGCGAGCACGTCCACACCGTCGCTCTCCAGTCCGGTCTCCTCCCACGCCTCACGCAGGGCCGCCTCGACCGGCCCGCTGTCCGTGTCGTCGACCCCGCCACCCGGGAACGAGATCTGCCCGGAGTGGCTGCGCAGGGTCGGTGCGCGGTGCGTCAGCAGCACGCGGGCGTCCTCCGGGGGACGAGGTCCGGGGGCGTGGGCCGAGCCCGAGAACAGCACCAGCACCGCGGCGTGGCGGTGCGGGCGGCCGACCTCGTTGGGGCCACTGTCCTCGGGCGGGCGCCGCCGGGGCAGCAGCCCGTCGAAGCTGCCGTCGGTGCAGGCCGCCATGAGCGGATCCATCCACCCGGGGTGCGGTACGCCGGTCAAGTCACCGGGGCGGGGCACGGAGGCATCCCGCGCGCTACCGGTCATGCGGTGACCCCCAGGTGTTCTTCGACGGCGTCGAGCACGTCCTGCTCGGTGTCCATCGGTTGGATGAGGACGTGCGCCACGGTCCCGTCGGCGCGGACGAAGACCGTCAGCGGCAGGACGGGGGGTGCCCCGAGCAGCGTCGGCAGTTCCTCGTCCTGGTCGGAGACGGAGATGAGCTCCTCGATCCCGAGCGCCGCCAGGGTGTCGAACCCCTTGGTCTCGGACGGGTCGGTGTGGGACAACACCACGCGGACCCGATCCCCGAGCGTGGCCTGCGCGTCCCGGATGGCCGGCAGTTCCCTGCGGCACGGCTCGCACCAGTAGGCCCACATGTTCACCACCATGGGGCGGTCCGCCTGGATCTTGCCGAGAGTGGTGGTGCTGCCGTCGTCCATGCAGCGCACCATGAACCCGGCGACGGGGCCGGTGGTCGTGGCGGGCGCGGCGCTGTCGCGACAGGCGGGCAGGTCCGCGGTCGCGCGGGTCAGGTCGTCGACGACCGTCAGCGGCTCGTCGAGCGGGGGTGCCCCGACGGGGGGCGCGGCGGGGGCCGACGCCCCGGATCCGGGTCCCTCGTCGCCACCGAGGGTGGAGACCAGCGCGACGACGACGCCGATCAGCGCCACCAACGCCACCAGCGACCACCTCGCCGAGGCGCTCACGCCTGATCCCCCAGTCCGACCAGCTCCAACAGGTGCGATCGCTCGGGCCCCGCGACGAGGCGGGCGGCGGCCACCGGGTCGAGCGGGCCGACCTCGCCGGCGGACGGGCAGTCCGCGGCCAGGGCACACGCGCCGCAGGCCGCCGTCCTCGCGTGACAGACCCTGCGACCGTGGAAGATGATCCGGTGGCTGGCGTCGGTCCACGTGGGCCGGGGCAGCAGCGCGGCCACCTCGCGCTCGATGCGCACGGGGTCGGTGGCCTCGGTCCACTTCCACCGGGCGACCAATCGCATGAAGTGGGTATCCACCGTCAGGCCGGGCACACCGAACGCGTTGCCGAGCACCACGTTTGCCGTCTTGCGTCCGAATCCGGGGAGGGTGACCAGGTCCTCGAGCCGCCGCGGCACCTCGCCGTCGAACCTCTCCACCAGCGCCGCACCCAACCCCTGGATACTCCGCGCCTTGTTGCGGTAGAAACCGGTCGGCCGGATCAGCGTCTCCAGTTCCTCGCGGTCCGCGCCGGCGTAGTCCGCGGCCGTGCGGTACCGGGCGAACAGCGCCGGCGTGACCTCGTTGACCCGCTTGTCCGTGCACTGCGCGGACAGGATCGTCGCGACGCTCAGCTCGAGAGGGTCCCGGAAATCCAGCTCGCAGTAGACGTGTGGGAACGCGTCCTCCAGGGTGCGGAGCATGCGCCGGGCGCGGCGGGTGCGCCCGAGGTCGGTTTCCACCCCCCTCGCGGCCACCCCTCGTCTGCGGCGCTTCACGGAAGCTGGAGCGGGGTCGGGCATGCGTCCACATTACGGCCCGGGCCACCTGCGGGTGAGCCGGCCGCACGTGCGCGTCGGCCCGCGGGGGTGTTTACTCGGGGGCATGCAGGGAATCCTCGTCGTCCTGGTCCCGGTCCTCCTCGCCGGGTTCGCACTCCTGATGGACCGGTTCGAGGCCTCCATCCTGGCCGAGCCGGAGCAGATCGAGAGCTGACCCACCCCGGTCGCCGCGGGTTGGTCACACCGGGGGCACCGGAACGGCTACAGTGGCTCTCGCCACACGCACGCCATGGCGCGGACCTCGTTCGTCCTCGCCCGAACGGGAGGGTCACGGACTGTGACGATAGATCGCCGCACGGACCAGTCGGCCGACGATGTACTCACCCGGGCCGGCATCTTCCAGGGTGTCGAGCCCGCGGCCATCTCGGCGCTGCGTGCCGACCTGACCCGCGAGGAGTACTCGAAGGGTGATGTGATCATCCGCGAGGGCGAGCAGGGCGACAGCCTCTACATCGTCACGTCGGGCAAGGTGAAGCTCTCCCGCAAAGCACCGGACGGTCGCGAGAACCTGCTGTCCATCCTCGGCCCCTCGGACATGTTCGGTGAGCTGTCGATCTTCGACCCGGGCCCGCGCACCTCGTCCGCGGTCTGCGTCACCGACGTCTCGGTGCAGTCCATGGACCGCTCCGCCCTCAAGCGGTGGATCTCCGAGCGGCCCGAGATCTCCGATCAGCTGCTGAGGGTGCTCGCCCGCCGTCTGCGCCGCACCAACAACAACCTCGCCGACCTCATCTTCACCGACGTGCCCGGTCGCGTGGCCAAGGCGCTGCTGCAGCTGGCCCAGCGCTTCGGCACCCAGGAGGGCGGCAACATCCGCGTGACGCACGACCTCACGCAGGAGGAGATCGCCCAGCTCGTCGGCGCCTCCCGCGAGACGGTCAACAAGGCCCTGGCCGAGTTCGCGCACCGGGGCTGGCTGCGCCTCGAGGGCAAGAGCGTCATCATCTCCGACACCGAGCGCCTGGCCCGCCGCGCCCGCTGAGGCCCGCCGCGCCCGCCGAGGCGCCCGGTTCCATCGATAAGAGCGTTCCGCACACATCCCTCGAGAAGGGATGAGCGGAACGCTCTTTTCGATGGGGGCCGGGGCGTGGGGCGGGC
>NZ_KB714660.1:18375-62029 GCF_000349585.1 Dietzia sp. UCD-THP
GATGGGGGCCGGGCCGGGGCGGTGGGCGGGCCGGGGCCGGGGCCGGGTCGGCAGGACTAGCCGGACCGGTCCAGGTAGCGCAGGGCCACGAGGGTGGACTGCTCGGCCACCTTGAGCAGGAACGGCGAGACGTCCCGGTAGATGTGCTGCGTGATGAGCTCGGCGGACGCGTCGGGACCCAGCACGTCCCGGGCGGCCGCGATCTGCTCGAGCCGGTCCCGCCGGTGACGGGCCAGCACCTGGGCGGCACGAGCGGTATCGGCCACATCCGGACCGTGGCCGGGGATGCCCACCACGCCGTCGGCGCGGGCGGCCAGCTGGTCGAGGCTCTGCAGGTAGTCCCCCAGATCGCCGTCGGTGGAGTCCAGAACGGTCGAGTCGCGACCCAGGATCGTGTCGCCGAGCACCACGCAGTCCGCCCGAGCGGTGAACCCGGCACCCGCGGGACGCACCTCGAGGCTGATCGAATCCGCGGTGTGCCCGGGTGTGGCCAGCACGGTGAGGTCCAGCCCGGCGGCGTGGATCACCTCGTCGTCGTCGCCCTCCGTCACCAACGGCGCCGCATCGCGGCAGTACGTCTCCCCGACCGCCCGGACCGGTGCGCCGGTCAGCGCCCGGAGGTGGTCGATCCCGCCGGTGTGGTCCCCGTGTCGATGGGTGATGACGACGAGCTCGATCTCCCCCACGATCGCGGCGATCCGCTCCGCGTGCGCGCGATCGTCCGGCCCGGGGTCCACCACCACGGAGGTGCGCGAACCCGGGGCCCGCAGCACCACCGTGTTGGTCCCCTCGAAGGTCATCTCCGAGGGGTTGTCGCAGAGGATCACCCCGGCCAGGTCGGTGACGGGGCGCAGGGTCTCGTACGCCGGGAACGTGATCGGGGCCAGACCGCCGCTCATCGACATTCTCCGTCCCAGACCATCGCCCGGTCCTATCCCTCGACCTCGACGATGAGCTCGACCTCGACGGGCGCGTCGAGCGGCAGCTCGGAGACCCCGACGGCGGAGCGGGCGTGGACGCCGGCGTCGCCGAAGATCTCACCCAGCAGATCCGAGGCGCCGTTGATCACCGCGGGCTGGGCGTGGAAGCCCGGGGCCGACGCGACAAAACCGACGACCTTGACGATCCGCACCACCGAGTCGACGCCCACCAGGCCGTCGACCGCGGCGAGCGCGTTGAGGGCACAGGTCCGGGCGAGATCGGCCGCCGTCTCCGGGGAGACCGCGGCACCGACCTTGCCGGTCGCGGCGAGAGCGCCGTCGATCATCGGCAGCTGACCCGAGGTGTAGACGTAGGCGCCCGTCCGCACGGCGGGCACGTAGTTCGCGAGCGGGGGGACGACGGTCGGCAGGTCGATCCCCAGCTGCTCGAGCTTGCGGGTCCAGTAACCCCCGCCCTCGCCCTCGGGCATCAGAGCTGACGCTTGAGGTAGGCGACGTGCTGCTCGCCGGTGGGCCCGGGCAGCACGGAGACCAGCTCCCAACCGTCACCGCCCCACTGGTCGAGGATCTGCTTGGTGGCGTGGGTGAGCAGCGGGACCGTCACGTACTCGAACCGGGCTGCGGGGGTGGATTCGCTCATGCCCCCACTCTAGGGAAGTCGCGGGCGGCCCGCGCGACGTGGTGGAACCGCTTAGGGTGGACCGCATGCCGTCCACCGACACATCAGGAACGCAGTCGACCACGTCGACCACGTCGAGTCAGTCGACCGAGTCGAGTCAGTCAGTGAGGTCGACGATCGCCGACGAGCTGTCCACCGGCTGGTCCGACGCCTCCGCCCGCGCGGACCTCCACTACGTCTCCGGCAAGGGGGGCACCGGCAAGACCACGGTCGCCACCTCGCTCGCGCTGGCGCTGGCCTCGACCGGAAAGCGCGTCCTGCTGGTGGAGGTCGAGGAACGCCAGGGCATCGCCCGGATCTTCGACCGCTCGCCGCTGCCGTACCGCGAGGAACTCGTGGCCCGGGTCGACGGCGGTGGCAAGGTGTTCGCGCTGGCCATCGACATCGAGGCCGCGATGCTCGACTATCTGGACACCTTCTACCACCTCGGGGTGGTGGGCAAGGTGATGAAGTCGGTGGGTGCGATCGAGTTCGCCACCACCATCGCTCCCGGCCTCAAGGACGTGCTCCTGACCGGCAAGATCTACGAGGTCGTCACGCGCCAGCACGCCAAGAAGGAGGTCGTGTACGACGCCGTGGTGGTGGACGCCCCGCCCACGGGTCGCATCGGCAAGTTCCTCGACGTGACCACCGCGATGGCGGACCTGGCGGCGGGCGGGCCCATCCGTCGTCAGGCCGATGCCGTCTCCGAGCTGGTCCACTCCCCACAGACCGTCGTGCACCTGGTGACCCTGCTCGAATCGCTGCCGGTCCAGGAGACCATCGAGGCGATCGAGGAGCTTCGGTCCCACGATCTGCGGGTGGGTCAGGTGATCATCAACCGGGCGGAGACCCGGCACCTCGACGACGCCGCGCTGCAGAGGATCGCCGAGGAGGACATCGACGCCGAGGCGGTGCTGGCCGGTCTCGAGGAGACCGGTGTGGAGCTCGACGACGAGGGCCTGCAGGGGCTCCTGGTGGAGGCCATCGAGCACGCCCGCGTCGCACGCGGACAGCTCAAGGCCGGCGAGACCCTGACCTCCTCCGGCTGCCCGACCCTCGTACTGCCGGCCCTGCCCAACGGCGTCGAGGTCTCCGACCTGTACGACCTCGCCTCCGCCCTCGCCGACCAGGGAGTGCACTGATCATGACTCGTCGTCTCGACATCACCGGACTGCTCACCGACCCCGCGACCCGGGTCGTGGTCTGCACCGGCGCGGGCGGGGTGGGCAAGACCACCACCGCCGCCGCGGTGGCCCTGCGCGCCGCCGAACTCGGCCGCGACACCGTGGTCCTCACCATCGACCCGGCCCGGCGCCTCGCGCAGGCGCTGGGGATCGACGACCTCTCGAATGAGCCGTCCCGCGTGGACCTGGGACCGGAGCACGCGGAGTCGGACGGCTCGTTGCACGCGATGATGCTCGACATGCGTCGCACGTTCGACGAGCTGGTCACCGCCAACACCACGCCCGAGAAGGCGCAGTCCATCCTGGACAACCACTTCTACAAGACCATGGTCACCTCGTTCGCGGGGACGCAGGAGTACATGGCCATGGAGAAGCTGGGGCAGCTGCTCGACGACTCCACGTGGGACCTCGTCGTGGTGGACACCCCTCCGTCCCGCAACGCGCTGGACTTCCTCGACGCCCCGCGCCGCCTGGGTGCCTTCATGGACAGTCGTCTCATGCGGGTGTTCGCTGCGCCCGGCCGCGGGGTCGGCCGGTTGATGACCGGCGCCATGAGCACCGCCATGCGGGGGGTGTCGGCGGTTGTCGGGTCCTCCATGCTCAAGGACGCCTCCGAGATGGTCGTGGCCCTGGACTCCACCTTCGGCGGGTTCGCCACGCGGGCCTCCCGCACCCAGGCGATCCTGCGCCGCAAGGGCACCGAGTTCCTGGTGGTCTCGTCCGCGGAACGACCCGCCCTGCGCGAGGCCGCGTTCTTCACCGAACGGCTCTCCGAGGAGTCGATGCCGCTCGCGGGGGTGGTGATCAACCGCACGCACCCGCGGCTCACCGACCTGACGGCCGAGCAGGCGTGTGCGGCGGCCGACCGCTTGGCGGGGAACCCCGAGGCCGAGGCGGTGCTGCGGATCCACGCCGACCGGGCCGGCACGGCCAAGCAGGAGGTCCGCCTGCTGGAGTCCTTCACGGACACCCATCCGGACGTGCGGATCGTGGGAGTGCCCTCGCTGCCGTTCGAGATCTCCAACCTGGAGGCGTTGCGCTCGGTCGGTGACCAGCTCTGCGGGTGAACAGACTGAGTGGGTGACCAGCTCTGCGGGTAGACCGGGGCCGGGCCTGAACGGACGACGCGACCCGCGGCGGGAGCCGCGGGTCGCGTCGAGGTGGGGGTGGGGTACGCCGGTGGGGTGCGGAGCCGGTGGGCGTCAGTAGATGACGGTGTGGCGCTCGATCTGCTGCGCGAAGAAGTCGGCCCAGGATCGCACCTCGGGGTGCTGCTTGAGCAGGGCGCGCCGCTGACGCTCGGTCATCCCGCCCCAGACCCCGAACTCCACGCGGTTGTCCAGCGCGTCGGCACGGCACTGCAGCAGGACCGGGCAGTGGCGACAGATGGACGCAGCCTTGCGCTGCGCGGCGCCGCGGACGAAGAGCTCGTCCGGGTCGATGTCCTTGCACCGGGCCCGGGCGACCCACTCCTGGCGCCCCTCCCCGATGATCGTCTCCTCGGAACCGAGGGGATTGCTTGAACCGGGGCGGACCCCGGCGTCGTCGGTCCGGGAGGTCCCGGGAAGGGTGGCCGTCATCGAAGTACCCCTGTCTGTGTGGAGTCGCGGACGGGTCTGCCGCACACGCCTCCGGCCTTCTGGACCCGCCCGGCGCGGCGGGCCCACGGTGTCCGCGGGAGCCTCTCGGCCGTGAGGTCCGTCACACAACCTCATCCGGGTCCGAAACGTCCCGCGTTCTCTAATATTGTTACCGCAGTCACACAACAGAAGTAAAGAGTCGTGTGCGACGGAGGCCTCGCGGGGTGGCGGGACGGGGGTGTTCACGTACTCTTGGCCCCGTGTCGGCTATGAGTTCGCTGGGAAAGCTGGCCGCGACCTGTGTCGCGGCCGGGGTGGTGGCGGCCGGGTCATTGTTCCCGATCGCCGGGGCGGCGGGCCTGGCCTCAAACAAGATGGCGGACTCCCTGTCCGGGACCTCGGCGGACCTGATCAAGGGCGATCTCCCGTCCATCTCCACGGTCACCGACTCCGAGGGGACACCGATCGCCTGGTTGTACGACCAGCAGCGCGTGGTGGTCCCGAGCGAGCAGATCTCGCAGAACATGAAGCTGGCGATCATCGCGATCGAGGACCGCCGGTTCGCCGACCACAACGGCGTGGACTGGCGGGGCACGATCCGCGCGGCGCTCACCAACGCCACGTCCGGCGACGTCCAGCAGGGCGCCTCCACCATCGATCAACAGCTGGTGAAGAACTACCAGTTCCTCGTCTCCGCGGAGAACGACGCCGAACGGCGCGCCGCCGTGGAGACCACCCCGGCGCGCAAGATCAAAGAGATCCGGATGGCGCTCACGCTGGACGCCGAGATGAGCAAGGACGACATCCTCAGCAAGTACCTCAACCTGATCTCGTTCGGCAACGGCGCCTTCGGCGTCCAGACCGCGGCCCAGACGTATTTCGGGGTCGACGCCTCCGAGCTGACCGTGCCGCAGTCCGCCATGCTCGCCGGGATGATCCAGTCCACCAGCATGTTCAACCCGTACGCGAACCCCGAGGACACCAAGGACCGTCGCGACACCGTCATCGACACCATGGTCCAGACCGGCGCGATCTCGCCAGCCGAGGGCGCGGCCTTCGCGGCCGAGCCCCTCGGCGTCCTGGAACGCCCCAACTCGTTGCCCCGTGGCTGCATCACCGCCGGCGACCGAGGGTTCTTCTGCGACTACGTGCTGGATTACCTGGACCAGAACGGCCTGAGCCGCGAGATGGTCCAGGAGGGCGGGTACACCATCCGCACCACACTCGACCCGACCGTCCACGACTCGGTCCAGCGGTCGCTCAACACCTACGGCAACCCGACGGGCCAGGGCGTGGCGCAGGTCATGAGCGTCGTGCGTCCCGGCCGGGATTCCCACAAGGTCGCGGCGATCGCCTCGAGCCGCCAGTACGGCCTCGAGCTGGGCGACAGCCAGACCGTCCAGCCCCAGCCGTTCTCGCTCGTCGGGGACGGCGGCGGCTCGGTGTTCAAGGTCTTCACGGTGGCCGCGGCCATGGAGAAGGGGATGGGGACCAACACCACGTTGTCGGTCCCGCGCCGCGTGCAGGTCTCCGGACTGGGTGCCGGTGGCGCCCGCGGATGCCCGCCCGCCCAGTACTGCGTCGAGAACGCCGGATCGTACCCGGCGTCACTGTCCGTGGCGGACGCGCTCGCCCAGTCGCCCAACACCACCTTCGTCAACCTCATCAAGGACGTCGGCGTCGCCCCCACCGTCGACATGGCGGTACGCCTCGGGATGCGGTCGTACGACCGAAAGGGCACCGCGGCGGACGGCGACTCGATCGCCGGGTTCATCAAGAAGAACAACCTGGGATCGTTCACCCTCGGCCCCACGGCGGTCAACGCCCTGGAGCTGTCCAACGTCGGGGCCACCCTCGCCTCCGGCGGAACCTGGTGTCCGCCGAGCCCCATCGAGTCGATCACCGACCGCACCGGGGCGCCGGTCGAGCTGAACGAACCGGGGTGCGAGCAGGTGGTCGAGCCCGGGTTGGCGGATACCCTCTCGGTGGCCCTGTCCAAGGACCACGTGGGAGCCGGCACCGCCGCGGGAGCGGCGGGGGCCGCCGGATGGGGCCTGCCCATGTCGGGCAAGACCGGGACCACCGAGGCCAACCGCTCCTCGGCGTTCCTGGGGTACACCAACAACTACTCGGCCGCCGTCTACGCCTTCAACGACGGCACCACCACGAGCGAGCTGTGCACCAGCCCCCTGCGCCAGTGCGCGTTCGGCAACCTCTTCGGCGGTCTCGAACCGGCCAACACCTGGTTCTCCGCGTTCACCCCGATCGCCCAGATCTACGGCCCGGTCCAGCTGCCCGCACCTGATCCCGCCTATCAGGCCGGCACCAGCGGCGCGGCGATGCCCGATGTCGAGGGGATGAGCCAGTCCGCGGCGACCTCCCTGCTCACCGCCGCCGGATTCGTCGTCAACACCCAGTTCGTCTCCGGCACCGGACGCCCCTACGGCACCGTCGTGGGGCTCGGCGGCGGGACCGGGATCCCCGGATCCCAGGTCACCCTCCGCGTCTCCGACGGCTCAGGGGGCGGCGGCGCCGCGACCCGGAGCACCGACGGCCAGGAGGCCTCGGGTCCGGGGGCCGCGATCGGGGACGAGCCCGTCGTGCTGAACGTCCCCGGTCTGGCGCCCATCACCATCTCCCCGCCGAGGTAAGCGCTGCCGGGTGGCGCCTTCACACGGGCACCGCCGGTAGGATGGTGGGATGCAGCGCCCCTCCCGCCGGCCCCGGAGCACCCCGTCGAGCCCCTCCGCCCGCGCGGCGGCCGTCCTCGCGGGCGCGGTCGTGGCGGGCACGGTCTACGCGTCCGGATGGGAGCGCAACGCGTTCACCGTCCGTCGTCACTCCCTCCCGCTGCTCGCGCCGGGCTCGGAGCCGCTGAAGATCCTGCACATCTCGGATCTGCACATGATGCCCGGTCAGAAACGGAAACAGGAGTTCCTCGCGGCCCTGGCCCGATTGGAGCCGGATCTGGTGCTCAACACCGGGGACAACCTCTCTGATGTGCGCGCGGTGCCGTCCGTCGTGCAGGCGCTCGGTCCTCTGCTGGGCCGGCCGGGGGCGTTCGTGTTCGGCTCCAACGACTACTACGCGCCGGTACCCAAGAACCCCCTGTCATACCTCGGCGTCGGACGGAAGAAGCACTCCTCCGTTCCGCTGCCGTGGCGGGACCTCAAGGCCGCGTTCTCCGAGCGTGGATGGGTGGACGCCACCCATCGGCGCGCGGAGATCTCCGTGGACGGCCGTCGCGTCCTGGTGGCGGGGGTCGACGACCCGCACATCGGTCGCGACCGCTACAGCGAGATCGAGGGACCCGCCGGTCCGGCGTTCGACCTGCGGATCGGCCTCGTCCACTCCCCCGAGCCCCGGGTGCTCGACCGTTTCGACGCCGACGGGTACGACCTCGCGGTGGCGGGCCACACCCATGGTGGGCAGCTCTGCCTCCCCACGGGGGCGATCGTCACGAACTGCGGCATCGACCGCTCGCGCGCCCAGGGACTGTCCGCCTGGGGCCGGAACCTGGTCCTGCACGTGTCCGCCGGACTCGGCACCTCGCCGTACGTGCCGGTCCGGACGTTCTGCAGACCAGAGGCGACGCTGCTCGAGCTGGTCGCCGGGCCCGGCGGTGGCGGCGAGGAGGCCTCGGTCCCCGAGACGCCGTTGCGCGAACGGATCCCGCTGCCGGCCTGACCCGGTTCCGCGCGTCACCCCGGTTTCGCGATACACCCCGGTTTCGCGATTCATCCGGCGGGGCGCTAGAGTATCCCTCGTTGTCAGCGGGGTGTGGCGCAGCTTGGTAGCGCGCTTCGTTCGGGACGAAGAGGTCGTGGGTTCGAATCCCGCCACCCCGACAATGCGAGGTCCCGGGCCGTTCACGGTCCGGGACCTCGCTCATTTGTGGGGCAGGGGCGGACCCGGACCGGCGCACAACCGAGTCGCGACGACCACGCTTCCGGTGCACGTCGGCGTAACAGATCCGTAGGGTTGTGTCATGACCAACGAGACCGACGTCCAGAACGCCGCGGCCCCCGGCGCGGCGGCCCCCCAGCCGGCCAGTGCGGGGCACCCCCACTACGGCCGGATCACCACGACCGGCCAAGGGGACCCCGCCCTCGCCGCAGGACTCCAGAAGGTTCTGGACGGCCGCTGGGCGGACGCGCGCCGGATGACGCGCGAGGCCATGACCCCCGACATGCTCAACCCGATCGGGGCGACGATGGAGGAGCACCGCGCGCGGGTGCTCGAGCAGATGAGGCTCCTCGCCGACTCGGGTCTGCCCGGGTTGGGGTTCCGCACCGAGGACGGCGGCACAGGGGACACCGGCGGGGCGCTGACCTCCTTCGAGATGCTCGGCCACCTGGACCTGTCGCTCATGGTCAAGGCGGGCGTGCAGTGGGGCCTGTTCGGTGGGGCCATCGCGAACCTCGGGAACGCCGAGACGCGCGGCAGGTACCTGCCGAAGGTCATGTCGCTGGACCTGATGGGATGCTTCGCCATGACCGAGCTCGGTGGAGGCTCGGACGTGCAGAACCTCGAGACCACCGCGACCTTCGACCGCGACACGGGCGAGTTCGTCGTCCACTCCCCCACTCCGAGCTCGGAGAAGTGGTACATCGGGAACGCCGCCCGCGACGGTTCGATGGCCGCCGTGTTCGCCCAGCTCATCACGCATGACGAGGACGGCGAGGAGGTCCACCACGGGGTCCACTGCCTGCTGGTGCCGATCCGGGACGAGGACGGCAACGACCTCCCGGGCGTCACCACCACCGACCACGGCCACAAGGGCGGACTGCTCGGCGTGGACAACGGCAAGATCATGTTCGACCACGTGCGGGTGCCACGCGAGGCGCTCCTCGACCGGTTCGGCGCCGTGGACGCCGAGGGCCGGTACTCGTCGCCCATCGATTCGGTCGGCGCCCGCTTCTTCACCATGCTCGGCACGCTGATCCGCGGCCGCGTGTCGGTGGGGGCGGCCGCCGGCGCCACCGCCCGGACCGCGCTGGCCATGGCGGTGCGGTACTCGCTGATCCGCCGCCAGTTCGACCACCCCGAGACGGGCAAGGGCATCCCGCTGCTGGAGTACCGCGAGCACCAGCGACGCCTGATGCCGCGGATCGCCCGCGCGTACGCCTACGCGTGCGCCCAGAACGCGATCGTCGCCGACCTGCACGACTTCGAGAAGAACCCGGACGCCTTCGACGCCGAGCGTCGGCGCGAGATGGAGTCCCACGCCGCGGGCATCAAGGCCACGGTGACGGGGTTCGCCAACGACACCATCATCGAGGCCCGCCTCGCGTGCGGCGGCGCCGGGTACATGTCCGAGAACCTGCTCACCGAGATGCGCAAGGACTGCGACGTCTTCTCCACGTTCGAGGGCGACAACGTCGTGCTCACGCAGTTGGTGGCCAAGGAGTTGCTCGGCGCCTACGCCGCCGAGTTCGGGGACATGGACCAGCGCGAGACCGTGGCCTTCGCCCTGACCACCGCGGTGGACGTGGTGCAGGAGAAGGCGCGTGCGTCGACGCTGTGGCAGAAGCTCATCGACACCGTGACGGACCGGGAGAACACCGACCTGCTCGACCGCGCCAACCAGCTGGAGCTGCTGGTCGACCGGGAGGAGCACCTGCTGGAGACCGTCGCGCGCCGCCTGCGCAAGGCCCAGGGCGAGGACGGCTCGGCGGCGTTCAAGGTGTTCAACTCGGCGCAGGACCACATGCTGCAGGCCGGGCGCGCGCACATGGACAGCTGGGTGTTCGCCCGCTTCGCCGAGGCCGTGGACGCCTGCGAGGACCCGGAGGCCAAGGAGGTCCTGGGAACCTTGTGCGATCTGTACGTCCTGGACATCGTGGACCGCGACAAGGGCTGGTTCCTCGAGCACAACCGCCTGACGACCGAGCGCACCAAGGCCGCGACCGCCGCCCGCAACCGCCTGTGCACCAAGCTCGCGGGCAAGGCGCGGACCCTGGTGGACGCGTTCGCGATCCCCGAGTTCGTCTTTGACGTCCCGATGCTCACCGACGGCGGCGTGGACGCCCCACTCGAGACCTGATCGAGAGCCGGCCAGCGCGACCGACGGGCCGCCGGCCGCAGATCCCGGACGCCATACCGGCGCACAGGGCCACCGCGGCCAGCACCGCGGCACCGGTCCACGCCACCGTCGGCGAGCCACCCAGCAGAACAGCGTCGAGGGCTGCGGTGGCCTGACCGGTGGGGGTGCCCGACACCGCCGTGAGCGCGGCGGTCGGGGCACCCCCGGACACCCACACCCACCAGGCGACCCCGATCGAGGTGGCCGCCACGAGCAGACCCGCCACGCGGCCGGGCCACCGACCGAGCACGACCGTCAGTGCGTGCCAGAGGGTCGACGAGGCGACGACGACGAGGACGATCAGTCCCACGACGGCCGCCGCTGTCGCGGCGGTCGGCGCGTCGGCCGTGGCGAGGGCCCACGCGGACAGGCCCGCGGACAGGACCGCCAGGGCGAGGACCGGTTCGGTGAGACCGGAGCCGGGCCGGCGGACCAGCTGCACGAGCAGCGCCCCCAGCACCGCCGCCGCGGCGAGGGCGAGGATCCCTGCCGAGGTGCGGCGCTGGGTGGCGTCGGCGGCCTCCGCGGCGGCCGCCCCGGCGTCTCCGCGTTCCGCCGCCAGCGCCCGTCCGGCCCGGCTGACCGCCGCGTCGGTCCGTTCCGCGGATCCGGCCACCCCGGCGGCGCCGTCGCGGAGTTCCACGGTCCCGGCGGCCAGTTCCGCGGCGCCGTCCCGCAGATCGTGCGATCCCCGGGTCAGCTGGAACACACCGTCACGCAGGGGTGCGCCCGGGGCGGAGAGCTGGCGGGCGAGCTCGTCGGCCCCACCCTCCAGCGCGTCGAGTCCGTCGAGGGTGCCCTGTCCCATCCCCTGGGTGGCGAGCTGCTGGCGAAGGCCGAGGAGCGCCTCCCTGGCGCGGACCACCTCGGGGGCGTCGCCCTGTAGGCGCCCCAGCGCGTCCTCGATGGCCGTCGAGACCTGCCCCTGGATCACCGCCACCCCACGAACCGCCCCGACGACCTCCCGCACCCCGCCGGCGACCTCGGTCGCACCGCTGCCCGCCTGGCCGATCGCCGACTGGAGTTGGTCCATCCCGCCCGCGAGCTCGGCGCCACCCGCTCGCATCTGTTCGGCCCCGTCCGCCAGCTCGGCCGACCCGTCCCGGAGTTGCTCCGCCCCGGCTCTGGTGAAGGTGGACTGGGCCGAGGCGTCGGCGAGTGCGGACTGCAGGGGCCCACCCGCACCGGCGCGGTCGGGGTCCTCGGCCGGGGTCGGACCGACGGCAGCCCACAGCGCGGCCAGGACCAACGGCAGGACCAGCACCACCAGCGCCAGCGCCCGCCGGCCGGGCCCCGGTGCGTCCGGGGTCGCGGCGACCGGCTCACCCGCCGGGTCACCCTCCCGGTCGTCGGTGTGGTCGTCGGCCCGGTCGTCCACGGGCTCATCCGCCGGGTCGTCCGTCCTGGCGGCTGCACTGGGGATGGGGGGCATGCCGTGGATGGTAGTGATGTAGAGCACCCGTTCCCGCAGGTCATTCGGCATGCCCCTCAATCCTGCTCGAATCCGCCGCGATCGGGAGTGTTAACCTGGGTCGGCGGGCTCGGTTCCCACGGGTCTGTTCCGACGCCCACCCCGACCACCACCGGAGCCAACGGCACGTGACCTTGACCCTCGCCCTCGCAGTGGCCTTCGGCATCGCGGCGATCTCACCGTTGCTGGCCCGCATGATGGGGCGGGACGCGGGGTGGCCGCTCGCCGCCATGCTCGGTGGCCTCGCCCTGTACATCTGGTTCGCCATCCCCGTCGACACCGTCGCGTCGGTCGAGTGGATGCCCGCACTCGGGGTCGAGCTCCGTCTGTCCCTCGATCCGCTGGCCCGGGTGTTCACCATGATCGTCCTCGGGATCGGGGCCGTCGTGATGGCCTACTCGTCCCGGTATCTCGGACGCGGCTCGGGCCACGGTGGGTACTACGGCCTGATGACGCTGTTCGCGGCGTCCATGCTCGGGCTCGTCCTGGCGGACGACGTGGTGGTGCTCTTCGTCGCGTGGGAGTTCACGACCCTCTGCTCGTTCTTCCTCATCACGCTCGCGGGGCCCAAGGGCACGCAACCCGCCGTACGGACGCTGCTCGTCACCGTCGCCGGCGGGCTCTGTCTGCTCACCGCCGCGGCGCTCATGGTGGTCCGCACCGGTACCACGGTCCTGTCGGAGATCCTGGTCGATCCGGTGTGGTCGGCCGACCCCGCCTTCGCCGCCGTCATCGCGGTGCTCATCGCCATGGCCGCCTTCACCAAATCCGCGCAGTTCCCGTTCCAGGCGTGGTTGCCCGACGCGATGGTCGCGGCGACCCCGGTCAGTGCGTACCTGCACGCCGCCGCGATGGTCAAGGCGGGCATCTACCTGCTGCTGCGGTTCTCCGAGGCGCTGCACGACGTCCCGGTGTGGAACCTGCTGCTCATCAGCTGCGGGATGACCACCGCGGTCCTCGGCGCGGTGTTCGCCATGCAGCGCGACGACCTCAAGGAACTGCTCGCCTACTCCACGATCAGCCAGCTGGGGTTCCTGGTGGCGACGATCGGTGTGGGCACCCCGGCCGCCATGGTCGCCGCGATCATCCACACCATCGCGCACGCGCTGTTCAAGTCGTCCCTGTTCATGTTCGTGGGCGTGGTCGACCACCAGACCGGCACCCGCGCCATGAGCGGCCTGCCGCGGCTGTACCGCATCATGCCCGGCACCGCGATCGGTGTGGGGCTGGCCGCGGCATCGATGGCGGGGCTGCCCCCTCTGCTGGGCTTCGTGTCCAAGGAGTGGATGTTCAAGTCCATGCTCGACGCGCCGGGAGGCGCGTGGGCCGGTCCCGCGCTCGGCGCCCTGGCGGTGTTCGCCGCCACGTTCACCTTCGCCTACTCCGCGCGCTTCCTGCTCGGCGGGTTCGTCACCCACGGCCCGCCGGCGGGTCCCGGGCCCGAGCCGGTGCACAGCACCCCGGAGACCATCGAGGCCCCGCGTGCCTCGTTCTTCCTCCCCGCCGCCCTCCCCGCGGTGCTGGGACTGGTGCTCGGGCTCACCGGGTTCCTGCTCGAGCCGACGGTCGCGGCCGCCGCCCGCGCGTCGATCGGGGAGGGCTACGAGGCCGATTTCGGACTCTGGCACGGGTTCGCGCCCGAGCTGTTCATGTCGATGATCGTGATCACGCTGGGAATCGTGCTGGTCGTGGTGCGCCACCCGGTCGACCGCTTCCTCGACCGCGAGCTCGCCCCCATCACCGGTGTGGCGACGGTCGACGCCCTGCGCCGCTGGGCCATCGCGGGCGGGGCGCGCGTCGGCGACGTCACCCGCACCGACCGGATCTCCCGGCACGTCTGGGCGGTACTACTGGTGCTGGTGGCCCTGGCGGCCGTCGGAGTCGTGGCGGTCCGCCCCGAGCCCGAGGTGGGCTCACCCGTCCGCGCGGAGGACTGGATCGTGGTGGTCCTGCTCGTCGTGGGCACCGCGGCCATGGTCATCTCCCGCTCCCGGCTCGGCGCCGTCGCGAACGTCGGGATCGTCGGCTTCGCCATGGCGCTGTGGTTCTTCACCCTGGGCGCGGTCGACGTGGCGCTGACCCAGCTCCTCGTCGAGGTCCTCACCGTCGTCGTCATCGTCCTGGTCCTCCAGCGGCTGCCCCGCGCCTTCCACACGGTCTCCCGCTCGCGCACGCTCGTCAGCGCGGCGGTCGCGATCGTGGTCGGCCTCGCCTCGGGCGCGGCGGTGTGGGCCATGACCGGTCGCCGGGAGCTCTCCGAAGTCGGCCGGTACTTCCTCGACAACGCCGAAGAGGACACCGGCGGCATCAACGTGGTCAACACCGTCCTGGTCGACTACCGTGCCCTGGACACCCTCGGCGAGCTCACCGTCCTCGGGGTCGCCGGGCTCGCGGTGATCCTCGCGCTGCACGCCAGGCGCGCCCTGCCCCGCCGCGAGGTGCCGCTCGCCGTCGGTGCGGACTCGCCCCTGCTCTCCGCGCGGGACAACGGGGTCTTCCTGCGCACGTTCGCCCGCATCCTCGGCCCCCTGATCGTGCTGCTCTCGCTCTACTTCCTCGTCCGCGGCCACAACGCCCCCGGTGGAGGGTTCAACTCGGCGCTCATCGGCGGGGCCGGGATCGCGATCTACTACCTGCGGGCACCGAGCGACGAGGCGGCGCGGATCCGCGTGCCGTACGTCGGGGTCATCGCGGCGGGCGTCATCATCGGCGTCGTCACGGGCCTGGCGGGCTTCGTCGACGGCTCGTTCCTGCTCCCGCTGCACGCCTACCTCGGTGACGTGCACCTGACCACCGCGCTGGTCTTCGACGTCGGCGTCTACCTGGCCGTGCTCGGCGTGATCATGGCCGCGATCGACAAGCTCGGCGGGGACGACCGGAGCGATGAGCCCGCCGTGCCGTCGCCACCGCCCACCGGTCCGGGTGCCGAGGCCACCGCCCCGGCCGCCACCGAGGACGCGGATCGGGTCATCGACGTCACCGACAACCGTGACGTCGCCGACAACCGGGAGGTACAGGCATGACCCTCGCGATCTCCGTCGGCGTCCTGATGGCCGGCTTCGTGTTCCTCGTCCTGCAGCGCGGGATGGTCCGGGTGATCCTGGGCTTCATCCTGCTCAGCCACGCGGCGCACCTCACTCTCATGGCGGCCGGCGGTGCATCGCGCCGCGAGGCCCCGCTGGTGTCCGACCCGGACCCGGCGCTCACCTCCGACGGTCTGCCGCAGGCGTTCGTCCTCACCGCCATCGTCATCGCGTTCGCCATCACGATCTACCTGCTCGTGCTGGCGGTGATCGGTGGTGACGACGACGACACCGACATCGGCGACCTCGACCATCTGGACCTCCTGCCCGAGGCCCCGGGCGGCGCCCACCCGGAGGACCCGGAGCCCGACGAGCCGTCGACCCACGACGCGGAAGGGGCCCACCGATGACCCTGGAGTCCGCCCTCACCCTGTTCGTCGCCGTCCCGCTGTTGACGGCGGGAGTGCTCGTCGCGGTCGCCTCGAGGACGCGGCTGATCCTCACCGTGCTGTTCGCGGTGCTCGTGGCGCAACTGGCCGCGGCCGTCGCCACCGTGCCGTGGGTGGCGGACGGCTCGGTCGTGGTGCACCAGGTCGCATTGTGGGCACCCGGGGTGTCCATCCCGTTCGTGCTCGACATGTTCTCCGCGCTCATGCTCACGGTGACGAGCCTGTTGACGCTCACATGCGCGGCCTTCGCGGTCGCGGCCGGCGAGGCCTACAAGAGGTTCTACCCTCCGCTGGTACTCCTGGTGACCGCCGGCGTCAACGGCGCTCTGCTCACCGGGGACCTGTTCAACTTCTTCGTCTTTGTCGAGGTCATGCTCCTGCCCTCCTACGGGCTCATGATGATCACCCGATCCGGGCGGGCGAGCGTGGCCGGCGTCGCGGCCTCGCGCCTCTACATCTCGGTGAACCTCCTCGCCTCGACCATCCTGTTGATCGGGGTCGCGCTGATCTACGGGCTCACGGGGACCGTCAACATCGCCCAGCTCCACGGCGCCGCCTCGGAGGACACGGCCGTCGCGGTGGCCACCGCCCTCGTGCTCTTCGCGCTCGCGATCAAGGCGGCGGTGGTCCCCGTGCACGGGTGGCTGGCGCGCGCGTACCCCAAGATGTCCCCCGCGGTCACCGCGATGTTCTCCGGCCTGCACACCAAGATCGCGATCTACGCGATATACCGCATCTACGCGGTGATCTTCGACGGCGACTCGCGCTATTTGTGGGTGGGGGTCGTCGTGTTCTCGGCGACCATGCTGATCGGCGTGCTCGGCGCCGTGGGCGAGGCCGCGCCCCGCTCGATCCTCGCGTTCCACATGGTCAGCCAGATCGGCTACATCCTGCTGGGAGTCGCGCTGTTCGGCCCCATCGGCCTCACCGCCGGCATCTTCTATCTGCTGCACCACATGATCGTCAAGGCCGCGTTGTTCCTGGCGATCGGCGCGATCGAGGTGCGCTACGGACCCCGGCGGCTCGGGCAGCTCTCGGGTCTGGCCAAGACCGAACCCCTCATCGCGATCGCCTTCTTCGCCTCCGCGATGTCGCTGGCCGGGATCCCGCCCTTCTCCGGTTTCGTGGCCAAGCTCAGCCTGATCATCGCAGCCCTGGACGCCGGCCAGATCGCCGCCGCGGCCGTCGCGGTGGTGGTGAGCATCCTGACCCTGCTGTCGATGCTCAAGATCTGGACCGGGATCTTCCTGGGCGAACCCACGCCCACCGACTCCCGCACGCTCCCGGAGGGTCTGGACCCGGCGTACTCGGACGCGACGGGCATCCCCGACGGCAGGGACCGCGACGGGCGGCACCGCGACGGCGTCGAGATCACCGCCGCCGCTTCGGGCGCCACGGCGACCGCCACAGCGGCTCGGGCATCCACCACCGCCACTGACACCGCCGCCGCCACCGACACCTCGGAAGCCGGCTCGCCCGACCCGGTCATCGTGCCCCCGGGCCGCCGGATCGGCCTGGCACTGGCGGCGCCCGCCCTGGCGTTGTCCGTGGTGACGCTGGCGTTGGGCCTGGGGGGTCAGCTCCTGCTCGAGCTGTCCGGGACCGCCGCGGCCAACCTCTACGATCCGACCACCTACATCCAGGCGGTGCTCGGATGACCTCCACCCTGACCTGGCCACTGCGGATCGCGTGGTTCCTGCTCTGGTTCTTCTGGCAACAGACCACCACCAGCGCGAAGGTCGTCCGCGACGCCTTCCGGCCCCACGCCTCGATCACGCCGGGCTTCGTGCGGTTCCCCACCAGGTGCCGCAGCGAACTCGAGGTGACGGTGCTGTCCTCCCTCATCACCCTGACGCCGGGGACCCTGACCCTGGGCGCGCATCACCCCGGGGACGGTGAGGACTGGGAGATCGTGGTCCACGGCATGTACTTCCCGGATCCCGACGACCTGACCGCGTCGCTACACGATATGGAGAACCACATGCTGCGGGCGATCCGGAGGAAGGGGCTGGCCCGATGATCGTCGTCGACATCGCCATCGTCCTGGTCTCCATCGCGGCGATCCTGTCCTCCTACCGCATGATCCGCGGCCCCCACGCTGGGGACCGCGCCATCGCGGCGGACCTGCTCTTCTTCGCGTTCATCGCCCTTCTCGCCCTGGTCGGCGTGAGAGTGGACAGCCCCTTCGTCTACGACCTGGTCCTGGTCGCGACACTGGTTGGCCTGGTCTCCGCCCTCTCGCTGGCCCGACTCATGTCCGGAGGTAGGCGATGAACTGGGAACTGCTCGCGACAGTCCTGGGATCGGTCTCCGTCCTCGTCGGCGCGGTGGTGTTCCTCGGCGGCGCCATCGGTCTCCTGCGATTCCCCGACCTCTACGTCCGGTCGTCGGCCATCGGTGCGGCCGCCGGGCTCGGGCTGGTCTTCGTGATCGCGGGCGCCTTCCTGCTGCACCCCACCTGGGAGGCCGCGCCCAAGGTGGCGGTGGCCGCCCTCCTCCAGTTCGCCTCCTCGGCGATCGGCGCGATGTACATCGCGCGCGCCGGGTTCCTCTCCGGGGCCGCGCCCACCACCGCGACCCGCTACTCGCAGATCGAGTTCACGACCGGGCCACCGACCGACTCCACGGAGGTGACACGAGATGACTGACCCACGCGATCTCGCGGATGATCCCGCAGCACCACCGACCGACGCCACCGGGTTCGCGCTCATCGACGCGTCCGTCGATGACGACGCCTCCTACGGCGAGATGAGCCTCGACGAGGCGACGCGGCGCCTCGCCAGGCTGCGCGCACGCGGCGACCTGCGAGCGGCCTCCCACCTCATGGACTCGCTCCCCGACCAGGTCGTCGTGGACATGTTCGAGCGCAGCACCGACAGGGACCTGGCCGTCGCGTTCCGCCTGCTGCCCAAGGGACGCGCGCTCGTGGTGTTCGAGGCCCTCGACGCCCCGGTGCAATCGGATCTTCTCCGGGGCCTGCGTGAGGAGCAGGTCGCCCACCTCTTCGAGGAACTCGACCCCGACGACCGCGTGGCGCTCATGGACGAGCTCCCGGCCCTCGTCGCCACCCGCCTCCTCCGCGGCCTCCCTCCCGAGGAACGGGCCCTCACCAACGAGATACTCGGCTACCCGGCCGGCTCCATCGGCCGAAGGATGACGCCGGAGTTCGTCTCGGCACGACCCGAGATGACGGCCGAGCAGGCGCTCGCCAGGGTCCACGACCGGCTCGCCGACGTGGAGACCATTTACACGATCCCCGTGGTGGACCAGGGCCGCCGACTGATCGGAGTGGTCGGTCTGCGCTCGCTGATGGGCGCGGATCCCCGCGAGCTCGTCGGGGACCTCATGAACGACGCCATCTCGATCCACGCCCGGGCCTCCGAGGAGGAGGCCGCCCGTCTCAGCGCGGACGAGCGGGTGATCGTCCTGCCCATCACGGACGAGGAGGACCGCCTCGTGGGCATCCTCACCGTCGACGACGCGCTGCGGATCCTCGAGGACGCCGAGACCGAGGACGCGGCCCGCCAGGGTGGCGCCGAGCCCCTTCGTCGGCCGTACCTCTCCACGCCCGTCCGGTCCATCGTCCGCTCCCGCGTGGTGTGGCTGCTGGTGCTCGCCCTGGGCGCCGCGCTCACCGTGCAGGTGTTGGCGGTGTTCGAGACCACCCTGGAGCAGGTGGTGGCGCTGTCGCTGTTCGTGCCGCTCATCATCGGTACGGGCGGCAACACCGGTAACCAGGCGGCCACGACCGTCACGCGTGCGCTGGCGCTCGGCGACGTCCGGCCCCGCGACGCCCTACGGGTGCTCGTGCAGGAGGTACGGACCGGGTTCATCCTGGGCCTGGCTCTAGGCGGCGTGGGTCTTCTCGCCGCCGGGTTCATCTTCGGTTTCGACTTCGGTCTGGTCATCGGCCTGACACTGCTGGCGTTGTGCACCATCGCCGCCACCGTGGGCGGGCTCATGCCGCTGCTCGCGCAGTCCGTCAAGGCCGACCCCGCCGTGTTCTCCAACCCGTTCATCACGACGTTCGTGGACGCGATCGGGCTGATCGTCTACTTCCTCATCGCCCGCTCCGTGCTGGGGTTGTAGTGCACGGTCCCGCGTCAAGGCCGGAGGGATCGTCGCCGTGGCCCCGGTGACCGTCGTCCTGCAGGCCCTGGTGATCGTGCTGGTGCTCAACATCCTGGCGTGCCTGGTCCGGGTGGTCCGCGGACCCGCCCCGCGGGACCGCGTGGCCGGGGTCGTCCTGGCCGGTACCACCGGGGCGGCGTCGCTGGCGGTGCTCTCGGTGATCGGCCCTCTTCCGTCGCTGCGTGACGCGGCGCTCGTCCTGGTGGCGCTGGCCCTGGTCCTCACCGTCACGATGGTCACCGCCCGCCCGCGATGAGTGGTGCGAGCGCCGTCCTCGACCTCGCGGTGGTCATCGCCGCCGTGCTCGGAGCCCTGTTCTTCACCGCCGGGACGGTCGGACTGCTCCGATTCCCGGACCTGCGCAGCCGCCTCCACGCCATCACGAAGGCGGACACCCTCGGGCTGGGGTTCGTGATGCTCGCGCTCTCACTCCGGGCGGACTCGGGCTGGGAGGTCGCCAAGTACGCCACCATCTGGGTGCTCGGGATGGCCGTCGCGGCCGTGGCCGCCACCCTGCTCGCCGCGGAGCCGGACCGGGGGGCGACGCCGTGATCGATACCGTGATCGATGCCGGCGCGGTCGACATCGTGGTGGGCGGCGCGGCCCTCGCCGCGGCCGCCGTGGCACTCACCGTGCGGGACCGCCTCACCGCGCTCGTTTCGTTCGTCCTTCTCGGCGGACTCCTCGCGCTCGTGTGGGCCGGGGTCCGCGCACCGGACGTCGCGCTCGCCGAGGCCGCCATCGGGACCGGGGTGACCGGCGCGCTTCTCGTGGACGCCGTGGCCGACCGCCGTCGGGGCACCGCCCCGCGGATCGGTCGCGCCGGCGTCGCGGTGTGGTCGGTCGGTGCCTTGATCGGCGCCGGGTTCGCCGCGCTGCTGCTGCGGGCGGTCCTCGCCTCGGACGGATCGGACCGCCACCCCCCGCTCAACGACACCGTCGCCGAGGCGATGGACACCACCGCCACGGGGCATCCCGTCACCGCGGTCCTGCTGGACTTCCGTGCCTACGACACGTTGCTCGAGGTCGCGGTGATCCTCGTGGCCGTGGTGGGGGCGTTCGCCCTGGCCTCCGTCGCGCCGCGGACACCGCGCTCCCCCGTGCCATGGGCTGTCGGGGACCGGGCCGGCGGGGCCGTGACCGGCCCAGTCCACCGTTCGCTCGCCGACTTCCTCCGGCTGGCCTCACCCGTCCTGCTCCTCCTCGCGGCGTGGCTCCTGTTCGCCGGTGCCTACCGCCCGGGCGGGGCGTTCCAGGGCGGGGCGGCCGTCGCGGGCGTGATGATCCTCGCGACCCTGGCCGGGGTGCCGCCCGGGATCCTGCACGGCAGCCGCGGCCGGTGGCTCGTGGTGGTCGGCCCCGCCGCGTTCCTCGCCGCCGGGGGCCTGGGACTGCTGCTGGCCGGCCACTGGCTTGCGATGCCCCCGGGGTGGGAGTCGGCGGCGACGATCGGCGTCGAGACCGCGCTCACCGTGTCCATCGGGGCGGGTCTGACCCTCATCTTCCTGGCGGTACGCAGGGACACCTCGCGGATCGGGGACGGGCGCTAGATGAGCTCCTTCGCGTGGTACTCGACCGTCGGCAGCGTCCTCGTGGCGTCGGGACTCGTGGTGATGCTGCTGGCCGCGGACCGCTTCCGCAGGCTCGTCGCCCTCAACGTGGCCGCCTCCGGCACGCTGGTGGTCCTGTTGGCCGTCGCCGGACGGGCGGAGGAACCCGACCCCGTCCCCCACGCCCTCGCGCTCACCGGCATCGTGATCACCGTGGCGTTCACCGGGCTCGGGGTCGTGCTCGCGCGCCGCATCGACGAGCTGGACGAGCCAAGCGAGCCAGACGAGCCAGGCGAAGAAGGCGACGGGGGGCGGGACCGGTGACCGCCCCCTCCGCCGCGGCGGCGTTGGTGCCGGGCGTCGTGTTGCTCCCGTTGGCGGCGGCGGTCCTCGTCGTCGTCGTCCCCACCGCCGCCCGGCGGGTGATCGGACTGATCGCGGCGCTCCTCACCGCCGCGACGGGGATCGCGGTGGTGGCTCTGGTCGTCGCGCACGGGCCGCTCGCGGTGTCCCTCGGCGGACACCGACCCCCGCTCGGCATCTCGCTGCGCGCGGACGGGATCAGTGCAGCGTTCCTGCTGCTCTCCGCGGTGGTCGGGGCCGTGGTGTCGGTCCACGCAGCGGCTCACCCTCCCTCGACCGGCGTCACCGGGTCCAGGGACTGGTTCTGGCCGACGTGGCTGCTCGCGTGGTCGGGCCTGGCGGCGGTGTTCGTCTCGGGCGACCTGTTCAACCTGTACGTCGCCCTGGAGATCGTCGGCCTCGCGGCAGTCCTACTGGTCGCCTTGGGCGGACCGGACGCCTGGCGGGCGGCCTTCCGCTACCTCATCGTGGCGGTCGCGGGCTCACTGCTGTTCCTACTGGCTCTGACGCTCGTGTACTCCGCCACCGGGACCCTCGACCTCGCGCTCGCGGGCGAGCGTCTGGCCGGGTCGGACGACGGCCCCCTCCTCACGGCCGTCCCGGCGCTGACGATGGCGGGCATGGCACTCAAGTCGGCGGTGTTCCCGCTCCACGGGTGGCTGCCCGGGGCCCACGGGCAGGCCCCGGCGGCGGTGAGCCCGATCCTGTCGGGCCTCGTGGTCAAAGCGTCGTTTGTCGTCGCCATCCGAGTGTGGACCGAGGTCGCCGGTCCCGTCACCGGCGTGGCGGTGGTGATCGGCGTCGCGGCGGCCGGGTCGATCCTGTGGGCCGGCCTGGCCGCCCTCCGCGCCACCGGGTTCAAGCGGCTCGTCGCGTACTCCACCGTCTCCCAGGTCGGATACCTGTTCCTCTTCTTCCCGCTCGCCGCCGCCGCCGACCGGCAGGGGATCCCCGCGACGGTGGCCCTGGGCGCGGCGGTGACCCTCGCCGTGGCGCACGGGCTCGCCAAGTCTGCCCTCTTCCTGGCCGCGGGCATCTTCAAGGAGCAACTCGGGAACGACCGGATCGACTCCCTCACCGGGCGGGGCGCCGAGCTGCCGGTGGTGACCATGGCGATAGGGATCTGCGCGGTCAGCCTGGCCGGGCTCCCCGTGACTCTCGGCTTCGCCGGCAAGTGGCAGCTGCTCTCCGCTGCCGTCGAGGTCCGGGCCTGGTGGATCGTGGCGGTGGTTGCGGCGGGCACGCTCGTGGCCGCCGGGTACCTCCTGCGCCCACTGCAGGCCCTGCTGACCGGGGCGGCCGAGGACGGCATCGACTCCGCACCGCACCGGGCGCGCCCCGCCCCGCCCCGCGTCGTGACCGTGCTCCCCCTCCTGCTCGCGCTGGTGACCGTCGGCGCGACCTTCGCCTCCGTCCCGCTCGCCGAGCTCGCGACCGTCGGCCTGACCCCGGGGGTCCAGCCGTGACCGACCTCGTGGACCTCCTGCCGGGCAGCCTGCTCGTCCTGGCGCCGCTGGCGATCTCGCTCGTCACCGCCGTGGCCGTCTTCCTCATCCCCGAGGGGGGAGTCCGCTCGAGATCGACCGTCAACCTCGGCGCCGCCGCGGTCAAGCTGGGACTCATCGCGCTGATGGTGCCGGTCGTGGTGGGCGGGGCCAGGCCCGAGTGGCGGACCGCGCTGCTGCCGGGGATCGACTTCGTCCTGCGCATCGAGCCCCTGTCCCTGCTGTTCGCGGGACTGTCGTCCCTGCTATGGCTGCTGACCACCGTGTACGCCATCGGATACCTCGAGGACCGCCCGCACCGCAGCCGGTTCTTCGGGTTCTTCGCCCTGTGCGTGACCGCGACCGTCGGGATCGCCTTCTCCGGGAACCTCGTGACGTTCCTGCTGTTCTACGAGCTGCTCACCCTGGTCACCTACCCACTGGTGGTGCACAACGGCACCGCGGCCGCGCGACGCTCCGGCCGCCTCTACATGCTGTACACGCTCGGCGGTGGGCTCAGCCTGCTCACCGGGATCGTCTGGCTCTCCGCCCTGGTCGGCGACGTCGAGTTCACCCCGGGCGGGGTCGAGGCGGTGGGCGCGCTCGCGGCGGACTCGCCGGCCACGGCCGTCGCGATCTTCGCCCTCATGGTCGCCGGCCTGGGCGTCAAGGCCGCGCTGTTCCCCCTCCACGGCTGGCTGCCCCGCGCGATGGTCGCGCCCGCACCCGTCAGTGCCCTGCTCCACGCGGTGGCCGTGGTCAAGGCGGGCGTGTTCGGCCTGGTCCGCGTGATCGACGATGTCTACGGCGTGGAGGTGGCCTCCGCTCTCGGGGTCCTCACGCCCCTGCTCGTCCTGGCCTCCTTCACCGTGCTCTACGGATCGGTACGCGCGCTCTTCCAGGACGACCTCAAGAAGCGACTCGCCTACTCGACCGTCAGCCAGGTGTCCTACATCACGCTGGGGATCACCCTGGTCACCGCGGTGGGCACCGCCGGCGGACTGGCCCACCTCGTGCACCAGGGCCTCATGAAGATCACCCTGTTCTTCTGCGCGGGGTTGTTCGCCGAGGTCCTGGGGATCAAGACCGTCTCGGCCCTGGCGGGACTGGGCCGACGCATGCCGTGGACGTGCGCGGCGTTCACCGTCGGCGCGTTCGGCATGATCGGTGTGCCCCCGGTCGCGGGGTTCATCTCCAAGTGGGAGCTGGGGCTCGGGGCGCTCGACTCGGAGAACCAGTGGGTGGTCTGGGTCCTGGTCGCCAGCGCGGTGCTCAACAGCGCGTACTTCCTGCCCCCCGTCGTGGCCATGTGGTTCCGACGCGCTGAAGAATCGCGCGGGGAGTCGCACCAGGATTCGCCGGAGGTGCCCGACTACCGACGCCGGCGGGGGCTCGAGGCCCCGGCCGCCCTCCTCGTCCCCGCGGTCATCACCGCCGGACTCTCCCTGGCCGTCGGGATCGTCGCCGCCGCCCCCTACGCCCCGCTGGCCATGGCCACCTTCATCGCGCGAGGGGTGTTCCCGTGACCACCACGCTGTGGACCGCGACCTTCCTGCTCCCCCTGCTGGTCGCCGCGGGGCTGGGGATCCTGGCCACGAGCCGCGTCATCGGCGAGGTGGGCGGCCGCGCCATCGGCGGGGTATCAGTGCTACTGGTCCGCCTGGCCCCCCTCACGTGCCTGCCCGCGATCCTGCTCACCGTGGCCCCCGGGGCGGGCGGGGGCATCCCGATCGACGTGCCGTGGCTGCTGGTGGGCACCCACCTCGAACTCGACGCACTCGGCCGGCCGCTGGTGCTGGTGTCCGCACTGCTCTACGGCTCCGCCCTGGCCGCGGTCGCGTGGACGGCCACGGACCGCAGCCGCGACCTCGTGGCGTTCCTCCTGATCTGCCACACCGGCACCACAGCGGTGTTCACCGCGGCCGACGCGGTGACCTTCTACCTCGGATACGCGGTGATGAGCTTCGCCGCCTACGGGTTGGTCGTGCACTACCGGACCGAGTCGGCGATGCGGGCGGGGCGCGTCTACCTGGTGCTCACCGTGGTGAGCGAGACCGCCATCCTCGCCGCGATCCTCATGGTGGCCGCCGCGGGCGGGACCCGGCTCGCCGACGCCCCGGCCGCCGTCGCCGCCGCGCCGAACACGGGGGTGATCGTCGCGCTGCTGCTGGTCGGGTTCGGCGTGAAGGCCGGGACGCTGCCGCTGCACGTGTGGCTCCCGCTCGCCCACCCGGCGGCGCCGCCCGCCGCGAGCGCGGTCCTGTCCGGCGCGATGGTCAAGGCCGGCCTGGTGGGGTGGCTTCGATTCCTCCCCCTCGGGGAGGTCGCCCTGCCCGGGTGGGGACTGACCCTGGTCCTGCTGGCGCTGGGCGGGGCGTTCCTCGCGGTCCCGGCCGGCGAGCTCCAGAAGGACCCCAAGGTGGTGCTGGCCTACTCCACCATCAGCCAGATGGGGTTCCTCGCCGCGCTCGTCGGGGTCGCGCTCGCCGCACCCGAACTCGCGCCGGCGGTCGCGCCGGCCGCCGTGACCTACGCCGTCCACCACGCGCTAGCCAAGGGCGCGCTGTTCCTCGGTGTCCCGGTGTGGAAGCACCACGCCCGGGGAGTCAGACGGTGGATCGTCGTGGTGGGGCTGGTCGGGGCCGGGCTCGCGGTGGCCGGGGCCCCGTTCAGCTCCGGCTCGGTGGGCAAGTACGCCGCCAAGTCCGCCGTCGGCGAGGCCACCGTCCTGGGGATGGACCTCGTCACCCTGCTCCCCCTCATCGCGACCGGGTCGACGCTGCTCCTCCTGCGCTTCGGGTGGCTGCTCGCGCACGGAGAGCCGGAGACCCGCCGGCGTGGGGACGCCGAACTCGCCGCCTGGCTGGTCCTGGTGGCCGGCGGGATCACACTGCCCTGGATCGTCACCGACCTCTGGCTACCGGTCGGGACGGTCCCCGGCCTCGACGCCGTGACCCTGTGGGACGCCACCTGGCCGATTCTGCTGGGATTGGCGATCGGCGGGCTGGCCTGGTGGCTGTCCGCGCGGGACATCCTGCCCGGGTGGGCCGCCCACCCCGACGGCCGCACTGTCCCACCCGGTGACCTGGTCGTCCCCGAGGAACGGCTCGTCCGGTCGGCGATGGCGTTCACACGGTCGGCGGCCGTGGGTCCGCGTCGCGTGATCGAGCAGGCCGCCGCACGCCTGACCGCGCATCATCCCGCCGACAGGGCGGGTCGCGGGGTCGACACGATCGAGGCGCTCCTACGGTCCCGCGCCGGACGCGGCCTGCTCCTCCTCGGGCTGGCCACGGTCCTCGTGGCCGCGGAGGTGGCCTCATGATCCGCTACGCCCGTTCCGGGATCGTCCGGTTCCTGCCGCTGCTGCTCCTGTGGTGGGTCCTCGCCGAGGGTGACCCGCGGTTCTGGTACTACGGGCTCGCGGCGGCCGTGGCGGCGACGGCTCTGAGCCTCCGGGCGATCCCACCGGCGCGCGACCGGACCGGTCGGCGGCCGTGGGCGGCGCCGCAGTTGGCGGGGTGGTTCCTGCTCCAACTCCTGCGTGGCGGCGCCGACGTGGCCCGCCGGGCGCTGGACCCCCGCATGCCCATCTCCCCACACACACTGCGGCTCCCGATCCGGTCCGGGACACCCGCCGGTCGCCGCCTGGCGCTGTGGATGATCAACCTCATGCCCGGCACCCTTGTGGTGGACGAGGGATCGGACGAGGACCAGGGGACGGACGAGGGCGAGGGTTCCGACGACGACGAGGCCACGGACTGGGTGGAGTTGCACGTGCTCGCGGAGAACATCGACGCGGCCCACGCGTGGGCCGGACTCGAGCATCGCCTGGGGCGCATCTTCGGGAGCTGACCCGGAGCGGGCGGAGCTGGCGAGGCGCGCGGTTCAGGACGCGCCGATCGGGCCGGCGGACCTCCGGCGGCGGGGTAACGTGACACGTGTCACTTTTCCGCCTGTTGCTCCGTCCTGCCGAAGGGCACGCATGACCTACGACGACCCCGCCCTGCCGCTCATGCCCGAGCTCGCCTGCTACGGCCTGGCCGGACACAGCGCGTCGCCGGCCGACCTCATCGTCGAGGCGGCCCGGGCGGAGGAGCTGGGGCTCGGATCGATCCTCCTGTCGGAACGGTTCGCCCTCAAGGACGCGGCGGTCATGGCGGGTGCCGCGGTCGCTGCGACCACCCGGATCGGCGTGGGGACCGCCGCGACCAACCACAACACCCGGCACCCGCTCGTCACCGCGACCATGGCCACCACGCTGCACCGGATGTCCGGCGGTCGGTACGCCTTCGGGCTGGGCCGCGGCATCCCGCTGCTGTTCGACATCATGGGCCTGCCGCACGTCACCTCCGCGCAACTCGAGGACGCGGTGGGCATCTACCGCACGCTGTGGCGGGGCGGATCCGTGGTGGGCCACGACGGCCCGGCGGGCAGCTACCCCTACCTCGTCCAGGACTCGTCCTTCGACGAGGACGTCCCGGTTCTGCTCATGGCCATGGGAGACAACTCGCTCCGGCTCGCCGGACGGATCGCCGACGGCGTGGTCCTGCACACCTTCATGTCCGACGCGGCCGTCGCCAGATCCGTCCGGCTGGTCCGCGAGGCCGCCGAGCGGGCGGGCCGCGATCCGGCGCAGGTGAGGATCTGGTCGGTGATGGCCACCATCGAGGACTCGCTCGACGAGACCGCGCGCCTGCGCAAGCTCGTCGGTCGCCTGGCCACCTACCTCACCGGGTACGGCGACGTGCTGGTCCGGGTGAACGGCTGGGACCCGGCGGGCCTGGAACGGTTCCGCGCCGACGAGCGCCTGTCCGCGCACTCCGGGGCGCTCGACGCGACCGACGACCTCGACATCCTGCGCCACGCCCGCGAGGTGCTGCCCGACGAGTGGGTGGCCTGCGCGGCGGTCGGCAGCGCAGACCACTGCGCCGACCGCATCGAGGGGCAGCTCGCGCTCGGCGCGGACTCCGTCGTCCTGCACGGCGCCACCCCGGACGAGCTCGCCCCGGTCCTGGCCGCCTGGCGCCGGCGGCGCGACCCCCGCCGGTTCGACCGCCTCGCCACCAACCCCGGACGATTCCTCCTGCGGAAGGACCCCCAGACATGACCGGTGTCGAGTCGAGCGCCCCCGTGGTCTGTACGCCGGAGGAGGTGACGGCGCAGTGGCTCACCGCGGCGCTCGGCACCGAGGTCAGGTCCGCGCGGACCGAGGCCGTGGGGACGGGGCAGATCGGCTGCTGCGTGGTCGCCCACGTGGACGGTGACGGGCTGCCTCCGACGCTGTTCGTCAAACTCCCGAACCCCGACGAGGGCATGCGGCCGCTCCTGCACGGCGTCTACCGCAGCGAGGTCCTGTTCTACCGTGACCTGGCGCCGACCGTGGCCGTGCGGGTCCCTCGGGCCCGGTTCGCGGTTCTCGGGGAGCGGGAGGGCGACTTCACGCTCGTGCTCGACGACGTGTCACCGCTGGTCCAGGGCGACCAGCTCACCGGACTGACGATCGACGACGCCCGCGACTGCGCGATCAACCTCGCCGGACTGCACGGACCACGCTGGTGCGATCCGACACTGCGCGGCATCGACGGGCTCTCCTGCCCGTCGGTCGAGGACAACGTCACCCTGCAGGAGCTCGGCGGGCCGGCGCTGGAGGCGTTCCTCTCCGAGTTGGGGGACAGGCTCGAGGACGACGAGCGGCGGATCCTGTCCGAGATCGCGCCGCTGATCGCCGACTGGGCCAACGGGCGGTCCGATCGCTACACCCTCTTGCACGCCGACTATCGCGCCGACAACATGCTGATCGACCCCTCGGGGCAGCGGCCGTCCCTGGCCTGCGACTGGCAGACTCTCACCGTGGGGCTGCCCGGGCGGGACCTCGGCGGTTTTCTCGGATCCAGTCTGGACGTCGCCGACCGCCGGGCTGCCGAGCGGGGGATCGTGGCCGATTATCACCGCGCGCTCGTCGGCTTCGGGGTGGCCGACTACTCCCTCGACACCTGCTGGGACGACTACGTGTACGGGTTGCTCCAGACCCCGGTCCTCGGGATCTTCGGCTGGATGTACGGCACCCGGACCGAGCGCGGGGACGAGATGTTCGCCCTGCTCATGCGGCGGGCCTGTCGGGCCATCGCGGACCATGACGCCCTCGCCGTGGTCCGCGGCGGTTGACCCAGCGCTCCGCAGACCCCCTGCCCCGACGCCCCCAACCGGGTGGCGCGTCGCCTATGCCACCGCCCGGCCGCCCCCGCCGGGTTGCGCGTCGCCTATGCCCGCTCGTCGATGACTCGCGCTGCCGCAATGGACCATTTCGGGCGCGTAACCGATAAAGCCCAGCGGAGGCGCGACCGTTCAGGCCCGGCGGAAGAGCGGCCCCGCGCACGGGAAGGGCCCGACCCCGCTCGTCGCGGGATCGGGCCCCGTACCGCAGTCGTGCCGGGCTCGCCGTGCACGTTTGTGCTCAGCTCACCGTGCTCGGCTACCGCGTCGTCACTCCTGGCGACGGTGGTTACCGCGCGGCCCGGACTCGACGCCGGCCTTGACCGCCTCGCACAACCCGGGGTCCACAGCGGCCCAGTAGGCGTACACGCGCTCGAGGAGCTCGGTCTCCGACGGATCGATCTTGCTCACGTGGCCCGCGATGTTAGACGACAGCCGCTCGCGGGCGGCGTCGTCGAGGACCTCGCGGTACAGCGTCGTGGCCTGCGCCTGGTCGGTGTCGTCGGCGTGCGGCGACACGTCCCCACGGTAGATCTCCGAGCCCTTGGTGTCCCAGTCACCGAAGTCGAACGCCTGGGCCTTGTCCGCGGCCGGGCCGTCGAGGGTGTTGGGGGCGTACTCCGCCTGCGCCGGGTGCGGGAACTCGTACTGCATGGCGCCCTCCTTGGAGTAGGAGTTCACCGGCGAGAGCGGGCGGTTGACCGGAACCTGCTGGTAGTTGGCACCGATGCGGTACCGCTGGATGTCCGGGTACGCGAAGACACGGCCGAGGAGCATCTTGTCCGGGGAGAAGCCGATGCCCTTGACGATGTTGGTCGGCGCGAACGCGGCCTGCTCGATCTGGGCGTGGTGGTTCTGCGGGTTCCGGTTAAGCGTCATGGTGCCGATCTTGCGCAGCGGGTAGTCCTTCTGCGACCAGACCTTGGTGAGGTCGAACGGGTTGAAGCGGTAGGTCGCCGCCTCGTCGACCGGCATCACCTGGACGTGCAGGTCCCACGACGGGAACTCACCCTTGCCGATGGACTCGTAGAGGTCCTGGCGGTGGTAGTCGGCGTTCTCACCGGCGAGCTTGTCGGCCTCGTCCTGGGTGAGGAAGTCGATGCCCTGGTTGGTCTTGAAGTGGAACTTGACCCAGTGGCGCACGCCCGCGGCGTTGATGAACTGGTAGGTGTGCGAGCCGAAGCCGTCCATGTGGCGCCAGGTGGCGGGGATCCCGCGGTCGCCCATGAGCCAGGTGACCTGGTGGGTCGACTCCGGGCTCAGGGTCCAGAAGTCCCACTGCATGGCGTGGTTCCGCAGGCCGGAGGCGTTCTTGCGGCGCTGCGAGTGGATGAAGTCCGGGAACTTCAGGGCGTCGCGGACGAAGAAGACCGGCGTGTTGTTGCCGACCATGTCGTAGTTGCCCTCGTCGGTGTAGAACTTCAGCGCGAAACCGCGCGGGTCCCGCCAGGTGTCCGGGCTGCCCTTCTCCCCGGCGACGGTGGAGAAACGGGCGAGCATCGGGGTCGTGACGCCCTTCTGGAACAGTCCGGCGCAGGTGATGTCCGAGACGTCCTCGGTGGTGACGAACTCGCCGAAGGCGCCCGAACCCTTGGCGTGGGGAAGACGCTCGGGGACGTTCTCGCGGTTGAAGTGGGCGAGCTTCTCGATCAGATAGAAGTCGTGGATCGGCTGCGGACCGAGTTCGCCGAGCCGGGCGCTGAACTCGTCGCTCGGGACCGGCTGACCGCTGTCGGTGGTGCTGGCGGAGTTGGGCTGGAAGTCGCGTACGCCTCGATCGGCGGGATGCGTGGTCACGTCTGGTGCTCCTCGATGTGATGGGGTGTTGGGCGATGTGGCCTGGGTCTCAATCTTCACCGAGACGGCCACCGCCCGCCTGACATTCGGGACATGTGCCCCAGTAGTTGACCTCGGCCTCGTCGATCAGGAAGCCGTGATCATGGTCCGCCTGCAGGCAGGGCGCATGCCCTACCGCGCATTCGACGTCCTCGATCCGGCCACACTGCCGGCACACGAGGTGGTGATGGTTGTCCCCGGTGCGACGCTCGTACCGCGCCGGGGACCCGGCCGGTTCGATACGACGCATGAGGCCGACGTCGGTGCACACGCGCAGCGCGTCGTAGACGGTTTGCGTGGACACCGCGCCCAGCCGTTCCCGGACCAGTACCGCGACGTCCTCGGCCGCGATGTGGGGACGACTGTCGACGACGGCGAGGACCGCCAGCCGGGGGGAGGTGACCCTCAGCCCGGCCGACCGGAGCTGCGCTCCCGGGTCCTGCACTTCCGTCGTCATGCCACCCACTGTAGCCAACTAATTGGAACTAGTCCAGAAAAGGACTGGTTCCGTTTTGGTAACGGCGACGATCGCCGCGATCAGCTCTCTCCTCCGCCCCGGCGCCCGCCGACTAAGCTGGCCCACGACGCCGAAACCGCAGGAGGACGCCATGACGGAGACCGCCACCGGACCGGTCGTATGCGGCTACGACGGCTCGCGGGATGCCCGCCGGGCCGTGTCCTGGGCCGCGACCTGGGCACGTGACCATCACACGACTCTCGAGGTGATCTCCGCCGACCGTGCCGTGGGCCGCGTCGTCGCCTTTGACGAGACCGCCCGGGCGAACGTCGAGGGCGCCATGCGGGACCAGCTGGCCGACCTCGTCGGACAGGTCCCCACGACCTACCGCGTCGTGGCGGACAGTCCCGTCGGCGCACTCGTCGAGTCGACCGGATACGCCTCGGCGATCGTGATGGGCAGCCGCGGCCTGACGGCCCGCGAGGACTTCGCCATGGGATCCACCTCCGCCGGGGTGGTCGAACATGCCAGGTGCCCCGTCCTCGTGATCACCCCGCGCACGCCCGAGGGCCACGACAGCGGCCCGGTGGTGCTGGCCGCCGACGGGTCCGAGGCCGGGGACCCGGCCGCAAGGTTCGCCTTCGCCGAGGCCGAACGCCGCGGCGCCACCCTGCGGGTCATCCACTCCGTCGAGGCTCCCCGCCTGCCGGGCGCGTCGCTGTTCGACCTCGATCAGCTCGCGGAGGATGTCCTCGCCGAGGACGAGAAGGCCGTCGCCGACGCCCTCGCCCCACACGAGGCCCGACACCCGGGAGTAGCCGTCGACCTGGTCCTCGTCGTCGGCGAACCCGCCACGACCATCGCCACGGAGGCCTCGGGAGCCGCCCTCTTGGTGACCGGGTCGCGCGGCCACGGCGGGTTCGCCGGACTGTTGCTGGGATCGGTCAGCCGACGCCTGCTCCAGACGGCACCGTGCGCTGTCGCCGTGGTCCGCCCCACCGACTGAGTCACCGCGAGTCACCCCGACCCCTCCGTCGTCGTCCCGGCCCGCCCCGCCCGGCCCTGCCCCGCGAGGCGATTGCACACGCGCGCGCTCCACGCCGATTGTCAGACGTTCGAGGGACAGACGGCGGCACCGTGCGCTGTCATCATCACGGGATGCGCCCTGCTCCTCCCGCTCGGGACGGTCGACCTAACCGCTACGGCCGCTCCCGTACCCGGAGTTCGAGGGTTGCGGCCTGCGCGGCCGTCGCGCTGGCGCTGGGCCTGTCCGCGTGCGGTTCGCCCGGTGATGACGGCCCGACCGAGAACATCGACGCAGCTCTGTCCACGGGCGTGCCCACCGTCCTCGTCGTGGACGCCTCGGCGTCGATGCTCATCGACGACGCCCCCGGGCCTCGGATCGATGCCGCGAAGGCCGCGGCCGACGGGCTAATCGGTGTGCTCCCGGACGACGCCGTCCTGGGCCTGGTCACGTATGGCACCTCCACCGATGACGCGCCCGGATCCCAGGAGGCGGGATGCCGCGATGTCACCACGCTCGCCGAGCCCGCTCCCATCGGTGTCGACGAGCATCGGGGAACTCTCTCCCAGCAGGTCGATGCGCTTGATCCGAGCGGTTACACCCCCATCGCCGAGTCGCTCCGGCAGGCCGCCGGACTGCTCCCCGAGGGGGACTCCGCGGTGATCGTCATCTCCGACGGCGAGGACAGCTGCGGAGACCCGCCGTGCGAGGCCGCCGCCAAGCTCCGTGAGCAGAATCCGAGACTCCGGATATCTACCGTCGGGTTCAAGACGGCCACTCCGGAACTGGCGTGCATCGCCCGCACCACCGACGGGCTCTTCGTCACCGCCGACGACGCCGACCAGCTCGCCACCCGACTGATGGCGGCCCGCGACATCGACGGCAACTCGGCGGTGCTGACCCCCACGGGCCTCGGCGGGATCGATCTGGGAACCCACTACAACGACATCGTGGGGACCCACCCGGATTTCCCGGCCCAGTCAGCCGGCACGGCCGACGGCGAGGACACGATCATCACCTACGTCGACTGCGACTACCTCTTCGACTCCTCCGGCACTGTCATCGAGATCCGACCCCACGATGGCCGCACCGTCGACGGCCTCGCCGTGGGCGATCAGGTGAGCAGGGCGGTCGAGTTGTATGGCGAGCCCGTGGAGGCTACCGACGGGACCACCCGCCTGTTCGCCGCGAGCCGTGAGGCCGGAACTGCCTGGAAGATAACCGCCGACGGTGATCGAATCTCCCGAATCGTGCTGTGTCGATGCCTGCCGGGCACCGGGGCTTCCTCAGCGGCGGGCTCGGGCTCCGGCGCAACCCATAGGTCGACCACGATTAGCGGCCAGACCGAGATCGTCGTGTACAACCCGTACCTTTACGACGGATCGCTCGCGCCCGGCTTCGGCGAACTGGACGGAGAGGTCGACGCTTGGGGCTGCGGCCCCATGGACGAGGACCTGTTCCGATGCGGTCGCATGTACACGGACGGCTCCATCTACTTCTGCTCCACCGACGGCTCCACCGCATGGTGCCCGTCCCGGCACTCCACCGGTGAACTGGAGTTCACCCGCCACGCCCGTGTCCAGATTCTCGACGGAAGCTACGACCCGCGGAGCGGCACTGAACCTGTGCCGGTCTACGTGGACCTCACGAACGGCGACCGATGCTGGTTCCATGTGCAACTCGGCAACATCAGGATGGACGCCACTGAACGGTTCCTCTGCCCGGGTGAGCAGTGGCTCTGGGAGCCCGCCGGGGGCAAGGTCTTCGCCAACACCACTGGGACATGGACAGCCTTGAAGGCACCGGGTTCGAGTTCGGCGCCATTCGAAAAAGTGACGGTGGCCCGTGCTGTATTCATTGACTAACCGTAGGCCGGATGGGGCTCCGGTCGACCGGGCGGCTGGAGTGTCGGAGGCTCAGGCGGGGCCGATCCGGAGCATCCGGGTGAGGGTGGGTTGCCACATCACTCCTGCCCCGTCTCCGCGGGAGACGACGGTGCCGGTGAGCTCCATCGGCTCGTCCAGCGGAGCCACGCCCACGAACGTTCGGGCGACCTCCATGCCAGTTTCCACATCCGTCGAGGTCACGTCGACCGGGCCGAACTTCTGTGCCAGCCCCTGATCCAGTGCGGGGTGCACGCCGGGCGGGCCGTAGGCCAGTGCGTGAATCTGTCCGTCACCCGTGGTGAGCTTGGGCAACGAGGCGGTGCGCGCGAGCGAGGTCCACGCCCGTGAGCAGGCGCCCTCCACACCCCCGGCCCCGTCCGTGCGCACGTCGATGCGGGTCATGCCGCCCGTGTACGGCGCGGAGGCGGGCGCGGCCGGTCCGTCGACGGCGAACGGCGGGTACTCGTATCCGTACGTGTTGACCAGCACGAGCGCATCCCCGACCGCGATGATCGAGTTCTCCGTGGCGGCTGGCCCCTCGATCAGTACCCCGTCCGGGGCGGCGGAGGCCGGTGCGAGCGACGTGGCGAACGCCGGCATCCTGCACACTTCGGCGCCGTCGGTTCGGCGCAGGACGATCAAATCCGGATGCTCGGCGTCATCGGTGATCGCCACCAGCGAGTCACCCGGCCCGAAGTACGTGGGCGTGGTGCCCGACCCGTGCGCGAGCAGGCCGGGCTTGCGTGCCGGGCCCACCTCGTAAGCGTGCCGCCACCGCACCTGCGGGGTCCCGTCGGGCGCCAGGTCCACCTCGTACAGCGCACGGGTGGTGATCACCGAGGCGCCGCCCGGCCGGACGGTCAGCCCGTTGGTGATCCTCTCCCCTGCCGGCAGGGCGAGGGTGCGCACGGTGTCGTCGTCGCCGGGAAGTACGGTTCCCACCACCCCGCCGGAGGTCGCGAACCAGATCCGCCCGTCGAACGCGGGGATCAGGCCGGTCACCGCGTCCCCGTCCGGGACGCCCGCCGAGAGGTCGGCCAGGACCTCGACCGACATCCGCCAGGTGCCATCCGGGTCGCGACGGTGCCCGACCGCGAGGAGCCTGCGGTTGCCTTCGGCCACCACCACCCGGTCGCGCTCGTCGAGGTAGCCGTACACCCCACCGAGCAGTGCGCCCTTGGCCAACTGCACCTCCGCCAGCACCACCGCGGTCTCGGGGTGGAACAGCTTGACCGTCGGCGCGAGCGGGGTCGGCGGATGGAGTCCCACGTACGAGGTGCACAGGGCGACGGGCATGCCGTCCGTGCCCACGAACACGGTGGAACACGTGGCCCCGGTCAGGGCACCCACGACGGCGGGGTCCGCCCCCGGCCCGCGACCCGGCATCGTGTCGGTGGAGGCCACGTCCCCGTGGACCGTGGAGGTACCGCCGGGGCCCAATCCGGGCGGCGCGGCCGGCGACTGATCAGTGTCCGACCGGGCCGGGACCGGCTGAGCCGCGGCCGACGAGGCGCTCAGGACGACAAGGCTCGTCACTGCCGCCACAAGCGTCGCCGTCCGTGCCGCCGTCCGCGCCGCTGCGGAGGTCGCGCTGACTGCCGCGGCGCCAGCCGCGAGGATCCCGCCCGGTGCGCCCATGGAACCGATTCCACCACGGACCCCCGCGCCTCGCGGCCGGTTCCGCTAGAGGTGCTCGGTCACGTCCGCACCCTCGCGCAGTTCCTCGGAGAGCGTCTGCATGGCCTGCGCCTGCTGCTCTGCGACCAACTGCTCCTCGACCTCGTCGCGGACCTGCTCGAGCGGGGGCAGTCCTCCACCCGCCTGACCGCCCGACATCGCCTGCTGCTGGGCCAACTGCTGGTAGGCGGCCTCGATCTCCTCGTCCGTCGCGGAGAACTCGCCGTACTCGTCGACGATGAGCTTCTCCACGAGAAGTTGCTTCTCGATCTGCTCCATCACGTCGTCGCGGTCCATCCCCTGCTCGCCCATCGCGGCGAAGAACTCGTCCTCGCTGGCCTGGTTGGCCTCGGCGAATCCGGCGAGCGCGGTGTCGACCTCGGCGTCCGAGACCTCGAGTCCGCGCTCCAGCGCCTCCTGCCGCAGCAGCTCGCTCCCGACCAGCCCCTCGAGGGTCTGCGACCGGAGCTGGTCCTCGTCGACCGGCTGGCCGGTCATCTGCGCCTGCATGGCCATCTGCTGATACTGGCCCTCGAAGACGGTGACGAACTCGTCCTTGCTGATCTCCGTGCCGTTGACCTCGGCCACCGGATCCGGGATGTCGTCGAGGTTCGGGCCCGCGCCGTCCTGCGCGGGGTCGGACTGCGGGTCCGCCTGTTCGGTCGCGGCGGTCGGTTCGCCCTGCGCGGCGTCGTCGCCGTCGCCCGGGGCACCGCAGCCCGCGGTGACGAGCACGGCTCCCGCAGCGACCGCGACCAGCCTCCTCGTGTTCTTCAGCACTCGATCTCCTGACGTTGATGGGTGCATCAGTCCGCCGAGGCTACACATCGGACTTAGGCGGGACCTGTGCGCGGGAGCTGTGCACGGGAGCTGCGTGCGGGACCCATACGCGGGAGCTGTGCGCTGGACCCGTGAACGCGCGCGGGTGCGCCCGCCGCTCGCCGGTCGGCCGCCCCCGGTCGAACCAGGGCTACCATCGCCCGGGTGACCGACCACCCCGTGACTCCCGCGGCCGAACCGCCCGTGAGCGCGGCGCGGGTCCTCACCACACTGATGGTCCCGCTGTTCATGGCGCTGCTCGCCCTGTCGGTCATCAACGTGGCGCTCCCCGTGATCGGCCCGGCTCTCGAGGCCGGGTCCACCGGGCTGCAGTGGGTGGTCTCGGGCTACGCGCTGTCGTTCGGCCTGCTGCTGGTGCCGTCGGGACGACTCGGGGACGCGACCGGCCGCAAGCGGATCTTCCTCGCCGGCGTCGCCGTCTTCACCGCCGGGGCCGTGATCGCCGGGCTCGCCCAGAGCATCGAGATGCTCAACGCCGCGCGGGTGGTGCAGGGCATCGGGTCCGGGATGCTCAATCCGCAGACCTTCGGGCTCATCCAGAAGTATTTCCGCGGAGCGGCCCGCGCCCGCGCGTTCGCCACCATGGCCACCACGGTCTCGGTGGCCACGGCCTCGGGCCCCCTGGTCGGTGGCCTGCTCATCGAGGCCCTGGGCGACGACCTGGGGTGGCGCGCGATGTTCTTCGTCAACGTGCCGCTCGGCGTGATCGCCCTGGTGCTGGGCCAGAGATGGCTGCCCGACGACCGCGCGCTGCCCTGGACCGACCGCGACGGCCACGACGTCGGCGGATCGAGAGCGCGCGCCGGCACGCTGGCCTACCTGGAGGACGACGACGACACCGTGGTCCCCGCCCCCGCCGCCCCGCCCACGCGTCCCAGGCGTCTGGACGTGGACCCGGTCGGCATCGTGCTGCTCGGGGCGGCGGTCCTCTCGGTGATGCTGCCCTTCCTCAACCGCGGTGCGAACCCCGCGATGTGGGCCCTGGTCCCGCTCGGGGTGGCCCTTCTGGGGGCCTTCGCCTGGTGGGAGCGCCGCTACGAGCGCATCGGTCGACCGCCGCTGGTCAATCCCGAGATCTTCCGGGATCCGGCGTTCCGCAACGGCATGATCATCGTCTCGATCTACTTCATGGGCGGGACCAGTCTGTGGATCGTCATGCCCATGTACCTGCAGTTCCACCTGGGGTACGCGCCGATCGATTCCGCCCTGGTGAGCCTTCCCGCCTCGATCTGCGCCGCGGTGTCCGCGCAGGTGGCGGGGCGCTTCGTGCTCATGCTCGGGCGGCGGTTGGTGATAGTGGGGTTCTGCCTCACCCTCACCGCGCTGGCCACGTTCATCCTGCTCGCGGGCCTGGTGGAGTCCGGTGCGGTGGGGTACCTGATCTTCATGGCGCCCGCCGCGCTGATGGGTACCGCGCAGGGCATGACCATCTCGCCCAACCAGACGCTCACGGTCCGCGCGGTCGACCCCGCGTACGGCGGGGTGGCCGGCAGCATCATCTCGCTGGGTCAGCGCATGGGCACCGCGATCGGCACGGCCGTGGTTCCCGGCGTGCTGTTCTGGATCGTCGAGTCGCAGGACGACTGGCTGCTGGCGTTCCGGGCGGCGCTGGGACTGATCGCCGCGTTGGCGGCGGGAGCGCTGGCGTTCAGCATCGTCGACCGCCGCCGGGAGAAGCGCTGCGCCTGACCAGGGCAGCCCCTCTACGCGGGCTCCGGTACCCACCCTTCCCCCGCTTAGCGGACACCCCGCCCCGGCCCCACCACGGTTGGCTGTGGTTGGCGGACACCCCGCCCCGGCCCCACCGCGGTTGGCTGTGGTTGGCGGACACCCCGCCCCGGTCGGCGGACATCTGATGCGAAGGACGGCCCGCCGGACACGAATTCTGTCCGCCACGTGAGGGACGGGGTCCGCCAGGCAGGGGGACGGGGTCCGCCAGGCGGGGGGACGGAGGCAGGGGCGGATGCTCAGAGGGTGGCCGCGAGCTCCACGCCCTGCTTGATGGCACGCTTGGCGTCCAGCTCTGCGGCCACGTCCGCGCCGCCGATCACGTGGACCCCGGGTCCGCGGTTCCCCGCACCCCGGGCCCGGGTCAGCTCGTCCGCGAGATCGCGCACCGACTCCTGGCCCGCGCACACCACGACAGTGTCCACGGGTACGAGCCGCGGCCTGCCGTCGCTGTCGAAGATGTGCAGCCCGTCGTCGTCGATCTTCTCGTAGGTGACCCCGGTGTACTGGTTCACGCCGCCGGTCTTGAGTTCGGCGCGGTGGACCCAGCCGGTCGTCTTGCCCAGGCCCTTGCCGATCGAGGTGGTCTTGCGCTGGAGCAGGTGCACCTCGTGCGCGGGCTCCTCCAGGACGGCGGTGCCCAGTCCCGAGCGTTCGACGGCCGGGTCCACCACACCCCAGTGACGCTTCCAGGCCTCTACGTCGGTGGAGTGACCGTGGGCTCGGCGGCCGTCGAGAGCCAGCCCGGGCCCGCCGGCGAGGAGGAACTCGGACACGTCCACACCGATCCCGCCGGCGCCGATCACCGCCACCCGACGCCCGGGCCTGCGGGCACCGGTGAGCAGCTCGGGGTAGGTCATGACCATCGGATGGTCGCCACCGGGGATCGTGATCTCCCGCGGGCGGACGCCGGTGGCCACCACGACGTGGTCGACGTCCCCCAGGTCCGCGGCAGCGACTCGTCGGCCCAGGTGGACGGGGACCCCCAGAACGTCGAGGCGTCGGCTGAAGTAGGCCAGGGACGCCGCGAACTCCTCCTTGCCCGGAACGCGCATGGCGTAACGGAACTGCCCGCCGATCTCGTCCTCGGCCTCGAACACCTCCACGGACAGACCCCGCGTCGCGGCCGCCTCCGCGCAGGCCAGACCCGCGGGACCCGCGCCGACCACCGCCACCCGCCGGCGCGAGGGCGCCACGGTGAGCAGCAGTTCGGTCTCCCGGCCCGCGCGGGGGTTGACCAGGCACGACGCCCGCTTGTTGGCGAAGGTGTGGTCGAGACACGCCTGATTGCAGGCGATGCAGATGTTGATCTCGTCCGCCCGCCCCTCGGTGACCTTGGCCGCGAACGCCGGGTCCGCCAGCAGCGGCCGCGCCATCGAGACCAGGTCGGCCTGCCCGGTCGCGAGGATCTGCTCGGCCACGTCCGGGGTGTTGATGCGGTTGGAGGCGATCACCGGCACGCCGACGGTCTGCTTGAGCCGGGCCGCCAGATCGACGAACGCCGCGCGGGGCACCGAGGTGACGATGGTGGGGATGCGCGCCTCGTGCCATCCGATCCCGGTGTTGAACACGTCGGCGCCCGCGGCCTCGAGTCGCTGGGCGAGCTCTGCGGTCTCGTCCCAGGTCTGGCCGCCCTCGACCAGGTCCAGCACGCTGATGCGGTACTGGATGAGGAAGTCCGGTCCCACCTCGGCCCGGATCCGTCGGACGATCTCCTCGGGGAAGCGCATCCGCTTGCTCGCGGTGCCGCCCCAGGAGTCGGTGCGCTGGTTGGTGCGGGCGGCGAGGAACTGGTTGATCAGGTAGCCCTCGGAGCCCATGATCTCGACCCCGTCGTACCCCGCACGCCGCGCCAGCCGCGCGGCCCGCACCCAGTGGTCGATGGTGCGCTCGACGCCGCGGGAACTCAGGCCGCGCGCCGTGAACATGCTGATCGGGGACTTGGTGGACGAGGCCGAGCGGACGAACGGCTGGTAGCCGTACCGCCCTGCGTGCAGGAGCTGGAGCAGGATGTGCGAGCCCTCGGCGCGGACGGCATCGGTGAGCGCGCGGTGCTTGTCCGCCATCCGCCGACTGGCCATCATCGACCCGGCGGGGAGCAGCCAGCCCTCGATGTCGGGCGAGAACCCGCCGGTGACCATCATCGCGGCGCCGCCGCGGGCCCGCTCGACGAAGTAGGCCGTCAGTTCGGGCAGGTGCTTGCTCCGGTCCTCGAGCCCGGTGTGCATCGACCCCATGACCACGCGGTTGCGCAGCGTGAGAGGCCCGACGGCGAGGGGGCTGGTCAGATGCGGGTGGCTGGAGCTCATGGGGCCCATTGTGCCCTGCCGGAGGCCGACCTTACCCACGGGTAAGGTCGTGTCGCGCGGGAGCCCGAACGCGGCACCGCGATCAGTAGCGCAGTATCGCGCCGACGGAATTGCCGTGCGGGAGCGCCTCGAGCACCACGAGCCGCCCGGACGTGGCGCAGGTGTGGCCCACGGCGTCGTCGAGGTCCCCCGGCTGATCCTCCGGTCGGCAGATCGCCCCGGTGAGGATCAGGGTCTCCACCCGACCCTCCGCGGCGGCGGCGACGATCTCCCTCGGGTCACTGATCCCGAGGCCGGTCCCGAGCGCCTCGCCGAACCGCTCGGTCGCCGCGGCGGCGTCGGCGATGAGGGCCGGCTGCACGAGCGGCCACGCCTTCTCCTTGAGCTCCGCACCGTCGAGATGATCGGGGTTCCCGGCCACCACCTGGTCGAGCAGGTGCGGGTAGGACAGCTCGCTCCTGAGCATCGGGTGATGCTCGGCCACCGAGGCCAGGACGAGCGGTCGTCGCTCCTGCCCTGCGAGGAGCTCGTCGATCCCCGTGGCCACCTGGCGGAAGAACTTCTCGAGCATCACGCGGTCCACCTCACCCCCGGCGCCGTGTCCGTGGAAGGCGGCGGTGCCCCCGGCCGCCGCCTGGTGCTGGAGCTGGGGCTCGCGCTCGGTGCGACCCTCCGCGTCCTCCATCGACGCCGGTGCGGTGCCGATGTCCCGCTCGTGGACCGACCCCCGGGTGGCCTCGAACAGTCGCACCGAGTTCTGGCTCAGGGCCAGGATCAGGAACTCGCCGTCGGCGATCGCGGCCGGGACCAGAGGACGGACGGCGAACGAGTCGGACACGTGGACCGTCTCCGGCATCTCGGTGTCCACACGGAAGACCCGCGCGATCCCCGGGGCGGCATAGAGGGCCAGGCCGTGCGCCGTGTGCTGCCAGAAGGGGTCCTCGTTCCCCAGCTCCCGCAGCGGCGCGAGCAGCTCGGCGGCCTCCTCGGCCGGGGTGCCCCGGGTGACCAGCTCGGACTGCGCGCGGTCGAGCAGAGAGCGCAGCCTCATCGGCCCCTCCCGGGTCTCCGGCCCGCCGCGGTGGGTCGGCATGAAGACCGACACCGCGGGACCGGATGCGGTCCCGAGTGCCTGAAGATCGTCGGCGGTGATCGGATCGATGTTCCGGGTGCGTTGGATCGGCGTCATGGTTCCGACCGTAACGCCGATCACGGTTCGGTGCCGGGGGTCGAACCGATCGTTGCCAGTCGGAGATGTGTGGGCGCCTCCACCCCGGCTCCACCCCCCGGCTCAACCCTGTCGCCCACTACAGGCGATGTAACGGATTTGACTTATGAGACGAAAGATGCGTAAGTGAACTCACGGCAGTAGTCTTGCCGTCAACGATCCCCGCCGGGCCCGGCTCCGGCCGCCGCCCGAGGAAAGGACAACCCACGTGCGTCATCCCATTCGCTCCGCCGTCGTCGCCGGCGCTTCGGCCCTGCTGCTCGCCACCGGCGCGGGCACCGCGTCCGCCCAGGGGTCCCTGGAGCTCGCCCTCCCGTTTCCCCTGGACATCCCCGGCCTGGCCTCGCTGATCCCGGGCGCGACCGCACCGGGGGCCGCGACGGTGGCCGCACAGGACGCTCCTCTCGTGGTGGTCCCGCCCGAGGTCGCGCGGAAGGCGTTCGAGGGCAGCGTCGTCGCCGGGGTCAACGAGGCGCGCACCGCGGTCGGCGCCGAGCGTCTGGTCACCGATCCGGCCCTGTCCGTCGAGGCCGAGGTCCGCGCGGACCAGCTGGCCGCCGGCGACCCCACGACCGGCGACCTCCCGGTCCCCGAGAGCGGCGAGACCCGGGACCGCACTGTGCTGACTCTGCCCCCGGAAGCCACACCGCAGAACGTGCTCACCGCCATGCTCACCGACACGGGCATGCGCGAACGCATGCTGGACGGCGAATTCGCAAAGGTCGGGGTGGGCACCGCCACCGACGGGGACGGAAGAATCCACGTAGTGCTGGACTTCGAACGGGGGTGACCGCGCCGGCGCACTGCCGGTTAACAGTGTGAAAATACGGCTAGATTTCCCAAGTCCTCTAGCCCGGAACGGTGTTGGTCTCTACCGTGGCTCCTGCACGCCCTCCCCCTCGGGACGTGCAGGAATGGAGTCCCTCCCGTGCGCCGAACTTCCCCTCGTTTCGTCAAGCCCCTCGCCGTTGTCGCCGCCGCCACCATGGCGGTCGGCGGACTCGGAGTTCCCGCCGCGTCCGGGCAGCAGTTCCTCGTCCCGGGGTCGTCCTTCGGGGTCGCCATCGGCGGCGGCGGTGGCACCGCCCCGGCACTCGATCCCACGAGCGCCGAGTACCGCCAGCAACTCCACGACGCCACCAACGCGGCCCGGGTCGCCAACGGCCGCGCGCCGCTGCCGTCCAATGACGCGCTCGTCCAGTTGGCCACCGCCTGGAGCCAGGTCCAGGCGGCGGAAAACCGGATGTACCACAACCCCGACCTGCGCAACCAGGTTCCCAGCGGCGCCACCCGCTGGTCGGAGAACGTGCTCCAGAACTGGCGCAACGCCACCCCGCAGCAGCTCGTCAACCAGTGGATGGCCTCGACCGGACACCGGATCAACCTGCTGCGCACCGATCACACCTCCATGGGCATGGGCGTCGCCGTGGCCGGCGACAACCGGCTCTACGCCACGCAGGTGTTCATCCGCAGCTGACCCGGGCCCGGGCCGGCGCTCATCGGCCCGCGCTCGTCGAAAAGGACGTTCCGCACA
>NZ_KB714660.1:62197-73102 GCF_000349585.1 Dietzia sp. UCD-THP
TGTGCGGAACGTCCTTTTCGATGCGCGGGGCCGGCCGATGCGCGGGCCCGGCCCGCGAGCGGGGCCGGACGGGACGCGGGGCCGGACGGGGCGCGGGCCCGGCCGGGGCGCGCCGTCAGCCGCCGATTCCCGCCAGCAAGGCCTCGAGCCCCTCGTTGAAACGCGAGTCGTAGTCGACGCGCGGCATCGCGGGGTCCACCGCGGCGAGATTGTGGTGGGTCTGCTCCTCGATCGTCACCCCCAGGACATACGCGGTGAGCGCCGTGGTCAGGCCCGCCGCCCGATCGCCACCCCCGTGCCGCGCACCCGTGCGTGCGACCGCGTCGACCACCGGGTTCACCGCACCGGCCGCGAGACCGAGCGCCACGATCTCGGCCCCGTCGGGCACCCCCGCGACGGCCGCCCGCAGCGCCCGGGTCACCCCGCGCAGTTCGTCGGCAGCCGACGCGCCGGCCTCCACCGGGGCCACGTCCGCCAGGACCCGTTCGGCGACGGCGGTGAGCAGCGCCTGCTTTGACGGGAAATGCCAGTACAGGGCACTCGGCTGGACGTTCAGCCGAGTCGCCAGCGTGCGCATCGACATGCCGGGCAACCCAGCCTCGTGCAGGAGACCGAGCGCAGTGTCGACGACTGCCGACTTGGTGAGTGCCACGACAGGTCACCTTATCGCCCCGCACGCCGCGTTCGAGCCGCGCAAGTCCTGAACGCTGTACAAGTCGACGGATTCCGGTTACCTTAACGGCGTTCAATGAACGGCGTTCAGGAGGAACCATGGCCACCACGACCACCCGTTGGCACGAACTCGCGGACCGCATTCAGGGCGGCGGGGCGATCGACGCGACCGAGGCGCTCGCCGTGCTCGATTCGTCCGACGCCGAGCTCATGGAGGTGGTCGCGGCCGCGTCCCGGCTACGGTTCGAGTACTTCGGCAACAAGGTCAAGGTCAACTACCTGGTCAACCTCAAGAGCGGCCTGTGCCCGGAGGACTGCTTCTACTGCTCGCAGCGCCTCAACTCGACCGCCGGAATCCTGCGCTACACCTGGCTGAACACCGAGGAGGCCGTCACCGCGGCCAAGGCGGGCATCGCGGCCGGCGCCTCGCGCGTGTGCCTGGTCGCCAGCGGCACGGGCCCGAGCAACCGCGAGGTCGGCAAGGTCTCCGACATCATCGAGGCCATCAAGTCCGACACCCCGGGCGTCGAGGTGTGCGCCTGCCTGGGCGCGCTGAAGGACGGTCAGGCGGAGAAGCTCTGCGCGAGCGGCGCCGACGCCTACAACCACAACCTCAACACGGCGGAGAGCCACTACGAGGAGATCTGCACGACCCACACCTACGCCGACCGCGAGCACACCGTGAGCCAGGCGCACGGCGCAGGCCTCTCGGCGTGCTCGGGCTTCATCGCCGGCATGGGCGAGACCCGCGAGCAGCTGGTCGAGCTGGCCTTCGACCTGCGCGCCAAGGGCGTCGACTCGATCCCGGTGAACTTCCTGCTGCCCTTCGACGGCACCCCCCTCGAGGGCGTGGACACGCTCAACCCGCGCGACTGCCTGCGCATCCTCGCGATGGTCCGGTTCGTCGCCCCCGACACCGAGATCCGGATGGCAGCCGGCCGCGAGCGCCACCTCGGCTACCTCCAGGGCATGGGCCTCTACGTGGCCAACTCACTGTTCCTCGGCGACTACCTCACCAGCGAGGGCCAGCCCGGCGGCGAGGACCTGCAGATGATCGCCGACGCCGGCCTCGAGGTGCTGCAGATGGAGGATGCCGCCGGGACCGGCGAGGGCGCCCACGCCACCGCCCCCGTCACAACTCCCGCCGCGCCGGTCGCGCAGGAGAAAAAGGTGGCCATCCGCACGCGCGGTGCCGGCACCAGCGAGCCCGCGAACGCCTGACATGTCCGCCCCGCTACACGTCACTGACACCACCGCTCCGGACACCGCCAGCGAGGTACTGGGCCGCGCCGCGCAGGAGGCCGCCACCACCGCGCTCCTGGCCGCCGACGCCGAGCACGTGTGGCACCCGTACGGCGGGTTCCCGGCGTCCACGCAGCCGCTGCCGGTGGCGTCGGCGTCCGGAGTGCGGCTACGTCTGGCGGACGGCTCCGAGCTGATCGACGGCATGAGCTCGTGGTGGGCGGCCATCCACGGCTACCGCCACCCGCACCTCGACGCCGCCGCGCACCGGCAGGTCGACACGATGAGCCACGTGATGTTCGGCGGGCTCACCCACGCGCCGGCGGTGGAGCTGTCGACCCGGCTCGCGCGGATGGCGCCGGGCGAGCTCACCAAGGTGTTCCTGGCGGACTCGGGGTCGGTGTCGGTGGAGGTGGCCGCCAAGATGGCACTCCAGTACCAGCGCTCGAGGGGCCGACCCGGGCGTACCCGCCTGGCCACCTGGCGCGGCGGCTACCACGGCGACACCCTGGCGCCCATGAGCGTGTGCGACCCCGAGGGTGGCATGCACTCCATGTGGCGAGGCGTGGTGGCCGAGCAGGTGTTCGCGCCCGCTCCACCGGTTCACTACGACCCTGCCTACGTCGCCGAGCTGGAGCGGGTGATCCGCGGCCACTCGGACGAGTTGGCGGGGATCATCGTGGAGCCGGTGGTCCAGGGCGCCGGCGGGATGCGTTTCCACCATCCGGACTACCTGCACGACCTGCGGCGCCTGGCCGACGAGACCGGCGCGCTGCTCATCTTTGACGAGATCGCCACCGGCTTCGGCCGCACCGGCGAGCTGTTCGCCGCCGACCACGCCGGGGTCGCGCCCGACATCATGTGCCTGGGAAAGGCGCTGACCGGCGGATACCTGACGCTGGCCGCGACGCTGACCACCGACCGCGTGGCCGAGGTGATCAGCGCCGGCGAGGCGGGCGGCCTGGCGCACGGGCCCACGTTCATGGGCAATCCGCTGGCGTGCGCGGTGGCGTGCGCGTCGCTGGACCTGGTCGAGACCGGCGAGTGGCGCGAGCGCGTGCCGAAGATCGAGGCGCGCCTGCGCCGGGGACTCGCGCCAGCGCGCGAGGTGCCCGGCGTGGTGGACGTGCGGGTGCTGGGGGCGATCGGTGTGGTGCAGCTGGAGGAGCCGGTGGAGATGACGACGACGACAACCGCGATCACCTCACACGGCGTGTGGCTGCGCCCCTTCCGGGATCTCATCTACACGATGCCGCCGTTGGTCTCTACAGATGAGGAGATCGATCAGATCTGTGCGGCCGCGGTTCATGGTGCAGCAGTGGCGGGGACGGCGGCAGCGGGGGCGATCCGATGAGCCAGCAGCCGACCACCACCCGGGTTCCCGCCGAGGCCGCGCGACCCGTATCTGATCGCTCCCCCGCCCTGGACTGGCTCGACGCCGCCGCCGAGGACCGGGCGACCCGGCACGTGCACCGCGAGCTGCGACCCCGGCCCGCCGACGACCGCGTGATCGACCTGGCCTCCAACGACTACCTGGGCCTGGGCGGGCACCCCGAGGTGATCGAGGGCGCGGTCCAGGCGACCCGCAGCTGGGGGGCGGGCTCGACCGGGTCGCGGCTGGTCACCGGTACGACGAGCGACCACTCCGCGTTGGAGTCCGAGCTCGCCGAGTTCACGGACAAGCCCTCGGCGCTGGTGTTCTCCTCCGGATACACGGCCAACCTCGGGGCGGTGGTCGCGCTCTCCGGGCGGGGAGCGCTCATCGTCTCGGACGGGGGTTCTCACGCCTCCCTGGTGGATGCGTGCCGGTTGTCGCGGGCGCGCGTTGTCGTCGTCGACAGGGGTGACGTCGCGGCGGTCGCCCGGGCCCTGGCCGGGCGGACCGAGGAGCGCGCGCTGGTCGTCACCGACTCGGTGTACAGCGCCGACGGCCACCTCGCGCCGCTGCTCGCCCTCCACGGGGCGTCCCGGGCGCACGGCGCGGCGCTGCTGGTGGACGAGGCCCACGGGCTGGGCGTGCGCGGGGCCGGCGGGCGGGGGCTCGTCGATGAGGTGGGGCTGGCTCGGTTCGAGGACGTGGTGGTCACGGCGACGCTGTCCAAGGCGCTCGGCTCGCAGGGCGGCGTGGTCCTGGCCTCGGAGCGGGTACGCGAGCACCTCATCGACACCGCCCGCACGTTCATCTTCGACACCGGCCTGGCGCCCTCGAGTGTGGGTGCGGCGCGGTCGGCCCTGGCCGTGTTACGGCGGGAGCCCGAGCGGGCCCGCCGCGTGCTCGAGGTGGCCGAGCACCTGGCCGCGGTGACCGGTGCGGACCGCCCGCGGTCGGCCGTCGTGTCGGTGATCCTCGGGGATCCGTCCCGCGCCGCGGCCGCGGCCGCTCGCTGCGCTGAGCTCGGCCTGCGGGTGGGGTGCTTCCGACCGCCGTCGGTTCCCGAGGGTACAGCCCGTCTCCGGCTCACGGCGCGGGCCGACATCTCCGGGGCCGACCTCGCCCGGGCGAGTGACGTGCTCGCCCGGGTGCTCGAGGAACACGGCTACCGCCTTCCCGACTCCTCGGCCTACCTCGGATCGGCCGGGGCCTCGCGTTCCCCCGCCTCGGCGGGGGCCTCCACAGGGGTCCACGCGTGACCGCCGCGGCCGCGCCTGTCGTCGTCACCGGCACCGGGACCGACGTCGGCAAGACCATCGCCACCGCCGCGTTGGCAGCCCTCGGTCGCTCGGCGGGCCTGGACGTGGGGATCTGCAAGCCGGTGCAGACGGGCCTCGCGCCCGGCGAGCCGGGTGACGCGGACGAGGCCGCGCGACTGTCGGGCGCCCGGCGGGTCCTGGAGGTGCGGCGCCTGCCGGATCCGCTGGCCCCGGAGACCGCCGCGCGAGTGGCCAGGATGCCACAGGCGACGCTCGACGAGCTCCTCGGGCCGATCCTTCGCTGGCTCGGCGGCGCCGACGCGGGTTCCTCCGAAGCCTCCGCATCTGCTGAGGAGCCCGCCACCCCGACCGGCCGCCTCGACCTGATCGAGGGTGCCGGTGGCGTGCTCGTGCGCCTGGGCACCGACCTCACTGTGCTCGACCTCGCCCGGTCGCTCGACGCCGCGGTGGTCGTGGTGGCCCGCGCGGGACTGGGCACACTGTCCGACACCGAGCTCACGGTCCGCGCTATCGAGGCAGGGGGGCTCCGGTGCGCCGGGATCGTGATCGGATCGTGGCCGTACGACCCTGACCTCGCCGAGCGCCTCAATCTGGAGGACCTGCCCCGCTTGACCGGGGTGCCGGTGCTCGGCCGGGTGCCCGCGGGGGCCGGACAGCTGGATCCCGCGGAGTTCACCCGTCACGCGGCGGAGTGGTTCGGCGTAGACACAATCGGCGAACTCCGTCAGTCGCGACTCGCCGCTATCGACTGTTGAGTAGGTAGAATAAGCCCGACGACGACCCAGGGAGGACCCCATGTCGACCCGCATCGGACCCACCACGGATCAAGCTCTCGCTGGTGCCCTGGTCGGCCACCGGATGGCAGGAATGGAGCCCACCGAGACCGACCGAGCGATAGCCCGCCGCCAACTCTCCGGCGAACTGACGGTCGACGACGCCGTGCGAGAGGCGATCGCTGCCGCAGTACACGCCCGCTGACTTCGGTTGATGAGCCCCCGAGATCCTTACGCGGACTCCTCGGGGGTTCTTCGTAATCGGCTCGGCATCCGGGACCCGGTCACCCTCGCAGCAGCCGAGAGCGCCGCAGCTTTTCAACGCGTTATACAACTCGAGCTGCATCCCATCGAGGGCCAGTTTGACCTCGCCCACCTCCAAGCGATTCACCGTCACATCCTTCAGGACGTCTACACCTGGGCCGGCGAGCTCCGCACAAGCGACACTGCCGCTTTCGGCATCCCCCACGCCCGGCCGCAGTTCCTGGCCGATGAACTCGACCGGGTTTTCGGTTAGATCGCCTCCCGGCCGCCCAGCACCACCGACTCCGACGCCGCCACCGACACCGTCGCCGTGCACTGGTCCGAGCTCACGCTGGTCCACCCGTTTCGCGACGGGAACAGCCGCAGCCAACGAGTCTTCTTCGACCAGATGTTCCGGCATGCCGGATGGGCTGTCGACTGGGCCGACGTCGATGCTGCAGCAACTCACGCCGCGCGCCACATGGCTTGGCACAATCGGCCCGATTATCTCGCCGACCAGCTTCGAGACGCCGTCTACCCCGCAGCAGAACTCGCTGACGGCCACCTCTCCGCCACTCAGGGGAGGCGCTCTACCCTCGACGCCACCGAGCACTTCCGCGCCATGTGTGAACACCACAAGGCCAGCGCCAGGACGCCCTACGGGCGCCCGGCGCCGACACAGGGTCACCCCATCCTGTAGCTGCCGACGCTCGCTCCCGCCTATCCCCTGGGCTGTCATCGACGCGAGGGGGTCGACGCTCCTAGTCACCGACGGGCGATGTTCAGCCGACGTGCCAGTGACGGCGGATGAGCTCCTCCCGGGCGGCCTCGTCGTCGTCGCCCTTCCCACCGGCTACATCGTCGGCCTCGGCGTCGGCGTCGCGCAAGCCGGCGAGAAGGGCGTCGATGAGTTGCTCGGGGAAGACGCCGTCGGCTTCGAACATCTCTCGCTCGGCCTCCAGCACGTCGGCCGCCTCCCCGCACGAGGTGGGTAGCTGCTCGAAGTCGTCATTGGTGTCGGCGTTGAGCCGGTCCGCCACCTCCAGGCTGCCGTCATCCCCCAGCCCGCGCGCCGCCGCGACGGCCATGCCTGCCAGGAGCAGGTGGACGTCGGCCGAGCCGTCGCCGAGCCGCAACTCGATGGTCTGGGGGTGCGTGGCCGGTTCGGGCACGGGCTCGGTACTCCCGGGGTTGGCGTGGGCCACCATGCCTGCCAGCACATCGCCACCCCAGGCCAGTGGAACCCGGACCAGACCGGTGCGGTCCTTCTCCCCCCAGCAGATGTCCTCGGGCGACTCGTCGCCGGCGGTGAACCGCAGGTAGGACGTGGGGACCGTGTTGCCGACTGCGGACAGCGCCCTGGCAGCGGAGAGGTAACCGGCAATCAACCGTCGCCCGGTGTCGTTGATTCCCGCCTTGGTGACGAGGGTGTTGGTGCCGTTTCGCACGAGCCGGCTGTGGATGTGCAGGCCGTTGCCCGCACCGTCGCCGCTCACCAGTGGGGCGAAGGTCGCCTCGAGACCGTGGGCGTAGGCGACCTCGCGCACCACCCACTTGGCCAGGACGAGGTGGTCGGCAGCCTGCTCCAGGGGCACGGGCTGGAGCTCGATCTCGTGTTGGACCAACTGGCGATCTTCCTCGAGGATGTTGCCGACCTCCCCGTGGGCGTACTTCAGCGGCACCCCCATGGCGCAGAGGTGGCCCAGCACCTGCTCCCGGACCCGCTCGTGCTTGGAGAAGGGGCCCGACTCCTGGTACCCGCGCTCCTCCTCCACGGGGAAGAGCGCCTCTGGCTGATTGACGAGGTAGTACTCCAGCTCGCCGAAGGCCTCGAGCGTCATGCCGGTCTCCTGCGTCAGCACCTCGGCGGCGCGGCGCACGACCTGCTCGCGCGCGTACGGCAGCGGAGTGCCGTCCTCGCGGTAGAAGGAACACAGGACGTCGAGGGAGGTCCGCTCGCCGAAGGGGTTGAGGAAGGCGGTGCGGTGGCGCGGGACGATGTAGACGTCACTGGCGTCGGTATCGGTCCCGGGAAACACGCTAGAACCGTCCACTCGCTCGCCGCGGGTGAGCACCTCCTGGAGATGCTCGCGCGAATTGATGGGGAAAGCGAGCGTCTTGAGCCGGCCGTCGCCGCCGACGTAGCGCAGGTTCACCTGCTCCAGTCCCAGCTCTTCGACCGCCCGGACGAGGGCGTTCGCGGTGAACTCCGCCGAAGGCATGCCGAGCAGGCGGACGAGGGGGTGGGGTTCGAATGCGTCGATGGCCATGCCTCGTTCTACCAGCGCCGCGGCGCAGTCCCCACCGGACCAAGAACCAGCTCGGTCCCCGAAATGCGGTTAGTCCAACCGCCCCGCGAGTCGGGGCACGCCGTCGCCGGCGAGCTGGTCGAGGTGGCTGCGCCGGCCGGCCATCGCCATGACGAGCGCGAGCGTCGGGCCGGCCACCTCCGGGCCCGCCCCGGCTCGGAACGGTCCGTCGGTGGCGCGCATGGCCAGTCCGGCGGCGGTCGTCTTGCTGTTCACCGTGAAATTGCGGCTCACGTAGAACTCCGCCACCTCCGTCATCGCCTCCGTGTCGCTCGAACTCGGAAGTCCCAGCGGATGGCGGATGTCCTCGCCGTGCACGATGACCTCCCCCAGGTAGGCGGGCAGGTCCTTGGTGGGTGCGACGGTCGAGTCGATCACGGCTCTGAAGCGGTCGAGTGTGTCCTCCGGTGTGGTGCCCAGGTGGTCGCGCAGTCGTCGTTCGTTGTGCACGGCCGGCCGGAACCCGGCCAGGACGATGCTGCGGATCCATGCCCACTGCCCGACCGACGCCGCGGCGGTGAGGTGCGCGACGACGTGCTCGACGTCCCACTGCCCGCACAGGGTCGGGTGACGCCATCGCCCCTCATCGAACCCCGCCAGGTCCCGTGCCAGCTCTCGACGGGCCCGGTGTATCGCCTCCCAGGCATCCATGCCAGCCTCCACCTCGCTACCGACCGAATCGGTGTCCGCTGTATTCAGTACCAGAGGTCGGCCAGCAACTCCAGGGACCGGTTCCGCACCGCCGGGTCGAACGCGTAGGTCACGGTGATCAGCTCGTCGGCGTCGGTGCGCTCGACGAACTCGTCCAATTGCGCCTTGACGGTCTCCGGCGATCCCACCGCGCTGATCTCGAGCATCCCGGGCGAGCTTCCGGCGAACTGCTCCGGGTCGACGGGCGGCTGGATCTTGCGCCGCCGCCCCGCCCGCAGGTCGAGGAACATCTGCTGGAGGGTCGTGAACTGTCGCTGCGCCTCAGCGTCAGTGTCGGCGACGATCACGTTGATCCCGGCCATCACCTGGGGCTTGTCGATGCGCGCGGTGGGCGCCTCGGTGCTGAAGGACTCCCGGTAGACGCGGATGGCGTCGTCGATCTGGTCGGGCGCGAAGTGGGAGGCCAGCGAGAACGGTAGCCCCAGCTGTCCGGCGATCGAGGCGCCGTTGACGGTGGACCCGAGCACCCAGATCGGCACCTCCATGCCCTGCGAGACCGACGAGAGGATCGGGGTGCTGTGCGCGGTACCGGACTCGCCGAACCACGCCTGCAGGTCGTAGATGTGCTGGGCGAAGGCCTGCGGCTCGGCCGACGACCGGCTCAGCGCCTGGGCGGTCATCCCGTCGGTTCCGGGGGCGCGGCCCAGGCCCAGGTCGATGCGGTCGCCGTGGAGGTTGGCGAGCGTGCCGTACTGCTCGGCCACCATGAGCGGGGCGTGGTTGGGCAGCATCACGCCGCCGGAGCCTACGCGGATCCTTTCCGTCACCGACGCCGCCTGCGAGATGAGCAGCGCCGTGGCGCTCGACGCGAGGTTGGGGGTGTTGTGGTGCTCGGCAAACCAGAGCCGGTGGTACCCGAGCCGGTCCGCGAGACGCGCGGACTCCATCGAGGCGGCGATGCCCTCCCGGGCGGTCGAACCGTCGGAGATGGAGACCAGGTCGAGGATGCTCAAGGGGATCGACAACTGCACACCTTTTTCTGCGTTCACTTTTCGAGAATTCGAGTCGGCACGACCCGCGATCCGAGGCTACCGACGCGACGCATTTGGTGATGGATCACCGATCCCCTTGTCGTCACCCCCACCCCCCGGACGAGACGCCAGGCGGTCCGCCTCTACGCCTGAGTATGACGACGACGACAACGCGCGCCTTCACTCCGGCGGGAACGGCGCCGGGGTTGCGCATTTCGAGCATTTCCTCATGTGCTGTGGCTCACACTGATCCGAGTGCGGGTACCACCCGCGCGGCAGGTCCGCACGAAGGGTCCCGACCACATGACCGATCAGGCGACGCAGGTGACGTCCAGCGAGTCCACTTCCCCGTCGACGCGCTCCGACGAGCCGCTCACCCAACGCATCACCTCGGGCGAAGCCGACCTCGATGAGTTCCGTGAGCGCCTGACCCTCTGGTTGGCCGGCCGAGACGAGGTCGACTCCGACGCCGGGGTCGAGGTCTCTGCGGTGAGCCGGCCGGAGAGCTCGGGGATGTCCAACATCTCGGTGCTCTTCGACGCCGCCTGGACCCCGGCCGGGTCGAGCGAGCGCCAGTCCGCGCAGTTGGTGGCCCGGATGTGCCCGCAGGACGACGCGTTCCCGGTGTTCCCCGTCTACGACCTGCAGAAGCAGTTCGACGTGATGAGAGTGGTCCGCGAGAACACCGACCTGCCGGTCCCCCGCGTCCGCTGGCTCGAGCTGGACCCCGCCGTCCTCGGCACGCCTTTCCTGGTGATGGACCGGGCAAGCGGCCGCGCCCCGGTCGACAATCCCCCGTACGTGTTTGACGGCTGGCTCCTGGAGATGGACCCCGAGCAGCGGCGGGAGGTGCAGCGGGAGTCCCTGGCGGTGTTGGCGGCGATTCACCAGATCCCACAGCCCGCCGAGTTGGTCTCATCGCTCGCCCCCGCCCCCGGCATGAGCGCGCTGCGCGCCCACGTGGATGAGCAGCGGGCCTATTACGAGTGGACGACCCGCGAGGACGGGTTGACGATCCCCGTCATCGACCGCGCCTTCGACTGGATCGAGGCCCACTGGCCCGACGAGACCAGCCCGGACGCCCTGAGCTGGGGCGATGCGCGGATCGGCAACATTCTCTACGAGGGAACGCGACCGACCGCCGTCCTGGACTGGGAGATGGCCACCATCGCGCCGCCCGAGGTGGATCTGGGGTGGTTCCTGTGCTTCCACGACGTGTTCCAGGAACTCGCCGTGGCCTTTGCCTTCCCCGGGATTCCAGACCTGTTCGAGCACAGCGAGGTCGTGGAGCAGTACGAGCACCTCACCGGATCCGGCAAGTCCTACCTCGGG
>NZ_AOSR01000066.1:0-47013 GCF_000349585.1 Dietzia sp. UCD-THP
CCGAAAGGCGTCCCAAACACCTGCAGCCGGCCCGGCCGACGACGGGTCCGCTCCCGATATCGGCGCGCACTCATGGCCGGGGATCTCAGCCCCGCCGACGGCGGCTAGCAATCCACCCCACCAGCATCGCGAATACTGCGGTGACCGTGATGATGAGTTCAGGAATTGAACGTAATCGGGTGGCAAGTGTGAACTCGGTATTGAGCGGGACCTGTGCGACGAGGGCATCGGCAGTGAACATTTCGGTCTGCTCGAGGACATCGCCATTCGCCGCGATAATCGCGCTGGCACCGCTGGTGGCTGCTACCACCACCGTGCGGTTGTGTTCGACAGCGCGCAGCCGCGACATCGCCAGCTGCTGATAGGTCATGTCGGTATCGCCGAAGGTTGCATTGTTCGTTGGTACCGCGATCAACTGCGCCCCCGACCGAACCGACTCGGATACCAGATTATCGAACGCGACCTCATAACAGGTGGCCACAGCGAGCGGTGTCTCATCGATGGTCACCACACCATCGCCGTTACCGGGCACGAAGTTGCCCGCCTGCGCGGCATAAGGCGAAAGCTTGCTCACGATCGATCGCATTGGCAGATATTCACCAAATGGAACCAGGCGTCTTTTGTCGTGCGCATCGCCAGGTCCTGTTCCTTGCTCCCACACCAGCGCTGCATTTCGGGTGGTACCGGAGCCAGTGGACACCACCGCCCCCACAAGGATCGGAGCGCCGATCGTCTCTGTGGCCGCATCGATCCGCTCTGCAGCGTCGGCATTGCGAAACGGGTCGATGTCTGATGCGTTCTCCGGCCAGATTATTAGATCTGGTGCGGGCTTCACTCCCGCGGCGACCTCGGCGGCGAGAGCGTCGGTACGAGCCACATGATTGTCCAGTACAGCGCGCCGTTGCGCGTTGAAATCCAGACCGAGTCGGGGCACGTTGCCCTGGACTAGGGCAACCGCTTTAGAGGGGGTGGTGATCGCTGCGGTAGGGACGGGCATCGAGCCGAGTGCAGAGGCGGTCACAAGCACCGACCCGAGCAGCGACACCGAGCGCCAGGCGGAGCGCCGAGCAAGTCCGACGACCACTGCAGCCGTCGCGCTGCCCCCCAGTGCAACGGACAGGCTCACCCCTGGCGCCCCAGCGATCTGAGCGATCGCCAGTAATGGTCCATCAGTCTGACCGAACGCCAGCCGGCCCCAGGGAAACCCGCCGAAGGGCAGGCGCGCTCGAACGGCTTCGGTGGCCACCCAGCAGCACGCGATCCACAGTGCAGCCCCGGGCAGCCGCGCCACCAGTGCGGTGGCCCCAGCGAAGACAGCGACTGCCACGGCCTGTAGCGCCGCTAATGCTAGCCAGGGGACAGCGCCGACATAAACCCCCACCCAGGGCAGTAAAGGTACGAAGAACCCGAGACCAGCCAGGTATCCCAATCCGAATGCGCCGCGCACGCCGATCCCTCGGACCGCCAGAACCAAAATGGCAAGACCGGCCGGGGCGAGAAACCACAAGGATAGAGGCGGGAAACTGGTGTACAGCAGTATTCCTGCGCCCAATGACGACACCATTCGACCAAGCGCACGGCCGACGGGGTGACTATTTAGCCACCGCCGAGAAGGCGTTGACCACGGTTGATTTCGGGTAACCCCGCCCATCCTGAGGCCGACTGCTGGCAGCACCACCGATTGCGGCCCACGGTTCTTCTGTCGTGTTGTCATGTCACGCTCGCGAGGTGCGCTCTCGTCTTCCGCAGAGGTCGCGGGGGGAGCGAATCGAACCCGTTCACGGCCTCGCTGAGTCCACGCGCGCGGCCCCGGAGCGGGGCCCGGCACATGCCTCCGACCGGGACGCACAGAGCGGATCGGAAGCATATCTGCCGGGTCACCCGGCGAGCTGGCCGATCTGGAACTCGGCGAGCCGCGATTGTGGCTGGGACGCTCCACTGTGCTGGTCGGTGAAACTCTCTGTCCCGTCTGTGCCGCACAGCTGCTCGATCCGGTCCGGCCCGCCCGGGTGTTGGTCGACCCACGCGGTGAGGTCGTAGACGATGTTCTCGATCACGGTCCAACACGAGTCGGTCGAATCGTTCTGCTGGACCTCGGCCATCGTGACCTGTTTCTCGGCTCTCTCGCCCGTCTGGAGCTGCTCTGCCTGCTCTGGCGCGCCCGTGTCGTTCCCGGCGCAGCCCACAGCTAGGAGCAGGGCGGCGGTGGAGCCGGAGGCGGTGAGTGTCCTGCGCAGTCTCATTCGATCTCCTCGTATAGTGATCTACCGAAAGTCCAGGCGGCCAGCCACGTACACAGGACCGTGAGCACCAGTGCTACGCCGATGTGAAATGCCAAGGTCGAACTGCCCCCTAAGCTCGCTTGGGCGAACGTGGCCCCGAACAGGACGAGGGCGACGACTGCAGCCCAGCGACCTCGCCGTGTAGCCCACGCGCGCCACCCTAGAACCAGAGCCAGCACGCCGGTGAGGACATGAAGGGCGATGGCGGCCGAGCTGTGGACGTCCAGACTGGTGCCGTCCTGGACCAGCACCCCTGCCGAAGTGAAGAGGAGTCCGACGGCGCTGACTGTCACTAACGCCACCGCTCGTGCGAGCAACAACAATCGTCCGGAAATCTGTAAATCTTGTGATCGCGACACTTTCCCTTTCTCGAGCTGCTCGTCCACTTCTTCGTGGTGGGAGGCGGCCGGCGACCCGCCCCACTTGTCCCCCAATGCCGCACGCACTGTCACATCTGGAGATTGTGCTGTGCTGACCTCTTGATTCGGTCGGGGTTTGATGAAGGTCTGATCAAGATCCCGGACGTGACGGTCGCTGACGCGCTGCTGATTTGGTGCGCGGCCAGTTGGGGTGAACCTGGGTGAAGCCTGTCAGGACGTCCAGCTTCCGAAGGCCTTCCCATGTCGCCCACGTAGTCCCTGACACTCGCAACAGGCAGCTTGATGAACGCTGCCAGAGGCTGTGGTCAGAGGGAGACTCTAGGCACGATGCACGCTGGTGGGGGCCGCTCCCGGTCGTTCTTCGACACGGGCGTGCAGGCCCCCACTTCTTGCGACGGCGGACTCTGCTCGTCTAAGTTCGAGCAGAAGTCACATCACGAAACCATCACGACATAGCGGCAGGGGAGACACGGCGGCAGTGGAGCGAAGACGTGCACACCGCAAGGAACACCCTTCAACTGTCGACATCTGGGCGAGTTCGGGTCGCCCTCGAGGTGGCGGTACGCATCGCCAACCCTCCGCCCGGCCCGAGTTACGCGATCAGGTCGTCGTCGTCACGGTCGCCGCCGGGGCCATCGTGTCCTCGATAAGTTTTCTAGTGGACCAGCACACAGAGGCTGGTGGTGAGCACATTCACCTCATCGCGCACGAGGAGTCGATCAGTCCTGCTGGCCAGTCTGGAGACATAGCCCTTCCCCCGGCTGAACTGCCTGGGCCCGTTGCGGTGCAAGGCGACCTCCCGCTGGAGAGCGCTGCCGCCATGGTGTCGTCATTGGCGGCAGGCACCGAAATCGACGCTCGCCGGCAAGTTGCCGAGGAGACCGCGCGCCGTCCAACAGCAGCGATGCCGACAGTCGGGACCCTCACGTCTGAGTTCGGCCAACGCTGGGGCTCGCTCCACGGCGGCATCGATATCGCAAACGCGATCGGAACCCCGATCGTGGCGGCCACTGACGGGACCGTCATCGATGCCGGCCCGGCGCAAGGGTTCGGCAATTGGGTCCGACTGCTGTCGGATGAGGGCACGATGACCGTTTATGGACACATGGAAGAGGTTCTCGTGTCCACCGGCCAGCGTGTACAGGCTGGACAGACGATTGCCCTCATGGGAAGTCGTGGCTTTTCCACCGGGTCGCACTTGCACTTCGAGGTGTGGTTGAACGAGGGACGGGAGCGCGCCGACCCCATCGAGTGGCTCCGGGAAAACGGTATCGCGACCAACTGAGTCAGCCCTTGGAGTGAGCCGGGGTCTGCGGTAAGGAGATCGTGAATCGGGCGCCGCGGCCGAGCCCGTCGCTGTGAACGCGGATATGGCCTTCGTGGGCTTCGACCAGTGCGCGAGTAATGGTGAGTCCGATGCCGCTTCCTCCGTGTGCCCGGTCGCGTGCGGTGTCGACGCGGTAGAAGCGGTCAAAAATGTGGTCGAGGTGCTGCGCTGCGATGCCTTCTCCAGTGTCGGCGATAGTGATCTCCACGTTCCCGTTGTGTAGGCGACTGGTGACGGTGACCATCCCACCTGAGTCGGTGTGGCGGAGCGCGTTGTGCAAAAGGTTGGTCAGGACCTGGTTGATTCGATCACTGTCGACAGTGATCGGTATTGCCTGATCAATACGTGCTTGGAGCAGCACATTTTTGTGCGAGTACTCGGGGCGCAGGGCGTCGATCGCGGCCGCGATGATGCTGCGAGTGTCGGTACCGATGGGGATGAGACGCGTGAGGTGTTCTTCGGCTCGGGACACCGCGCTGACGTCGTGAGCGAGCCGGCCTAGCCGACCAGTCGCGGTTCGCAGAATGCGCAGCGTGTCGTCGTCGAGTGCACGGACGCCGTCTTCGATTGCCTCAAGGTGGGATTCGAGCGTGGCCAGGGGAGTCCGCAACTCGTGTGCGAGATCTGAGAGCATCCGTCGGCGTGTGGTTTCGGTGGCATCTAGTCGTCGTGCCAGTTCGTTGAAGCTGGCGACAAGATCGTCGAATTCACGACCTATTCTCGGCTCGTGTACTCGTGAGTCGTATTGTCCACCGGAGATCTGCTGGACTGATCGGGTGACCGGGGTGATCGATCGTTGAACGCGGCGGGCGATGTAGCCGCTGACAGCCAGCGACAAGATCACCGATACCGCCAGTGCGATCGACCAAGACAGCATCATTGACGAGTTGAATGCCTCCTCCATATGGGCTGCTTCGGAGGAGTTCTGTGACAGTCCGGCCATCTCCAGATGCTCGTGGAAGATTCCGGGGGCAAGTATTGCGGCGACGACCCAGGCACTGACTGCGAAACCGATCATCACAAAAGCGAGCGCCGCCAGTAGCCGGGTACCGAAGGTGGCAGTGGTGAACCACCGCTTGAGGCGCGTCACGTTGTCACCCAGATCGATCCGGCTCACTGACCATCTCCGGTGCGGTAGCCGACACCGCGGACGGTGCGGATGTATGCGCCCCGGGACGCAGTGTCTCCGAGCTTGCGTCTCAGGTGCGCGATGTGGACATCAACAAGGTGCGTGTCGCCGACCCAGTCGGGCCCCCAGATCGCATTGATCAACTGCGTCCGGGACAGCACCAAGCCGGGGTCTCGCGTCAGTGCCGCCAAGAGGTCGAACTCGGTCCTGGTCAACTGGATCGGGGTGGTGTCGACGGTGACCTCGCGGCCTTCGACGTCGATTGCCAGTGCCCCAATCCTTCGCAGCTCTCTGTGATCGGAGGCCGCAGACGGGGAGCGTAAGGCCGTAGACGATCGAGGACGGCGCAGCATGACCTGGATGCGGGCCATGAGCTCTCGTGGGCTGAACGGTTTGGTCATGTAGTCGTCGGCTCCCACGGACAGTCCGATGAGGGTGTCGACCTCCTCGGTGCGGGCGGTGAGCATGACGACATACGCATCGGAGAAGGTGCGCAACTGGCGGCATACTTCGACGCCGTCCAGCCGCGGAAGACCGAGGTCTAGCACGACGACGTCGGGATCGACTTGCCGGATCAGGTCGACTGCGTCCTGCCCGTCATGAACGACCGTGAGGTCGAAGCCGTCACGAGTCAGATAGGTACCGATGAGGTCGGCGAGCTCACGCTCGTCTTCGACGACCATCGCCCGCAACCCTGCGGTCGCGCGAGTGGTCGGTGACTCACCTTCAGGTCCGGCGTCTCGAGAATCGGATGTGGACATAAGGCCAATCATCGTCGTAGGTCTGCCACTGGCGCCTACCGCGTGCTCGATCTTGATCAGACCTTCATCAAACCCCGACCGGATCAATGGGGTCGGCGAAGGACAATCTCCAGATGTGACTATGCGTGCTAGAGCGGTGCTGATGATGCTATGAAGCCGGCGACGCCCCACCGGAGCTGCCCCTCGATCCGGCTCGTCGCACCGGGAACGGCAGAGGGGACTCAAATCAGTGCCTAGGATAGCTCCGGTCACCGCGTTCATGCGCAACTCATGGCGCACTCTCACCGCGATGCGCACGGCATTGATTCTGCTATTTCTGCTGGCGGTGGCGGCGATACCGGGGGCACTCCTGCCGCAGCGCAGCCTCAACCAGGGAAACGTCAATCAGTACATCGCGGACAACGGCTGGCTGGGGGAGTTCTTTGACAAGCTCCAGCTGTTCGACGTGTTCTCCAGCTGGTGGTTCACAGCCGTGTACGTGTTGCTGTTTATATCGCTGGTGGGCTGCCTGACACCGCGGTCGATTGATCTGGTCAAACAACTCAAGGCCCCGCCGCCGCTTGCCCCGCGTAACCTTGCACGCCTGCCGCATCATGCGGCGTACCGGACCACGGCCACGCCGGAGCAGGCCGCGGACCAGGTCCAAAAGAGCCTCAAGGGCTGGCGGGTCCGTCGCAACAACGGGGACGGTCGCGTGTCGGGCAGCATCGAGTTGTCCGCGGAGCGCGGGTATGCGCGCGAGGTGGGCAACATCGTATTCCACTTCGGCTTGCTGTTCCTGCTGATCGCGTTCGCGGCCGGCAAGTTCGTGTACGCGGAGGGCATGCGGGTGATCATCGCCAACGAGGAAGCGCCGGCCTTCTGCAACACCACGCCTAGTGCGTACGACTCCTTCCGGGCTGGTCTGCTGGTAGACGGCACTGATTTGGCGCCGTTCTGTATCAAGGTCGAAGACTTCCGTACCGACTATCTACCCAATGGCCAGGCGGAGATGTTCACCTCCAACATTCGCTTCAGTGAGGAGGTCACCACCACCGATCCAGACACATGGGATCCCTACACATTGCAGGTCAACCACCCGCTGCGCATCGGCGGCACCCGTGTCTACCTCCAAGGTCACGGCTTCGCGCCCACGTTCACGGTCACGTTCCCCAACGGCGAGACCCGTACAGACACAGTGCAGTGGCAACCGACGGACCTGTTGACTTTTCTCTCCTCCGGCATCATGCGCTTTGATCCGCCAGCCGGCATGTACCCGGACATCGACGACCGCCTCGAGCAGCAGATCGCCATCCAGGGGCTGTTCGCACCGACCGCCTCGTTCGACGGCAACATACTCAGCTCCCGTTTCCCGCGGATGGACGACCCGGCGGTGGCGATCGACGTCTACCAGGGCAACGCCGGCCTGGACAATGGCGGCGCACAGTCGATCTTCTCGCTGGACCCCGACCTAATGGAGTCGGGCGCGTTGGAGCGTAGGGCCCGCGTCAACCTCATGCCCGGCGAATCCACGACCCTGCCCGATGGCACCGAGGTTCGCTTCGATGGAGCCGACGAGTTCATCAACATCCAGGTCTCGGAGGACCCTACTCAGATCTGGGTGGGCGTGTTCGCTGCCGTCATGGTGGGTGGACTCGTCCTGTCGTTGATGGTCCGTCGCCGAAGGATCTGGGCACGGGTCATTGTCGACGGGGCCCAGGCGACCCGCGTCGACCTGGGTGGCCTCGCTAAGACGGACAGATCGGGCTGGGGCCGGGAATTCGACGACCTCCGGGACCGGCTGGCCACCATTGCTACTGCTACACCCGTCTTGCCCGAACCTGGCGACACTGCATCTAGTCGAGGCGCCGACCCCGACGCTTCGTGGAAGGACAACATCCGGTGAACACTGTGATTCTCGCGCAGGGACTGCCTGTCAACGAGACGCTCTCCACCTACAGCGACCTGGCGTATAGGTCCGCGTTCGGTCTATACGTGCTGGCGCTTGTCGCATCGTTGATCTACTACGCCGGATTCCGGGTAGCCAAGGTGACTAAATCAAGCCGGAACCTAGTGGGTGCCGGTGGGCCCGGGCTCACAGAATCAACCTCTCTCACCGACACCGGAGACGAGGACCGTGAGTCCGCAGGCAGTGTCCGCTGGGCACGGATCGCACAGCTATTCATCATCATCGCCTTCCTCTTCCAAGCGGCTGCGCTGATCCTGCGCGGGGTGGCCACAGGTCGCTTCCCGTGGGGCAACATGTACGAGTTCATTCTGGCCACCACGCTGCTGGGAGTGGGCGCCGGGCTGATTTTCCTGCGCAAGCCGGCCCTGCAGGTGGCCTGGCCATTCGTACTGGTACCGGTTCTGATCCTGCTGTTTTTCGGCGGCACCAACCTGTATTCCGAAGCCTCTCCCGTCGTGCCGGCACTGCAGTCGTACTGGCTGCCCATCCACGTCTCGATCATCTCGCTGGGATCGGCCATACTGCTGATATCCGGCGTCGCCTCGATCATGTACCTGATCCGGGTGTGGCAACCGCAGGGTCAGGAAACGGGCTGGAGCTCTGGGCTTTCCCGCCCACTACCGCATGCCGACACTCTCGACCGACTGGCCTATCGCACCGCTGTGATCGCATTCCCGATCTACAGCGTGGGCATCCTGCTGGGCGCTGTCTGGGCCGAGGGCGCGTGGGGTCGCTTCTGGGGCTGGGACCCCAAAGAGACTGCCTCCTTCGTCTCTTGGGTCCTTTACGCCGGCTATCTGCACGCCCGTGCCACCAGTGGCTGGGGCCCCAAGAAGGCCGCTTGGATCAACCTCGCCGGGTTTGCGGTGCTCATCTTCAATCTGTTCTTTATCAACATCGTGGTCTCCGGTCTGCACTCCTATGCTGGCCTGAACTGAACGGTTGAGGAGCACTTCGCAGCCTCGATATCTGCTTTAGAAAGCGCAGCATCCAACTCCGCGAAATGAAAGAAGCGGGGCCGGCTATCGCCCCGGTCCGACTCGGGCAGGAGACGCTTTTTGGCACCGTGCGAGGCGAGCCGGGTAACCACACTGGGCTAGGTGGAACCGTTCGCGGCACCTCGGGGAAGCCGGTGGCTCCCTGAGTCCGACTACGAAGAGATCGGCAGAACGAAACTGTGAGCTCCCGCAATGAATCCGAACTGACCGGCCGCCGTGTCCGCCCGGCCACCTGGGCGATCCTGGCGTGGATGATCATCATGATCGCCGCCATCCTGGGGGCGTGGAAGGGGTCGGAAGCCCGGTTCGGTGTGCTGTCGGAGATCACCGTGGCCACCGACCGCAGCACCGTCAAGGCTCTGCCCTTCACCGCGACCGACCTGGACGGCAACTCCTTCACCAACCCGGTGCCCGAATTCGTGGTGCGCAGCGAGCACACACTGACCGTCCGATTGTCCACCGAGCTGCGCGAGTCGACGATGAACGTCTACGAGGTGCGTCAGGGCGGTACCAACGAGTACATCGTCGAGGCTGGCGGTGCCGGCGAGCTACTCATTCCGGTGAGCACCCCGGAGCATGGCCCCATCGAGGGCCTAGCCATCCGGTCGGTCCCGATCTTCTATGACAAAGCCGGTGAGCCGTCGATCCTCAACGGCGAATGGTCCGTGTCCTTCGTCTACGAGGACTGAGCGCCCCAGTGGCGGCAGCGGTATCGGCCTGACCATCACTCGCGCACTCGTCGAAGCCCACGGCGGGAACATTCGAGCGCACAGTGACGGGCCCGGCCGAGATGCAAGTTTCACTGTCGAGTTTCCGAGCTCTGGCCGCTCTCCCACTAACCGAGCCGGCATTTCCGGCGCGCAAGTGGCCGGGCCCGGTCTGATTTGACCGAAGAAGGGAGTCAGCTTATGTGTCGACCGACGTGGCGCTACCGCCTGCTCTACCGTGCGCGGACGGCGCCTTGCCCACGGCCGGGACCGGCGACGGAGGACGATCTCGTGCTGCGGTACGCCACGATCGCTGATCTCGGCGCGACCGCGCAGTTGCACGTTGAACAGCTACCGGCCGGTTTCTTCCCCGGCCTGGGGCCACGATTCATGCGTCGCTGGCACCGGACCTACCTTGATTCCCCGCACGGCGCGGACGCCTGCTTGGCAGAAGAGGCGGTTGCCGACCTGCGGAACTGCATCCGTACCAATCTCGACTGCGCCGATGTCTGCGTCGCCACCGCTTCCGTCCTGAGTCGCCGAACGGGCAGCAACCTGACCGTGGTCACCGAGTTGCTCAAGGCCTGCCGTGCCGCGTGCGCTACTTGCGCCGAAGACTGCGAGGCTCACGCCGACATGCACGAGCACTGCAAGCTGTGTGCTGACGCCTGCCGTCGTTGCGAAAAGGCCTGCAGCGACCTCCTCAGCGCCATTGGCTGAACCCGCGGCGCCGCTGTAGTCGTTGCTCGACTGGGTGTGCGACTTAGGTCCTACGGCGACAACCGACGATCTAGGGGGTTCTCTCCTATAAGCGGGCTCTCCTGTACGGCCCCCGGCTCCCTCCCGCACCTACTCGACGCCCCTTCCGGCTGGGGAAGGCTGCCGCTCCCAGCCCTACAGGATCCCGGGGCCGTCGAGGGCAGCCCACAGGACACCGGCCAGGACGCCCAGCGCCAGGCTCGCGGTCGCGGCGACCGCGGCCGTGACGGCCGGCCAGGCGGCCATCCCGCCGCGTCCGGGGAACTCGGCGGCTTGGGAGTCGGGTCGGGCGAAGACGGGGGCGAACCAGCGCAGGTAGTAGAAGAGGCTGATCACGCTGTTGACCACCACCACCAGAGCCAGCCACCCGTGACCGCCGTCCCAGGCGGCGGTGGCGGTGGTCAGTTTGCCCACGAAGATCGCCAGGGGCGGGGTGCCCACCAGCCCCAGCAGCGCCACCAGCACGGTCAGTCCCAACCCTGGGCGGGAGCGGGCCAGCCCGCGGTATTCGGCGAGCGTCCGGTGCTCGGGCAGGGCAGCGGTCACGGCAAAGGCGGCGACGTTGGTCACGGCGTAGGCGGCCAGGTAGAACAACAGCGAGGGCAGGGCCAGGTCGCTGCGCCCGGCTGCGGCCACGGGCACCAGCAGGAACCCCACCTGCGCCACGGTCGACCAGCCCAGTAGCCGGCGGGGATCGGTCTGCCAGTAGGCGGCCAGGTTGCCCAGGAACATCGAGGCGGTGGCCAGTAGGGCGGCGACGAGCAACCAGGAGTGCTCTTCGGCGGAGACCGTGGCCACCAACCGGTACACGGCCACCAGCGCGCCCACCTTGGGCACGGTGGTCAGGAACGTGGCGGCGGTGACCCCGGAGCCCTGGGCGGCGTCGGGCACCCAGAAGTGCATCGGCACCCCGCCGGCCTTGAACAGCAGCCCGGCCAGCACCCCCAGGATGCCTGTCCCCACGGCGGCGTCCGGTGCGGTGGGCAACGCCTCCCGGAGCAGGGCGTAGTCGGTGCCTCCGGCCAGGGCATAGAGCACGGTGACGCCCAGCATCAGCAGGATCCCGGACAGCGCCCCCATGAGGTAGGTCTTGACCGCCGCCTCGGCGCCCAAGCGGCCGCCGGTGAGTCCGATGATCCCGTACAGCGGGATGCTGGCCAGCAGGAATCCCACGATCAGCACCAACAGGTCGGTGATCCCGGCCAGGACCATCACCCCGGCGGTGGCGAAGAGCAGCAGGGCGTAGGTGTCGGATTCGCGCGGGGAGTCCTTGAGCTCCCCGGAGGCCACCCCCAGGATCAGCAGGGTGGCCAGGGTGGCTATCACCCGTGCGGCGCCGGTGGCGGTGTCCACGGCAAAGGTACCCGCAAAGGCGCTTTGCGCAGGCCCGGCCATAGCCACCGCGGCGGCGGTCGCGGCGCCCAGTAGCGCCAGGGCGGCCGCGGCGCGGGCGATCCACTGGCGCTGCCGGGGGAGGAACGATCCGCCCAGTAGCACCGCCAATCCGCCGGTAAAGACGATGATCTCGGGCAGCAGCAGCCCGGGGCTCATCTGCATGGAGGCGTCCACGGGTTACCGTCCCACCAGTTCCACGAGGGCGGCCGAGCTCGGCTCGATCACCCCGAGCAGCACCAGCGGCAGCACTCCGATCAGCACGGACAGCGCCAGCAGAGGGCCGGCCGACCACAGCTCGTGCGCCCGCAGGTCCGCGAACCCGGGGGAGCGCCCGGCGGCGGGCCCGGTGAAGACCCGCTGCAGGGCCCGCAGGAACAGGGCGGCGGTGATCACGATGCCCACTAGCGCCACTGCGGTCACCGGGGCCACGGCCACGCTGCCGGCGAAGATCTGGAACTCGGCTATGAACCCGGAGAACCCGGGCAGGCCCAGGGAGGCAAAGGCGCCGATCGCGAACAGCGCCGCGTACCGCGGGGCGGGGTCGGCCAGCCCGCCATAGGAACCCAGGTCGTAGGTCCCGGCCCGGCTCTGCATGACCCCGGCCAGCAAGAACAGGGCGGCGGTGATCAGTCCGTGGCTGACCATCTGCACCATCGCGCCGGTGACCGCCACGGACCGGGCCTGCTCGGCACCCTCCACCAGCAGCCCGGCCGCACCCAGGGCCAGGACGATGTAGCCCATGTGGTTGACGGAGGTGTAGGCGATCATCCGCTTGAGGTCGGTCTGGGCAAGCGCCACCAGTGCGCCGTAGAGCACGGAGACGATTCCCACGGCCACGATCACCCAGGCCCACGCCCGCCAGACCTCGGGCAGCATCGGCATGGCGATCCGCACGAAGCCGTACGCGCCCATCTTCAGCAACACCCCCGCCAGGACGGCCGAGCCGGCGGCCGGGGCGTCGGTGTGGGCCGGGGGAAGCCAGGTGTGGAACGGCACGGTGGGGGTCTTGACGGCCAAGCCCACCAGGATCGCCGCCAGCACCAGCCCCCCGGCGAGCGGCTCACCGGCCAGCGGGGGTGCGGCGACCAGCTCGGGGATGTCAAAGGTGTGGGGCGCCGAGAACACATACAGCCCGATGAAACCCAGCAGCAGGGCCAGCGACCCCAGGAACGTGTAGAGGAAGAACTTCAGCGCCGACCGGGCCGCATTGCCGTGGCCCCACCCGGCGATGATGAAGTACATTCCCACGATCGACAGGTCAAAAAAGACGAAGAACAGGATCAGGTCGGCCGAAACGAACACGCCGAGGCTCATGCTCTGCAGGAACAAAAATAGCGCCGCCTGCACGCGCGGCCGGTCCGAATCCCGCAGGCAGTACACAGCGCACGCCAAGAACACCACGACCGTCATCGCCACCAGCGGCAGGGACAGCCCGTCGATGCCCACGTGGTAACTGCTGCCCACCCCCGGGATCCACGGCACCTGCTCCTCGAACGCCAGCCCGTTCGGTCCCGGGTCCTTGTAGCCGGCCCACACCACGGCAACCAGCAGCACTTCCAGCACGCTCACCGCGATCCACGCCCATCGCGCGGCCGCCGGCCCGATCGCCGGCACCGCGGCCAGGACGGCGGCGGCGGCCAAGGGGAGAAAGACGATCAGACTGAGCATGCTCATCCCATCACTGCGTAGACGGTCCAGGCCACCACGGCCACGGTGAGCACCGCGACGGCCTGCAGGAGGTACTGGTGGACGGCCCCGGTCTGCGGGGTGCGGGCCAGGTGCCCGAGTCGGCGAACCCAACCGGCCAGGCCCTCGACGGCGCCGTCGACCACGGCGTCATCGAGGCGGGCCGCGCCCTGCCCGGCCGTATGGGCGGCCCGTGCGGCTGCTCCGACTCCGGCGTCGAGGACCTCTTCGTCGAACCGCGCCACGGACCGTGCCAGCATCGGGACGGCCCCGGCCACGGAGGTCACGGCGCGGTCCAGGACCGCGTCGTCGAACCGGGCCAGGAGGTGCGCCAACCGCATGACGGGAACGACGACGACAACGTGCGCAGCAGCCTCCAGCCCCAGCCACCGCTCGGCCCACCCGAGTTCCGGGGCGCGTAGACGTCGCATCAGCAGCACCACGGCCAGGGCGATGGCGGCCGAGACCACGAGCTCGAGCGCCGTCACCTCGCCGTGCCCGCCCATCGCCTGGGCGAGGGCGCCGCTGAGCGGGGGCAGCGCCAACACCGACACCGCGGCCGCCCCCGCGGCCAGCACGACCAGCGGGGCCTGCTCGAGCGCCCCCACCTGCCCGGTGCCGAGCTCTTGCGTTGCGCCGACCTCCCGCCCGGCGGTGGGCTCCTCGACCCGGGCCTGGGCCCCGCGGTGCCAGATCGTCCATAGGACCTTGCCGGAGTAGGCCGCCGACAGGGCCGCCGCCACCAGTCCTGTGGCGTAGAGCCAGGCCGAGGTCTCCAGGGCTCCAGCCAGCACCGCGTCTTTGGTCGCCCACAGGGACAGCGGCGCGATCCCGGCCAGGGCCAGGGCTCCCACGGTCGCGGTCACGCCCACCACCGGCCATCGGCGGCCCGCCCCGCGCAGTTCCGTGAGCTTCTCGGTGCCCAACGCGGTGAGCCACGCCCCGGCAGCGAGGAACAGCAGTGCCTTGGTGGAGGCATGAGCCACCAGTTGGGCGGCACCTCCGCTCACCGCGCCCACTCCGGCGGCCAGCACCACAAATCCCATCTGCGCCACAGTGGACGCCGCCAGCAACTGTTTGAGATCCCGTTGGGCCAACGCCACGATCCCCATCGCCACCGCGGTCAGTAGCCCGATCCACGCGGCGGCCGGGCCCGCCCACCCGGTGGAGGCGAGCAGCGGCTCCACGCGCAGCAGCAGGTAACCGCCCATTGCCACCATCGCCGCCGAGTGCAGCAGTGCGCTGACCGGACTGGGGCCCTTCATCGCGCCGGAGAGCCAGAACGAGAACGGCAGCTGCGCGGCCTTGCCCAGTGCCGCCACCAGGATCCCGGCCGCCACCACGTGCCGCCACGGGCTCTCCGCCGCCGGCAACTCGGACAGGCCCATACCGGCGCCGCCGGCCAAGGCAGCGCCGGCGGCCAGGTAGAGACCCAGGTCGGCGGTACGGGTGGTGAGGAAGGCCGTGAGCCCGGCCGAGACGCGGTCGGTGTCCCGCCACCAGAACCCGATCAACGCGTACGAGGTCGCGCCCATCAACTCCCAGGCAAACAGCAGCGCCGGCAGGCTGGCGGCCGAGGCCGTGATCAGGGCCGCGGCGGCGAAGAGCAGCATCAGCCCGTGGAAGCGGGGCCGGGCCGCCCGGATGTTGCCGGCCGCAAAAACCAGCACCAAAAGGGTCACCACTGCGACCATCGGCAGGGTCAGCGCCGCCAGGGCGTCGACCTCCAATGCCACGTCGACGCCGGCGATGAACGGGAACGCCACCGCAGGCCGCGCAACGGCGACGACAGCCGCCAGCAGCGCGGTCACGGCAGCGGTCGATACCGCGATCGGGGCCGCAACCCGCTCCGCCCGGGTCAGCGCGAGCACCGCACCCACGGCAGCCGGGAGCACCACCAGGGTCAGCAGCAAGGTCTGGTCGGCGGTCATCCGGAGAGATCCTCGGCCATGTCGGTCATGTCGGTCTGCCGCTTGCGGTGCAACAGCGTCGCCACGGCAAAGCCCATGGCCATCTCCACGGTCATGGCCGCCAGCACCACCAGCAGCAGCACCTGCCCGGAGGGGCCCGGGGCCAGGAACCACCAGAACCCCGCGGCGGCCAGGAGCACCCCGTTGATCATCAACTCCAGGCCCATCATCACCATCACCACCACCTGCTGGGACAGGGCCCCGTAGAGCCCGACGGCGAACAGGGCGGCGGCCACCACCAGAACGGCCTCCAGGGTCATCGACCCACACCTCCCGGCTGGGGGTCGTCGGCCGGGCGGCGCCGCAGATCGTCGCCGAGCCGGTCGTAGCGGGTGCGCCCGGCGGCCAGGACGATCCCGGCCACGATGGTGGCCACCATGACCGCGCCCACCACGGCCATCACCAACATCTTTTCGCCCATGATCTCCAGGCCCAGCGCGTTGGTGAGGTCCTCGGGTGGGGCGCCACGTCGCTCGGGCCACGGGATCAGCAGCGCCCCGGCGGCCAGCAGCACAAAGACCCCGACCGAGGTGCCGATCGCGGTCTTCTTCCCGTGGGTCATGTCCATCGGCATCAGCGCCGGGTTCATGCCCATGAACATCACCATGTAGACCGCCATCACCGCCATCTCCATGACCATCATCAGAATCGTGATGATGCCCAGGTAGCTCTGACCCAGCAGCAAAATCATCACCCCCACGGCGATGAACGATGCCGCCAGCGCGTAGGTGGCCCGGGCCATCGAGTCCACCACGAACACGGCCGCCCCCGCGGTCACCGCCACCACAGCGAGTACCCAGAACACGATCCCGACCAGCACGGCTCAGCCCTTCCAGACCACGACGAGGGACACAAGCAGATCCTGGGCCACGACGGCCGGGAGCAAGACAGTCCAGCCGATCTCCATGAACCGATCCGGTCGCAGCAGCGGAAGTTTGCGCCGCGCCCACACCAGAACCGTCAGCACCAGCGCTGTCTTGACCAGCACCCACGCCCAGTCGGGCAGGACGGGCCCGGCACCACCGCCGAGGAAGAGCGGCACCGAGAACGCCGCCCCGGCGGTGAGGAACAGGTAGCGCCCGGCCTGCAGGACCAGCCGATCGACCCCCGAGAGTTCGGCCGTCACCCCGCCGACGATGTCCGCGGACAGGGCCGGGGCGAATGGACCCCATACAGAGAAGCCGGTCACGCCGATCAGGAAGACCAGGAACGCCACCGGCATCCACACCACAAACCACACGCCGTCCTGCGCGGCCGCGACGTCGCCCACCGCCAGACTGCCGGCGGCGATCGCCGGGGCCACCAATGCGAACATCAGCGGCAGCTCATAGGCCAGCCCGTGCGCGAGGAAGCGGTAACCGCCCACCAGACCGTGGATGGAGTTGGCGCCCCACCCCGCCAGCCAGACCAGGGCCCACACCATGACGTCGACGGCGTTGAACCACACGACTCCCACGTCGAGGTCCGCCAGTGTCCAGCGGCCCAGCGGGATCACGGCGATCATCAGGAACGCCCCGACCAGCATGCCCGCGCCGCCGATCCGCCACAGCAGGGTGTCCGCGGCGACCGTCGTGCGGCGACGCTGCCGCAACAGACGGGCCGCACGGGCCAGGGGAGTGGGCCCGCCACGACCGCCGCCCCGCGCCGGCGACGAGAGCACCCCGTCCAGCGCCACCGCGAACAACGCCAGCCCACACAGGATCACCCCGGCCAGCACGGCCCACCCACCGGACACGGTCGTCACCACGGTCTCAGACATGCCCCACCTCCCGGACGGCAGGATGCGAGCCCAGATCAAGGCTCGCCACCGCCAAGCGCACAGTGCCCAGCTCCAAACCGGTCACCAGGTCCGGCACCACCGCCCACGGCACAGTTAGTTTGTCCGCAGATTCCTGCGCTGAGCCGCCATCCGCCCGGTCCGGCGTTGCGCCGCCGACCTCGACGCGGATCCGTTCCAGTTGGGCCAGCAACCGGTCGTGGGCATCCCCGAGGCAGTGCCCCGGCAAGCCGTGGCGCTCCAGATCGGCCGGGCCGAGCGGCAGCACGCCCCGCAATGACCAGCGCAGCAGCCGCGACCTGCGAACCTTCCGGTGCAGACGCTCGACGGCGTCACGGGCGGCACCGGGATCGCCCGTCAGAATCCCGTCCCGGGCACGGCGGGCGCAGTCCGCCAGGTCTTCGGCACCGGCCAGTGCCAGCAGTGCCATGACCTGATCACATTGGGTCACCGTGGCAGACGCGTGGTCCGTGGGCCGACCGGGTGCTCCGGCCCTGTGCTCCGTCGCGTCGATCACCGAGGCGGTGGCGTCGACGACAACGTCCCCCTGTAGCGAGCAGTGCAGCACGAGCCCGGCCGGCCAGAACGGCAATACCGGACCGAGCGGCAGATGGAGAACATCCATCTCCAGGCCGTCGCGGTCCTCCCCGCCTTCGGCCAAGGGAATCCCGGCGGGAGCCATGTCCATATCCCCGTGGCCTTCATGGCCCTCGTGCCCGCCGTGGTCTGCGTGGCCCTCGTGGCCACCATGCCCGCCATGGTCTTCGTGGCCCTCGTGCGCCTGGCGATCCGCGTGCTCTTCGTGGTCCGAGTGTCCACCGTGGCCCTGGTGTTCCTCGTGTCCTTCGTGACCCACGTGCCCTTCGTGCCCTTCGCCATCAGCATTGTTCGCGTGATCGGACATCGAGGGCTCCTGCGCCCGTTCGCGGGCGTCGGTCCGGTGATGGGAAGTGTCGAGCAGGAGCGCAGTGGCATTGTCGAGGGCGGGAACCACCGCTCCGGGCGAGGCGATGCCGATGCGCACCCGAGGGCCGGGCATCTGCTCCCAGAGGCGGTTCGCCAGATCCGACAGCTCAGGGCCCGGCGCACCACACACGACGAGCACGTCCCCCTGAGCCGGACTACTGGCTATCCGCCACCCGCGACGGAGTAGCTGTTGCTCAAGCTCCATCCGAGTCGCCCACTGGCCCGGGGCCTCGACGACGAGCACCCGGGTGGCCTGGACGGCGAGGCGGGCGAGAAACGGGCTCAAGCCCATCGGAATGCGCCTTCTCGCCGTGCCCAGGCCACGGCGACTAGCAGGGCACCAAGGAACAGGAACATCTCCACCACCGCAGAGAGCCCCTTCTCGATCACCACCACGGCCCACGGGTACATAAAGAGCATCTCGACGTCGAAGGCCAGAAACACGATCGAGGCGAGGTACCAGCGTGCGTGGAACCGCGACAGGGCGTGCTCCTGCGGTGCCCACCCGGATTGGGCCGGCAGGACTGTCAACGGGTCGGAGGTAATGCTGGCCACGCGGTGGAGTGCATAGAAGAGAGCAACGACAGACAGCGCCACCAGAGCCACGGACACGATCCCTGAGGACATGACGGTCTCTCCCCTTTCTCGCGGTCGAACATCGAGGCCGGTCGCTGAGCGGTGGGAGTCACCTTAACGGATTACCGCGATCGATAATCTCGTTCCAGCTCGGCGGTCAGCCGTGACCGGGGCCGGCTCCGCAGAGCAGCAGGAAATGATGGGCGCTGTAGGGCACCGGCAGAGGGTGCTTTCAGGGGCCAGTCCGAAAACCGCGGTTCTCCGAGCCCGATCGACCAGCCTCGGGCAACGTGTCCTGGGGCGCCCACCTCGCTCCCTCGGTGCCAAGGTCAAGATCTCGTGAAGAAACCTGACGACTCGAATCATGTACCCACCGGGGGTATATGATTCTGGTGTGGGATCGCCCCACGGCGTTCGGCGAAAGGATTAAGACGATGACGGCCACCACATACCAAGTTCAGGGGATGACCTGCGGGCATTGCGTTTCATCCGTGAAAGCCGCTGTTGGTGCATTGCCCGGCGTGATCGGCGTCGAAGTCAACTTGCAGGCAGGAAGTATGACAACGACCGGAACCGCGACTACCCAGGCCGTATCCCAAGCCGTGGCCGACGCCGGATACGCGATAGTCTCCGCAGATCAGACGGTCGGTGTCTCCTTGCCCATGGCGAGTGGAACGGGTGGCTGCTGCTGCAGCTGACGGTTGGCCCATTTCGGCCCGATGACGCGATGAACCACGTTCTCGAGCGAACACAGCATTGGCCGGGTGGGCACCCTCGCTCACCCGGCGCTCGACTTCCAGCCGCAAGTCATTGAGAGATGTCCGGGTCGGCATGTGGCCCGCGCGCGTGTGGCCCATATGGTGGCGCCGAGGATGATGGGGGACATGAACTCTTCTGCCCGTGCGCTCGGAACGACAGAAGTCGCCGCACCGACGCCACGTCCGGCCACGGGCTTGCGGGCGATGGTTGTCGAGGACGAGCAGTCTTTGGCCGATGTCGTGGCCACCTACCTCGAACGCGAGGGCTTCGAGGTGACGATCTGCGGCGATGGTCTTCAGGCGGTGACACTGGCCCGGCAAATCGACCCAGACGTCATCGTCCTTGACCTTGGCCTGCCCGGGCTGGACGGGGTGGAGGTCTGTCGAAGCATTCACGGCGTTCATCATCGTGGCGTGGGGGTTGGCGGTGACCATCGCAGTGTTACTGGCGCTGCTGGTGAGTTGGTATCTCACCCGGAGAGTTCAACACTCCGTCACCGCCGTGACCTCCTCGACTGCCGAGATCGCCAGTGGACGCTACGACACGCGGGTCGTTAGCCCAGGCCTGGGCCGCGAGTTCGACGATCTCGCCGACAGTGTCAACGAACTCGCCCGACGGCTCGACGCCACCGAGACCACCAGACGCAGAATGCTGGCCGACCTCGGACACGAAATGCGCACACCCCTTGCCACACTCGACTCCTACCTCGAAGCCATCGACGACGGCATCCACACCTTCGACGACGACGTCCGAATCATTCTGTGGTCGGCTACTCGGCGGCTGGAGAGACTCGCCGCGGACATCGTCGACGTCTCCCGCGCGGAAGAACACCTCACCCGCCTTCGCCCCAGTCCGACCACTACTCGGACGCTGGTCACCCGTGCGGTCGACGCCGTCCGAGAACGATACGAGAACAAGGGAGTCCAGCTACACACCCACGTCGACGACGCACCGGTGACGGTGGACACCGACCGCATCGGACAAGTGCTGGGCAATCTCCTGGACAACGCACTTCGCCACACCCCCGCCGGCGGCACCGTCACCGTCATCAGCGGGCAGGTAGGGCGCCGCCACGTCGAGATCACCGTGTCGGATTCCGGCGAAGGAATCGCCCCACACCACCTCGACCACCTCTTTGACCGCTTCTACCGAGCCGACACCTCACGCGGCCGCCACAGCGGCGGCAGCGGTATCGGCCTGACCATCACTCGCGCACTCGTCGAAGCCCACGGAGGGCACATTCGAGCGCACAGCGACGGGCCCGGCCAAGGTGCGAGCTTTACTTCGAAATTCCAAAGCCGGACTAAAGACGACTCAGGTGGCCGCCGGGCCGAGGGGGTCAGGGGCGGTCATGCCAGTACGCCTGAGAATCCGTCGGTGGCGTCGAGGTAGCCGACATCGCGCAAGGCCGCCTCGAGAACCCGGACATACGGAAGATGCAGTTCGGTAGCCATGCCATCGATAGTCGCTCGGGCCGGCAGGCCGCGCAGACCGCGGGTGCGCCACAAGTACAGATTCTGGCGGGTGATCCCGATTCGGCGGGCCAGCTCGGCCTCACTGACGCCGTAGGTGTGCTTGTGAGCATCAATGAGCTCGACCAGGCGAGAGGTCTCCATAGTCCCGAGTATTCGCCTGCGCTGAGTATGTCGTCAAGTAGTAGTGGACGCTCTCGACAAGTACTATTTTACATAACGTCTGGTTATCGGTCTCGTTCGACGGCCGGCCGGAATGTGCGCGAGTTGGCTTGACATCATCAACGTGTCGGCGCGACTCCGTCGCTGGGGAGCAGTACTGGAGTCTGCGAGCGGAGACAAAGGGGCCCTTCCGGATCAAAAGTTCCGGATTCGCGCATTCGTACGTCATACCCCTGACTATCAGCGATGACAACCACTGCGGCGGAGGCATAGGACACTAAGGCGTTCGACCCAGGCCAGACTACGGGCCGGATGAAGGACCACGATCCTCTACCGCGGCCTCGATGTTCGAGGCTGAAACAACGGAACAATAGTGCCGGTGGGATCCATTCCGCGCAACGCCCGAAGTTCGGCATTCAATTCTGCGTTGACCGTCACTGCCGCCTGAGCTTGCCCAGGCTGTCGGAGGACATGATGATCCAACGCAGCTCGTCGTCACCCAGGGCGGCGATGGCGCGACGCCATGACGGGATGGTGATGCGGGCCGGCCGGTCCACCGTCACCAGGATCGTGCGGGCACCGCGCTCGCGCGCAATCGCCTTCGCTGCGGCCACCGCGACCAGCGTCTTACCGGTGCCCACGTCATTGGCCAGATGAACCTGCCGGAACCCGCGCTCGGCGGCCGTGGCGATCGCATCGACGTCCGCGCGCTGCTCCGGGCGCAGACTCATCGGCGCGGCGGTCGCACCCGGGCCCGTGCTGCCGTTGAGCTCGTCCTCCCGCCACCGCAGGTAGGAGTACGGCTTGCTGGCGTAGGGCTCCAGGGCGCTCGGCAGGGCAGTGCCGACGTACGCGTGAGCGGTGAGCGACTTGTAGTAGGTGACCCCGGCCGGCATCCCGCCGCCCAGCCCTCCCCACGGGAGTTCGAGGAGCCACACTCTCTGGCCGGGAGAGATCGACGGAACCGCCGGCGCCGCGCTGGGCTTCTTGGCCGGCTTCGCCCGGGCGGAGGTGGGCTTGCTCCTGGTCGTGGCCTTGCGCGAGCTCGTCTTGCGCTTGGTGGTTGCCTTGCGCGCGGACCGGGCCGCCATCAGGTGTCTGCCCTTTTGGGGGCGGCGATGAGGGCGGGTGAGTCCACTGAGTTCTCCTGGGTGGTCCTGGCAGGGTCGGGCTCACTCTAGGGGCCGGGTACGTCACCGACGGGGTCCGCTGGCGCGCACCCCGCCGGACCGCCGGACCGCCGGGGCGAACGTGGGTAGCCGAAGTAAGGCCACGCGTTCGGGACGAAGTCCATGACGATGACGACGACGCGGGCCCGCCGCGGCCAGGATCCTGGCTGAGGGTTGGTTCTTATTCACGCAGGCCGTGCCGGACCCGCAGGATTGGCATAGTTTCCCGACAGGGGTGATGAGTATGCAGAGCCGGGACGGTGAGGACGCAGTCAGGCTCGCGACACTTCGTGCAGCAGTCGAGCTGGGCTGGGATGACGTGGCGGCGGGCCGCTACGTGGATGTGGGCGACTCGGACCTTGACGACGCTATTGCCGACATCGGTGCACGAGCTGTGGCCGATGGTCGGTCATCTGGGTGACGGCGACATTCCGCCTCACGGTGCGCGCCGTTGAAAAGTCTGTCTGGTCTGCCGTTTCGACCCGGGCATGCTTGTGGTGGGCCGGGTTCTCCACGACGCGATGGACGTCGGCCAGCACATCGATCCTGCTCACGTGTGGAGCTGAGCGAAGGCAACTGGGGAGAGGTACGCGCCCGGAATGGACCACACCGGACGCGTACCCGGGCAGGCGGCGTACATAGGGGACGCGCAACCCGGGAGGGGGCGAAGGCCGGCCAGGCGGGGGCGGGGTGAGCGCCCCCGGCCCAGCCTCGGCCCGCCCTGTAGACCGACGTGGAACAATGGCCAGCGGTGCTGCGCCTCGCGGAGTGGTGCCGACCCAGACACGATCCACGAACTTCCCCCAAGGAGCACAGATGGCGCTTATCGAGCAGGTCGGAGCCCGGGAGATCCTCGATTCGCGAGGCAACCCCACCGTCGAGGTGGAGGTGCTTCTGGACGACGGCTCGTTCGGCCGCGCCGCCGTGCCCTCCGGCGCGTCGACCGGCGCCCACGAGGCCGTCGAGCTGCGTGACTCCGACGAGCGCTACCTGGGCAAGGGCGTCACCAAGGCCGTCGAGGCAGTCCTCGACGTGCTGGCCCCCGCCGTGATCGGCATCCCGGCCGAGGACCAGCGCCTCGTGGACGAGGCCCTCCTCGACGCCGATGGCACGCCCAACAAGTCGACCGTCGGCGCCAACGCCGTCCTGGGCGTCTCGCTGGCCGTGGCCCGCGCCGCCGCCGAGTCCGCCAACCTCGAGCTGTACCGCTTCATCGGCGGCTCCAACGCGCACGTTCTGCCGGTTCCGATGATGAACATCCTCAACGGTGGCGCCCACGCCGACTCGGGCGTCGACGTGCAGGAGTTCATGATCGCCCCCATCGGCGCCCCGACCTTCCGTGAGGCCCTGCGCATGGGCACCGAGGTCTACCACCACCTCAAGACCGTCATCAAGGACCGCGGCCTGTCGACCGGCCTGGGCGACGAGGGGGGGTTCGCCCCCTCCGTCGAGTCCACCACCGCCGCACTCGACCTCATCGTCGAGGCCATCGGCAAGGCCGGCTACAAGCTCGGCACCGACGTCGCCCTCGCGCTGGACGTCGCGGCCACCGAGTTCTTCAAGGGCGGCAAGTACCACTTCGAGGGCAAGCAGCTCTCCGCCGCCGAGATGGCCGACGTCTACGCCGAGCTCGTGGGCAAGTACGCGCTCGTCTCCATCGAGGACCCGCTCGACGAGGACGACTGGGACGGCTGGAAGACCCTCACCGACATGATCGGCGACAAGGTCCAGCTGGTCGGCGACGACCTCTTCGTCACCAACCCGCAGCGCCTGGCCGACGGCATCGAGAAGGGCCTCGCCAACGCCCTGCTGGTCAAGGTCAACCAGATCGGCACCCTCACCGAGACCCTGGACGCCGTGGACCTGGCCCACCGCAACCGCTACGCCTCGATGATGTCGCACCGCTCGGGCGAGACCGAGGACACGACCATCGCCGATCTCGCGGTGGCCTGCAACTGCGGCCAGATTAAGACCGGCGCCCCGGCCCGCTCGGAGCGCGTGGCCAAGTACAACCAGCTGCTGCGCATCGAGGAGATGCTCGGCGACGCCGCCCGGTACGCCGGCGCCGGAGCGTTCCCGCGCTTCAACGCCTGACGGCACCAACACCGCCCGTCGGCAGGTCACCGCTGACGGGCACGTAGTCGGAAAGGAAGGCGCATGGCCCGCCCGCCCCGCCCCTCGGACCGCCGGGGAGACGCTCGTGATCGTGCGGCGTCCCGGCGGCCCGGGGAGGCGTCGGGCGCGATCCGTCGCCGTACGAACGGGACGGGCCGTGGGACCGCCGCGGACCGGGGGAGCAGCACCGGCCTCGGCACCGGAGCGGGCGGCCGGGCCGGGGCCGACGGGCAGAGCGGTAGCCAGCCCGCCGACCCCACCCGCCGGGAGCCGACCCGCCGGCGGACGCCGAGCCGCGAACGGGACCGGCCCGTCCCGGCCTCTGCCCGCTCCGGCCGGGTCGGCACCACCGCGCATCCGGAGGCCCACCGCCTCACCACGCGCACGGACCTGTCCGACACCCTGCTGGGCCCGCGAAACTACACCCCGCGGCGGATCGGACTCCTCGCCGTCGTCGCCATCATCCTGCTCGTCACTGTGTCGTTCCCGCTGCGCAATCACTACCAGTTCCTGCGCGACGAGAAGACCGTGGCGCAGGAGCGGGCTGCGCTGGAGGCGACGATCGCCGAGCTCGAGGCTGAGGAGCAGATGCTCTCGGATCCGGCGTACATCGAGCAGCAGGCCCGCATCCGCTTTGGCGCCGTGAAGCCGGGGGAGACCCCGTACCGCGTGTCCATGGTCGACCCGATCGAGCAGGCCGTGGCCGAGCAGAAGGCGGCCGAACTGGCGGCGCAGCCATGGCAGACGCGCGTATGGAACTCCATCGCCGAGCCCGCCGACCCGATCATGCCGGAGGACTCGGCGGTGCTCGAGGGCACGTCCATCCCCGGTGGCCCCGACACCCCGCCGGTGCCGGTCGTGCCCGGCGTGCCCGGCGTCGACGACCCCGCCGCCCCCATCCCGGGCGGCGTCCAAGATCAACCACAGGAGGACCCCCCAGCGTGAGCGCCGAACAGAGCGTGTCCAGCGAAGACCTCGACGCGATCCAGGCCCAGCTGGGTCGGCCGCCGCGGGGCGTGCTGGAGGTGTCCTACCGCAGCCCCGACGGCCAGCCCGGGGTGGTCAAGACCGCGCCGCGGCTGGAGGACGGCACCCCGTTCCCCACGCTGTACTACCTCACCGATCCGCGGCTCACCGCCGAGGCGAGTCGGCAGGAGTCCGCGGGGATCATGAGGGGGATGACGACGAGGTTGGCCCAGGAGCCCGAGCTGGCCGCCAACTACGTGCAGGCCCACGAGCGGTTCCTCGCCAAGCGCAACGAGATCGAGGACCTGGGCACGGACTTCAGCGGTGGCGGCATGCCCGAGCGCGTCAAGTGCCTGCACGTGCTCATGGCGTACGCGCTGGCGGAGGGGCCGGGCGTGGTCTGGCTGGGCGACGAGTCCGTGGCGCTGGCTTGCGAGGCCGGGCTGCGCGGCACCGCTCTGCCGTCCGACTGGCCGACGCCCGAGGAGTTGGGCGTGCCCGACTACCTCGCGATGGACGAGCAGTGACCTCCGCCGGTTCGGGTGGCCCCGGCACGTCTCGGCCCGACGCCGTGCGCGTCGGGGCGGTGGACTGCGGCACCAACTCCATCCGCTTGCTGGTCGCCGAGGGCGTCCCCGGCCAGCCTAGGCTCACCGACGTCACCCGCGAGATGCGGATCATCCGGCTCGGCGAAGGCGTCGACGCGACCGGGCGGCTTTCGGACGGTGCGCTGTCTCGCTGCCGCACCGCCCTGACCGACTACGTGGCCACGATGGCCGAGCTCGGCGTGCAGTCGGTGCGGATGGTCGCGACCTCCGCGACACGCGATGCCCGCAACAAAGACGAGTTCTTCGGCATGACCGCCGAGGTGCTCGGCAAGCACTTCCCGGGCGCGCAGGCCGAGGTGATCTCCGGGCAGACCGAGGCCGAGTTGACCTTTGCCGGCGGGGTGTCCGACCTGCGGGCTGAGGACGGGCCGTTCGTAGTGACGGACCTCGGCGGAGGCTCTACGGAGATCGTGGTGGGCGAGTTCGTCCGCGGCGAGGTTCAGTTGTTAGGCGCCCGCAGCCTCGACGTGGGTTGCGTACGGCTCACCGAGCGGGTGCTGCACTCAGATCCGCCCACTGAGGCCGAGATCGCTGAGGCCAGGGCCGTGATCGCCGCCGCGTTGGCTGAGGCCGGTGACGTGCCGGTGGGCCGCGCTGCCCGTTGGGTGGGCGTGGCCGGCACGTTCACGACGCTCTCGGCATTGGCGCAGGGGCTGGGGGCGTACGACCCGCAGCGGATCCACGGCAGCGTGATTCCGCTGGAGCGGATGCGCGAGGTGTGCGGCCGCCTGGTGGCGTCGACGGTGACGGAGCGCCGCAGTCTGGGGCCGATGCACCCGGGTCGCGCGGACGTGATCGGCGGGGGCTCCATCGTGGTCCAGTCGCTGTGTGATGTGATGGCAGAGCGTGCGGGGTTGTCGGAGCTCACGGTGAGTGAGAAGGACATTCTGGACGGCATCGCGATGTCGGTGTTGACCCGCCTAGCCGGCTAGTCCGGCCCCTGGCGTCCTGCGCGCCACCCGGCCCCCGCGGCGGGGCCGGCAAGCCCCCATAGCCCAATTGGCAGAGGCAGACGGCTTAAAACCGTTTCAGTGTCGGTTCGAGTCCGACTGGGGGCACTTAGCTGAGCTGGTGAAGCCGGTGTAGCCAGAGTGACGCCACCCCAGAGGTGATCTTGCTATGCAGGGCGAGGGGGTCGAAAATGCGCGTCGCTTGAAGCGTTGTGGTCAGCGCTGCCAATATCTGTTCCGCGTTGCAGTCGGCTACGATCTCGGGCTTTTCGAAGTCCGGAAGCGTGAGGCCTTCCAGGTCTCTCGCAGGTTCAGCGCGTTTAAAGGATTCGAAGTCACGGAGGAACTCCTCGCGAAGCTCCACAGTGTCTTCCGGCGTGACTGACTGGCCAGTCAGTTCGTCGAACCTGTCAATGAACTTGGTGAGTGGTGAAAATGGGGAAGCTTCCACTTGCTCGTTTGGGCTATCGGCGTCGCTCTTCTCCGGGCGGAAAGTGAAGACAAGGTCTTCGGGGTCGATTTCGAGATGCTCGAAGAGCGATCTGATCAGTCGCATCTTGGCATCCGTCGAGCTTGAAGTATAGACGGCAAGGCTGGCGTCGACCTTTCGAAACTCCCGCGGAATCTCATCTGAGTCAGAGCCGATCACGATGTAGTTCAAACTCTCGTTGGCATGTTCGAGAATCTCCGGTCGGTACTGCTGTAGCAGCACCCAGAGGAGCCGGGGGAGCATGTCAGCCCACGATTCGACGGTCTCTTTGACGTCCCCGAACTCATAGGCCACGATCGTGCGTCCGCGGAAGGATTCATCTTCACCGAGGGACCGGGTCGGCAACACTGCTGCCGGCGGCTGAAAGTCTGTATGTGGGTATGACCAGTAGGTGCGAGCAATGGAGGAGAGCTGCCGTGTACGCTCCTCTAGTTCGGCAGGTCCCCAATTGTCGACTTCTTTGAGGTAGGAGTTGAGCCGGTAGGGCGAGTCCTCGAGCCCGTTGGCCATGGATTTCTTCCGCGCGAACGATGAGTTCGAATAAGACGGGTTATACCCGGTCACCGTGAGGTTTCCAATGCGGTGCAGCCAGGTCTGATGTATAACTTCCGCGTCCTCTCCCAGCTCTTGCTTCCAGGACTCCGTGAGCGTCTGGGGCATAATGTGTTCGATCGAGACGTTTCCGTTCTCCAATGCGCCAGCAATATCTCGTATGTCGTTCGAATCCCGATTCTCGAGGCAATCGAAGAGATACTGCTGGTATCTGCCCCGGAGAGCGTACGAGTTGCGAGTCGCGAACGCGGACAAGAACTCCTCGTCGTCGGGGAATCGGCCACTCCCATCTCGGCGCTGCAGCAGGTAGGTGAGAAGGTCAGGGTGTGCCTGATCAGCGGTGCGGAGACGCCGGGCTTCACCGTACAGAGAGGCAAAAATCTTGTTGAGAGCATTTGTGCCGATGCTGCATGTGATTCGACGGTACAGGTAGGACTCCAAGATGGAGATCACCTGAGCGAGCTCTGCATCAGTGGTGGTGCCGGCGTGAACTTCTCCCACCAGAGGCAGAAGATAGGGGAGGACAACATCACCTTTGATGGCGTTGAACCGGCGAAGACGTAAGTCGGTCTGAGGGAAGCCTGTATGCGCGTCCTGGATCGCCCTCGTGTACTTGGCGTACGTGTACATCTTTTCAAGGGTTTGCGCCATGTCGGAATGCGAGTCGGAGATGTACTTTCGGAACGCGTCGTACACCTCCTCCTTCTTCGGTGTTTTGCCTGTCACCGTGACGAGATACCAGCGGATAAACCAATCAGTACGGTGCCAGACGATCTTCTCGATTGGATTCCAGTAATCCTCGTACAGTCGCTGTTGCTCCCGGCGGGGCAAATCCATGAGGACGAGGTTTCTGATCTTGTCGCCTTCTGTCAGCGTGAGCCCAGTAGAGTTGAGACTCTCGAAGATTCGCTGAGGGTCATCGTGGGACTCGAGATCGCACAACATCACTTCAAGCCGGCAGACCGCGTCCCAGACTTCATCTCCGGAGAGTTCTGTTTCGCTGAGTCGCTCGAGAAAGTAGCGATAGTTGGCAGTGATGTTGGACGTCTCAATGTGGTCGGACGGTGATCCGAACAATTTGCGATAAGCTATATCGTCGTCCTTAACAGGTTTAAGCTTGACTTTGACCTGTCCATCGGCGTCGTCGTCGACTAGTAGGAAGTCGCGCTCGATTTTGGTGGGGATGGTTTTGTCGTTAAATGCGATATCGCCGTTCTTGGCGGATTTGACGAGCGCGAGAGTCAGGAGACTGACGGTGGTGAGTCTTTGTTGACCATCGATAACGATCCACTCGAAAGTGCCTTCTGGTTTTCCGACTACGGCACCAAAGAAGTGTTTGCGACGATCGAGCCTAATTAGCTCTTCAAGATCGTCGAACAGTCTGGCGCACTGGGGTATCGACCAGTCGTAGTTTCGCTGATACACGGGGATATGCAGCGTCTTGCTACGGCCTTCGTATACTTTGTAGATCTCGGTGGCACCCCGCACGGTGGTGTCCTTTCTTCCCGTCAGGCGGTCACAGGTTCAGCTTGTGCTTTCTAGAACCATGTCAGCGTGAGCTTCGGTTGTATATGACCTCATCTGATCCAAAAGTCGCAATGCGTCTTCGCGCTTGAGCACCTCGTGATGCCGATCGTTGAACGCACTGCGCAGGCACCCGAAACAGCTTGTCTCTAGGCCGCAGTCGCAGTTATCCACCCTACGGTGTGCTTCATCCAGCACTGCTGTGATGTTCTCGGTGATCTTCCGAGCTGCGCCTGCGCCGGCTGGGACGGTGTCGTAGAGGACAATCGACCGTGTCCGTTTGGACCAGGAGAGCGTCGCGTCTATGTCGTCTCTAGAGATCTCCAGGCCCTCCGATGCACCTTCCAGCAGGGAGTACATCAGAGAGAGCATGGCGTCCGGCCCCGCGTCGACGAGCCCCCTGGGGACGATCTCCGCAGTGTCCGTCTGATAACGGTGGCCCAGCGCGACCAGATCGAAGCTGCCTTTGCAGTCCGCCCCGGTGAGCGGATTCGTGTGGGCGGTGGAGCGGTCTCCCGAGTGCGGTTTGCCCCACCCGCAGTTGCTGCAGATGCGGAAGCCAGCCCCCATACCTTCGGAGAGGACCACCATTTGTGCTCGGACACCCGAGGTCGCAGTGGTGGAAGTGGTGCCCCCGATGAGCTCGACCTGGGAGATCGAATCGCCTGGGTACTCCACGTACGATGACCCGATAGTCCGCCGGGAAGGCGGAGCCGACCCGACAGCTTCTGGTTGCGGCTCGGCTACAAAACCCCACTCAGGGATGATGAAACGCCTGGTGGCCCTGCTGGTGAACTGGGTTTCACAGACGGGACAGTTCGTCTCAGCATTTTCGAGCGAGATCGCTGTCTGGAACGCCCCACAGTTGTGACATACGCGGTACTCGTGTCGAACGAACGCCTTGCCGGGCTTCTTGGCCACTGCTCGGGACGTCCACAGTTTTCCAGCCGCCACTACCTGGTTCCCGGGTGCATAGTCGAGAATTGCCAGCGCCAGATCGCGGTCAAGTTCGAGCTTTTGACCAGCGGGGTCGGGTGAATGATTGGTGCGGAGTCCAACTGTGTCGACCGGGAATCCGTACTTGGGCAGGATGTTCTTCTGGGCCAGCACTGCGAGCGTCTGGCGGCCTTCCACTGTGCGAAGGGTCCGCTCCAGAAGTCCGGCGAAGTTGTAGTTCCTTTCCGCCGCGGCCTTGTCTTGGAGCTCTGTGAGTTGTTTCCTCTCCAGGCGGAGCTCTTCGGCCACGGATCCGAACCGATCGATTAGGTGGTGCACCCAGCCGTGCGCGGCTACACCGAGCTCTTCGTGGAGCTCCTCGGGCACGACCCGCGCTACTGCATCCGCAATCCGGGAGGGGACCGGTGTGAGGAATGGTTCAATCTTCCGCCATGCTTCGTCCGACGGATCTTCCGCCGAGAGGAGGTCAACAACCCGCGGGAACTCCCGTCCGAATTCTTCAAACTGGCTCCGGAGGAACTCAGCCAGCACGATCGAGTGGATGTGCCGCCTGGCGATCCGCTCGTTATCTATCGGTACCCACGGAACGCGCATGACGCCGCTAATCATGTCCGTCGGGTCCTGGAAGCGCGCGAGGTCGCGTGGGCGGCGCTGGGCGTACGTGGTGACGAACGCTGCCGAGTCCGAACGCCGGCCCGCCCGCCCGGCACGCTGAACGTAGTTCGCTGTTCGCGGGGGCATATTTCGCATGACCACCGCTTGAAGGTCGCCCACGTCTACGCCGAGCTCGAAGGTGGTCGAGCAGGACAGCACGTTGATGTCGCCGCGGATGAACCGGTTCTGGATTTCCAAGGCCTCTGCGGCGGTCCATTGCGCTGTGTGTTCGCTGGCGGTCATGGGCGCGAGTGCCATGGACCGGTAGAGATGCCGGTAGTGGTTGTCTTCTTGGTCGAGGGACGGGACCGGGCTTGGTTCGAGCACCCCGTCGCAATTGAGAGTCGGGCACACGTCGAGGGCGTTGTGGGCAGTGAGGGAACGGCAGACCGAGCAACGCCACCACGGCGCCGAGTGCCCGGGCCGGAGTTCGATCATCCGGTGGTCGAGCTGGCTTGTTCCCACTGTTGGAGTGTTGTCCTTGAGCCAACCTAGGCCATTCCCGCGGCTGCCGGCCGGACCCAGGACTGTCCACAGCCTGTCCAAGAACGTACGGGCCTGGTCGCGTTTGTCGACCTTGGCCAGGACCCGTTCGAGGTAGTTGAGCCGCTTGTTTGTGCCACGGGTTGGAGCCCAGGCCAATTGCTTACGCCGGCGGTCAGAGCCATCGGATCGCATGGAGATCACCACGTTGCGCGGGGCGAAGAGCTCGTCGGTGGCGTCAACGCCATCGGGCATGGTGACCGCGCCCTGGCGTCGGACCATCGCCGCCAACTGCTGCAAGACAGCGCGCGCGCCATCTGTGTCAAGTGCCTTGACGAGGGGCGGCGGCAGAGGGGTGTCTTCTGGGAGCCGCATACTCACGTGGAGCAATCCCAGGCCTTCGAGCGATTGGCGGGTGTCCGTGCCGATGAGATCAGACATGAGCCACGTACCCACGGCTCGGTCGGTGTGGCGCTTGGAGTCTGTGGCCTCGAACAGGTGGGCATTGCGACCCACGGGCACGGCATCGGCCACTAGGTCGTCGATGGTAGCGGGCTCGTTTCGGTAGTACGGGGAGTCGATGGTCTGAGTGAGCAGGCGACGCTGGACCAGACGGGAGTAGGTGCCGTTGAGATAGGGAGCGGCATACGCGGCGGCCTGCCGTGAGTCGCTGAACATAAGGAGCTTGCGCCCCTGTCCGACCAGATCACGCGATTCGTCCCTGGCAATGGGAAGTTGCTGGTACAGGGACGTGGTGACGACTGCTGCGGGAGCATCGCTACCGAGATCGAGCCGCCGGATGAGATGGTTCTTCCTCGCACCGCAGTGAATGCAGGTGGACAGGCCGGCCTTACTGGTGTGGAGCGCGAAGATCGGCCGGATGGTGCCCTTGCCGCATCCGGAGTGACATGTGGTGACGGGGCTCTCCGAGAGATCGCCGCAGCCGGTGCACAGCCAGGTGGGTGTGGTGACGGGGACGTCGTCGTCGGCGGCCAGGACTGTGTCATCCTCGTCCACTACGACATCAGCGGAATCCAGCAGGGCAAACCACCTCGCCGAGTCCGAACGTCCGGTGACGGGGATTAAGCGCTCATCCTCGATCTGGCCAGCGAGGTGCACGGTTCCGCACGAGGTGCAGGTGGCGAACTCGAACATTGCCGCGTCGCAGGTGGGACATTCTTCGTGACGTGCCAGGGCCACGTGCGGTCCGGTCTCGGAAAGGCAGGCGAAGGCGCCCTCGGTGGCGCGGACGAAGAAGTGGTAGCGCGCGGACAGCACCGCGTGCCCGTTGTCCGCGAGCACGCGGCCGCCTAGCCGGACGAGAGTTTCGAGCAGTCGTTCGGAATCATCACGGCCCGGCCAGATCTGCTCGGCCAGGACACGGATGTCCACGGGGCCTTCGGCCAACGCGGTACGGAGTTCGACGATGTGGTGTTCGTGGTCCAGCGCCTGGCCAGCTGACGCCATGCCGGATAGGTCCACCAGGCGGGCTAGATCAGGACCTTCATCCTCCTCTTGCATGCCCCAGTCGTCGGTGGGGCCAGCGACCACCTCGAGGAGCTGCTCCGGGGTGAGCTTCCAGGTGGCTGCGTCCGGGGAGGTGATCTTCACCGCGTGGACCACGTCCTGCCGGGCGGGGTCCGAAGAGTATTCGAAGGCGGCATTGAACAGTTCTGAGGCGAAGGCGGTCACCTCGGAGGGTTCGCCGTCCAGGGACGCAGAAGTGGCGATGTACTGGAGACGTTCATAAGGGGCTACCCGATCCTTGAGACGGCGCAGCAGCATCCCCACCTCGGCGGCCTGGGCCCCGTCATACACGTGGGCCTCGTCGAGTGCGACGAATCGCCATGTCTGGGAACCGTGCGAGGCGAATAGCTCGATGTCTCGGGGCCGCAGGAGCAGGTACTCGAGCATGGCGTAGTTGGTGAGAAGGATATGTGGCGGGTCAGCCTGCATCTCCTCGCGGCTGAGTTTCTCGTTGGGTAGCAGCGGCTCACCGGGATGAAGCGATTGGAAGTGTCGCTGGGCATCCTTGGTCGTGTGCTTGGTCTCTCCGGTGTAGCGGCCGAATGTGATCTCTGGAATGTCGGCGAGAAGGGTCCGGAGCCGCTTGAGTTGATCGTTGGCGAGGGCGTTCATCGGATACAGCAGCAAGGCTCGGACACCGGGCCCCAGGGTGCCCGCCTCTTTCTCAGCCATGAGGTGGTTGAAGATCGGCAGCAGAAAGCTCTCCGTCTTCCCGGATCCGGTGCCGGTCGTCACCACGATGTTGCGTCCGGCCACCACCTTGCGGATCGCGCTTTCCTGGTGCGCGTATAGCGGCCTCTCCAGGGGCAGCGCGGGGCTGGAGAGTCGCGCGAAGGAGGGTTCCAGCACGCCCTCATTGATGAGATCGTTCAGCGACCGGCCCGGGGCGTAGGGCGGGGTCGTCTCAAGCAAAGGCCCCTTGGTGAGGTCGCGAGATCTACTCACCTGGCCCACGAACTCCTCGTGAAGGCTCGCGTCCTTGGGGTTAAGGATTGTGGTGAGGTACCGCTTGTACGTCGTCTCGATGTTTCGGGCGGTGATCAGCGGATCGAGGATGTCAGTCACGGTGCTCCTAGGTGGTGACAATCAGGTCCACGATGTCCTCGTCGGTCATCGAGTCGAATGCGGCGTACGGGTTGCGCTTACGGTCGGGCAGAGTCATGCGGGTGACCAGTGCCTCGGCCACGAGGAGATCAATCATCGTCTGCTCGGGCTCGCGGGCGGCAAACCATGCCCAAGCCGTATCGAGTCCAGGGGGCGGATCCAACCGGATCTCATCCATCGCTGCTAGTCGGGCGTAGAGACAGAAGGTCAGGCTGGCGAAGGGGGCGTTGGCCCACGGGTGTTGGTTCGTGACGTTCCCCAGTTTCAAGGTTCGTGCCTTTACCGCGCGCCACAGCACCCCGAAGCGCCGGACTTCGCTGAGGGGCTGAAAACGTCCTTCGAGTAGGACCCCGTAGAACTCACGCAGCTTGCCGGTCTCGGAGTCCTTGTTTACGAAGAGGTTCCGGTAAGCCTCGTACCGGGCGGCGGCATCGGTGAGACCACCGGGGACGAGCCGCTTGGCGTCCAGGAAGGCAGAGACCGCGTCAGGATGATCGCTTCGAAGAACCAGCTCGGCGTCAAGGGACGCCGAGATCGCCAACGGGTCGCTTCCGGTCTTGAGTATGTCGACCAACGCATGACCGCCAACACCACGAAGTCGATCCCGCAGGGCGATTCGGTCTTCCACGCTGGCTGCGGGAATGTCAGCGATGCTGATGAGCACATCCAGCCAGGGCTCAGAGGAGAGCGCGCTGCTCTTCGCGCGGGCAACGAGATCTTCTCGGCCGTAGGGCCGGAACGAGTGGAAGACCAAGCCGGAGCGAATGAAAAGCGCCAGCTTGTCGGAGGTGTCCAGCGGTGCGGCAGCTAGGGAGAGCGCTGCGCGTCGGGGCGTGTTACCGATCAGGCGGGACAGCTGATCGAACCGCTCGTCGTCCCTGCCCTCAAGACCTCGGGAGAGGAGGGCGAGCGCGGACCACACTTCGGGGCGTGTGGGGTCGATCCCGTCCGGGCCGACTTCTCCGAGGAGGAACTGGGACAGGGCGGCGGTGTTGGGGTCGGTGAAGGTGCCCGGACGGCCGATGCGGACACTATCCCGGGTCGGGAAAGGAGATGGAGGGACCGGATCCCAGTCGTCTTGCACAACGGGTGCTATTCGTAGGTCCCCGGCCTCTAGTGCAGAAGCGGGCAGGGCGGCCCGGCCGCGGACGAGCGGAACGGTGAGGGCCGGGCTCCAGGGGCGGGCGATCTTCCAGATGTGGACGGTCGTGTCCGAGTGGAGGTGACGGCCGCGGACGCGAATCTCGTCCCCTTCGACTGCGATCCTGACGTCGGCGCCGACGGTATTGAACCGGATGATGGGAGCCGTATAGGTGCCGTCGGCGTAGGAGAGACGAAGGATCACCAGTCCGGACTGTGCCTCGCGTGCGGCGCCAGCCAGGCGGTCGGCGGTCAGTGTGAGCACGCCGGCCCGGGATCGCGAGACGAGCTGTTCCTCTGCTCGGGCCGAGCCGGTGTGGTCACGGACCTCAGCGACGACGGGGACGTCCTCGGGCACCCCGCGGACGGCGAGGACGGCTCCGGTGAAGTCGTCGGGGCGTCGACCGATTTGGCGGTCGCTCCACGAGGGAACGCCACCGACCGGTGTCATCCGAAATTCCATTCGAGGAGGTCGGACGGTGAGCATCTCCGAGGCGGCGCCACGGCGGAGTCGGAGCGATCGTTTGGATATCTGGGGGCCGAAGTGCAGTTGAGGGTCCAGGATCACGAGTGCCGGGTCGTCGGACCAGGCCTCAGCGGTGACTCCGGTGAGGCCGTCGTCCTCGGGGATCCGCAACGGGTCGTCGTACTCGACCTTCAGGCCCTCAGCTACAAAGATGCTGGTCTCGAACCTCGCCCCGAAGGGCCCCGTGACCCGCACGTCGAAGCGTCCGAGTTGTTCGGGCTCCTCGTCGAACAGTGGAACCTCTCCGGCGTCCGGTGCTGCGTAATCGCCCTGAACCACCCATTCCCGCGCGCCTGCCCGCCGGTATTGGACTGACCACGTGGCCGCGGAGTCGGCTCCCAGGGCGGGCAAGCTGAGCCACGGACGGGAGTGGAGGACGGGAAGCTTTTCGCTGAACACGCCGGGGAGGACCGGCAGCGGATCGTCGGGCTCGTCGAACAAGCTGGGAAGAGCCTGGCTTCCCACCCGATGGTCACGCACCTCATCCTGGGCGGTCCGGGTTCGCAGGGAGGTGGTCTCGGTGAGATCCCACTGGTTGATCGTCCAGCCGTCCCAGCCCAGTGGGGTGCCGAAGTCTGCGATGACCCGTGGGGCGTGAGGATGTTCGCCAACGACTGTGAGATCCCCGGGCATCACCGCGAGCACCTCTGACCTGGGCAGCCGCGCGGTGTCCGGGATGTGTTCGCCCTGGGTGGTGAACAGGATGAGTGGTTTGGCGGCGTCGTAGAGACGCAGCTCGATCGGATGCGCCAGGGACGGGTGGGTGACGACGATTCTTCTGGTGGGGTGCTCGACGGGCACCTCCACTGATCGGTCGCTGCTGAACTTCTCGGCGGCCACACGCACGACATGCGTGTCCAGGGTGATGGTCCACGGCGCCGAGGTGTGGCTCGAGGGGGCCGGGATTCGCACCACCATGGAGTCGTCGGCCTCCAGGTGGAGGGTCGGAGACAGGCGTGTGCGCCGGCGTTGCGAGCGAACCGAGTCGGAGACGTCCGCGTGGTGAAGCGCCTCCCGGAGAGGCTCGATGAGCAACTCCGGAAGGAATGTCTGCGTGGTGGTGAGTGTGGCGGCATCGACGGCTGGGTTCTCCGCGATCTCGGCCACGATGCGGGTCATCTCGTCCAGGAGTTCGGATCCGCGCTCCCCGCTGTATCGGACGAAATCACGAGTGGGGTAGTCCAGTTGCTCAAAGACGTGCTCTTGACCCGGTTGCCGAACCCAATCACTGAAGGGTTGGGTGTCGCGGGAGGAGACGGATCCGATGTAGGTGGTGAGTACTTCGACGACGCGGCTGGCGCTGGATGCGGGGATACCGGCGTGTACCGCAAGCCGCTGGACATGTCTGGACTTGGACAAGCCCTTGATCGGGTCCAGGTCGAATCGCTGTAGGAGCGGGATGATGAGCTGTCTGAGCGCGTTCTCGTCGGTGTGATTCCGCTCGGTGCATAGACGCTCCCAGAACCGGTCCCAGTAGGCGTTGTCCTCCAGACCCACCGAAGCCATACCCACCATCGACATGAGCGTGGCGGCGGGGAAGTGGTGGGCGATTTGGGCGACCGTCGTGCCCCGTCCACGGGACAGACGGAACCGGTCTCCGTACACGTCCAGGAGCACGTCGAGCTCCAGTGCCGACAGGTCGGAATCGATGGCGAGGGTGGCGTTGGTTAGCCGCCGGCGAAGAGCGTTCTCCCACGCATCGAGACCATCGTCTGAGGTCAGCCCGATTCCTGGACGGCCCTCGACCGCTCCGGTTCCGTCAACTTCATCCTGATCGCGCGTGCCTGACTCGTCGGCGCCCGGCTCGGACTCCACCGGCGCGGTGTGGGGCGGGGGAGACGCGTCTGAATGCTCGCCGGCGAGCGGGGTTTCCGGGACTGCGGCGTCTCGCGTGGCGGGCGTGACGTCCGCCGTGTGGCCGGGCTTGTCATCACTGGGCGCGTCATCCCCTGTGAGGTCGCCGACCTCGGGCACGAGCAGCGCGGCGGCCTGGGCCAGAGTCACGTCGAGCAGCCCCAGCGGCCTGCGTAGCTGCGGATGTGTGGACAGCGCGTCTCCGCCGTCCGGCGAGACCAGTGTGTCGAGCCAGTGCTGCATCTCCGGGGAGGCGGCGGCCTGTCGCGCTTCGGTGATCGCGGCGTCGAGAATGGTGCTCAGATCGTCCTGGAACTCGCGGCTGACATAGTCGTTCGCCGCCTCGACGTCGCCGCCTTTCAAGCGGATGTCGATGAGGGCGTAGAACCGCTCGGGCGCGAGTGCGAACACCGCGCTGCTCACCGCGCGCAGGACCGGGTCCCGGGGCCACGAGGGGTCCGAGACTGCGCCCGCAGCAGCATTGACCTGTGCGAGGGTCCGGTGTAGTCGGCGTCCATCTGCCCGCGACAGGGGCGTGGTCACGTCTGCGGAAGGCCGGATGGCCAGCGTCGCGAATGTGACCGGTTGTTGTCCGGCGCCGAGGACGAGACCGAACTGCGCGGGGATCAGCGGGTAGAGCTCGCCCAGTGCGGCATCGCTCGCGCCCCGAAAGGCCGAGGCGATTTCGAGAATCGTCTCGACTCGATCCTCCGGTGAGGTCTCGGCGACGGGAGTGTCGCCGGAGACGGGCACCTGGTCGGCGACCAGATCCCACTGGGGGAAGGCACTCCTCCACGTGGTGGAGGGAGCGGGCTGCGCGCCTGTCACGAAGCGATCTCCTCCTCGGCGATCGACGGCAGTAGCGTCGAGGGGGTCTCCCCGGTGGTCACGACCAGTTGGTCACGGGCGCGCGATGCCGCCACATACAGCAGCGAGCGCTCCCGGCGACGGAGGTGTTCCAGGTCCTCCGCGGTCAGGCCGTGGCGGGCCTGGGCCGGGACGGTCCCCTCGGTGATGCGGGCGAGCACTACGTGGGTGAACTCCATCCCCTTGGACGAGTGCATGGTGGTGACGTGGACACCGGGTCCCTCGCCGGAGCTGATGTCGATGCCCCGGGATTCGAGACCGTCGATGATGCGGTCCACGTCGCGCCGGTTGTGGGTGAGGACGCCGATCGAAGCCTTCTCGTCGTCTGTCAGCCAGGCCCGGATGTGCTCCTCGGCGATGTCGAGTTCGCCTCCCAGCGTGGGGGCCTTCCCGACCCGGGGGGCGGGCCCGCTGCGGGCGGACCGGTAGCCGCCCACGCTGTCGGCTTCACCTTCCACGTCCACGAACGTTTCGCCCTCGAGGATTCCCATCGCGAATCCCAGATTCTCCGCGGTGGTGCGGTAGTTGAGGGTGAGCTTGGTGGCGCGGCCACGGATGTTGATCCCGAAACGGGACAGCACGATCGGTCGGCCGTAGATCCGCTGGTGGCCGTCCTCGGCGATGAACAGGTCGTTCGGCCCGTCGTGCACCAGAGCACGGAGAAGCTTCCAGTGCCCCACGTGGAAGTCCTGCGCCTCATCCACCACGACATGATCGAGGAGGCGACCGCCGCCGGCGTCGGCCACACTGTCGAGCACGGCGGCGGCGAGGGACCCGAGGACGGGCCACGTGTACTTGTTCTCGCGCCGGGCGATCGCCAGGTACAGCTCGATGACCGACCACACGGCCGTGCGCGCCTTGCGGTTGAGGGCCGTGCCACGTCCTGCCCGGTCGGCTTTGAGGTAGTCGGCTTTAGTGGTGATCTTCCTGGCCAGCACCACCGTCTGGAATTCCCCGGTGAGGAACTCAGGGGTGGCCGCCCCTCCTTCGGGACGTAAGGGGGCGCGCTCGATGGCCTCGAACCACATCTCCCTGTCGTCGTGATCGCCGGCGGCGCCGGGGACCGAGCTGAGTGATTCGCCCAGGATCGTGTGGGACGCGCTGGCCAACTGGGAGTCCGTCGCCCGGTTGAGCACCGCCATCGTGGTCTGGTCGATGCCGGCCACGCAGACTCCCGGCTGGCCGGGGGTGGACGCCCGGGGCAGATCGGCGTCCAGGATCTTCAGCTGGCGCGACAAGGAGGAGGCGAGCACCCGGGTGAACGTGGTGAGCAGCACGCGGGGCGGCTGATCGCCCTGGGTGGCCTCCGGCGGTGCGCCCTCGAGGGAGCGCCTGACCAGGGCTCGCGTGCGGTGAAGCGCCACCACGGTCTTGCCGGTCCCGGCGCCTCCGGAGACGCGCCACGACCCGTTGCGGTAGCGGTTGGCCAGCACCTGCTGGGTGGGGTGCAGGAAAGTGGTCCAGGCCTGGAAGTCGCCGCTCTCGATGATCTCGCGCATCACATCGGTGGAGTCGTCGCCGCTGCCCAGATAGGTGAACTGCATGCGGGCGGCCGGAGTGGTCACCGCACGGATGAACTCGTCGGCCTCGTCCTGTCCGTCACCTGCCCCGGTCCCGTCGAGCCCGAGCTCGCGGCGCACGTCGTCGATGGTGAAGTCGACCGCCAGCCCCAGCAAGGCGTCCCGCTCCCAGGGGGCGGCATGCTCGAGCAGCTCCTCCAGCGCGGACAGGGTGGGCGCTGCCAGGGCCGGGGTCGAGACGGCGGGGTCGATACCCAGTTCCCGCTCGAGAACTTCCACGGTGATGCCGTTGTCCGCGAATGCGGGAGCGGAGTCCTCGGCCACGGCGACGGTGGGTGTGGCGTCGGAGGCGGGATCCTCGTCCGGAGCGGCAACCGGCGTGGCACCCGGGGCGGCGTCGTCGCCTGGCGTGGGCCCGTGGTCGAGCCCACCGGCGGTGGCCTGGGCAGCCTTGTGCTGCGCGGCCTCGGCTTGTTCCTGCTTCCTGCGCTCGGCGGCGATCTTGGCGTCCAGCTCGGCTGCCTGCTCACGGACCAGGGTCAGCACGCCGTTGACGGGGTTGACCCGCAGCTGCATGGTGGCCGCTACGTCGTAAGCCTCGTCGTGCTGGTAGGTGCCCACGTAGACGTAGTGGGTCTCGGCCCCGCCGTCGATCCGGAACACCAGGGCGCGGAAGCCGTCGTTGACCCGCACCGACCGGATGCGCTCGTCCACGGCGTTCTTGATGGGTTCGACGTGCGCCCCGACGGAGGTGTCGTCGTCCTGGAGCTTGGAGAGCATGTCGAACACGCGCTTGCGTAGAGAACCGTCGAGGTTCTCCTTCTTGTTGATCAGCGTGATGGTGGCCATCTCACGATCCCTTCCCGCTGTGGGCGCCCAGCGCCGTCTTCACCAGCTCTGCGGTGGCCGCCGGATCGTCGGCGCCGGTGTCCGCGTCGATGACCGTCCACCCCTCTTGGGCGATCGGCCGGACCTTATCGGACGACTGCGACACGAACACCGCGATTCGCTGCTCAGGCCAGGAGACGTTGGCGATCACGCCGTGGACCTCCTCGCCATAGTCCGGTAGGGGCACCCCGCTGCCGGCGAGTTCGCGGATGAGCGCGGCCTCGGCGTCGGCGTCGGGATCCTCCGGGTCGATCTCGTCGGCCAGTTCCTGCCAGGCCGCCGGAAGGCCGGCCGCAGTGGGCTGCTCGTTCTGCAGGGCGGCGAGCTCGGCCTCGATGCTGTCCACGTCGTCGAGCGTGCGCTGTGTGCCCACGACGTCATTCCTCCGGCGCAGCGAGAGCAGGTTGGAGGTGTGGAGCCACCACTGCCAGTCGACTCGGTAGCTCGGGTCGGCCACGGCCGCGGTCGAGTCGTCGATCTCGAGCTCCACGCCGAGCGTCTCGTGCCGTCCCGGATGCCCGCGAAGTTCCAGACGCGCGAACGTCCGGTCGTGAACGGCCTGCGCCTCGTGCCGGTTGCCGGTGGCAAACCAGTAGACGGCGCAGGCGTCCATGACGGACTGCCACACGTCGGGTTTCGGGTCGATGATGACGTGGGCCAGCAGGGTGACGGGATCCCCTTCGGCCAGGTGGATCCGTTCCTTGGCCACCTCGAGCCGTTTGGCGAGGTTGAGCACCATTGTGTCGTTCGACCAGCCAGGGTTCTGGCCCTTCTCGTACCGGTCCAGGTCGGCGTGCGTGACGGCCCAGGGAATCCAGCCGAGCGCTCGCAGCGCTTGTCGCTTCTCGGCGTCGTCGCCGACCCGGTTGTGGACTGCGCTGGCGTGGTACTTGAGCCCGTCGGTGTAGATCGCGAACTTCATCTGGTGGGGGTCGTCGGCCTGCAGCACGTAGTCGGGTGTGGTGTTGGCCTCGGGGATATAGACCTGCGCCCGCAGGGTCCACACGAGCGGCGAGCCGGACACCTTGATCCGCAGGGCCGAGTACTTGCCGTCGGGAATGGTGGTGATGGTGGCCTTGGTGGACGAGTTGGCAGCCCGCTGCCCGGCGAGCGCGTCCTGCAAGGCGTGCCGGAAGCGCACCTCCAGGGCAGAGTCGCCCTCGACGTCGACCTTCTGCGTGGTCACGACCGTCCAGTCGGCGCGGGTGGGCTCCTCGTCGTCGTCCCTCTCCGGTCCGCGGAGCAGCGACAGCAGCGCCGATTCCGCGGCGGCGCGGGAGGTGTGGTCGGCCTCTCCGCTGGGGGCGTGGGGGAGCAGGCACTGCGGGCAGGCCAGGCGGTTCTCGGACGCGCACGGGCAGTCCCGCACGGCCAGGAAGGCGGTGTGCAGCAGGTCCCACACGCGTTCGGGCGTGGTGAAGTCGGCCAGGTATCCGGTGCCGCCGGGCACGGTGTCGTGCAGCAACAGGGCCGGGGAGGGTTTGCCCACCTGCGGCACCGTCACCGTTGCCACGTCGAGGTGGCTGGGGTCGCCGCCCAGGACGCGCCGGAATCCCAGGCGTAGCGCCGCCACGAGGCTGGGCATGACCAGGGTGTCGTAGGTGGAGACGGTGGCCGGCAGGTAGAGGAGGACCCCTTCGGTGGCGAGGCTGCGGCCGAGCGCCACGGTGATGCTGGGTTCGTCGGTGGCCTTGGTGTGCGGGCACCACGGGCGGTGGTCGCGGCGATTGTTGCTGCCGGCCTCGGAGTCCAGGTGGCCGCAGTACTCGCATACCCGGAACTGGGGTGCGGACGGTTGGGCGCCACCGATCATGAGGGGCTGGCCGGCGCCGGTGCCGAGGTTGATCCAGCGCACGTCGGCGCGCCGTAGGTAGCGGGCGCCGAAACCGTTGTTGTCGACGAACCAGGCGGGGGCGGCGTCGACGGGGTCCCAGGCCAGGGTGCGGGCCACGTGATAGCGACGACGACGACGCTCGTCGTGCCTCTCGTCAACGGTGGCGGCGTCCCGGGTGACCTGCGCGGACACCTTCCTCAAGGGGACCACGTCCAGGAGCTGGGCAGAGTCGGCGAACCCGGCGGTACCGCAGGACGGGCACGCCCCCGGGGTGGTGCCGGCGATGTCGGTGTGGCCGTAGCTGCAGGCCGGGCAGACCCGCCAGCGCTCCACGGCGTCGCCGCCGGCGCCCACGTCCACGGCCGAGATCTCGATGCGCATGCGATCGGCGTAGAACGAGTTGCCCGGGGCCAGCTCGGTCAGGGAGGAGGACACCGCCCGGGTGAAGGTGGCCGAGGTGGCGTCCCATTCCTGGGTGACCGGGTCATAGGTGGTCACCGACGCGTGCAGGTCCACCGTGTCGTCGAGCAGCTGGTAGCCGGGGAGAAGGCCGTAACGCTCGAGGGTGCTGATCCAGTACTCCTGGGTCTGCGTGGCACGTTGCGCGACGGTGGCCTTCTGGGAGGCCTGGGCCGCGCGCAGGTCCTCTTTGTCCTGCTCCTGGGCGCTGGGCAGTTCGGCGCGTTCGCGTAGCTCCTTGAGGACCTTCTCGAGCGTGTCGAGCCGCCGTCGGAGTTCGGTGAGATCGTCCGACCACCGGTCCACGGCCAGAGCCAGGGTGGAGTCGAGTGTCTGCGGGGCGGGGGTTCCGTCGGCGGTCTCCCCGGTGGCCCATGCGCGGAGATCCTGCGCGGCGGCGGCGCCGACGTTCTGGCCCAGGCTGGCCAGGAACCGGTCCAGCATGCCGGGCACGCGGGACGGTAGTTCGTCGCGGAGCCGGAGGATGAACGAGTCGGGGTGCGAGGAGAGCACGTCGCGGGCTCGATGGCCTGTGGGGTGGATGCCCTCGAGGAGCAGGGTGTCGATCGCGTGGGCGATGAACTGGCGCCGCAGGATCTCGGCGGCGGAGAGGAACGCCGCCGGCGGCTGCACGCTTCCGTTGATCAGTGACAGGGGATCCTGCACCACCGGCAGGGTGGCGCCGCGCCCGCGGACCAGCGCCACGACCAAGGAGTTGCCGGTCAGGCGTCCCGCGCGACCGACGCGCTGGACGTAGCTGGCCACCGAGGAGGGCAGCGAGGAGAGCATGACCGACGACAGGTCGCCGATGTCGATGCCCATCTCCAGCGTGGGCGTGGCCACCAGGACGTTGGGGGCTCCGGGGGCGTCGGAGCTGGACTTGAACTGGGTCTCGATCTGCGCCCGGTCGTCCGGCTGCAGCAGGCCGGTGTGTTCGCGCGCGACCACCGATCGGCTGTCCTGTGAGTGGTACAGGCGCCGGTAGTAGTTGCCGGTGTCGATCGGCTCCACCGTCAGGTGTCCGGAGCATTCCACCGTCAGGCAGGGGGCACCTGCCACCACCGCGCGGACCTCGGGGGCGGCCGGGGTGGCGTTGTGGCAGACCGTGCAGCGCAACTCCGCGGGTTCGTCCTCGGTGGTCACCAGGATCTCGCCGGGGGCGATGCCGTAGACGGTGGCCCCGGATTCGGTGGGTATGGCCTTGAGATGGGCCGCGGCGGCGAGTTGCTCCATGAGCGCGGCCACGAGCTTCTGGGCGGTGTCGGGCGTGACCGCCAGGTGGCGGGCGGTCCAGCGGGCGTACCAGGAGCGGTTGCTGGCGACCGGGTCGGTGCCGTCCCGGTAGCGGTCACGCGGCAGCGTCTTTCCCACGCGGGGGAAGGTGGGCCAGCCGCCCACCGGGAATCCCGGCACGCCGCGCGATCGAGCATCCCGCTTGGCGAGGTGGAAGGTGTTGCCGTCGGTGGCGAGGTAGGTGTCCAGCCAGTCGTGGCGGATGCCTCCGCGTTGCCGGATGCGTTCCACCACGATGCGGGCCCAGGCCTCCAGAGCGGCGTCGTCCGGCTCGACCTCGGTGAGGGTGGTCTGCAGGGCGGTGGCCTCCCACACCCCCCGGGCGGTGGCGCGCAGGGCGCCGGGGGAGATGTGCACGCTCGGCACCGCGGTGCCGGTCAGCGCCAGGGTACGGCCGACGGTGGAGCGCAACCCGAACTCCAGGCACAGGTCGAACAGCAGGCGTTCACTCACCGATCTCTCGGCGTGGCGCCGCTGCGCGGGAGAGGCTGTGGCGTCCCAGTAGGCGGTGAAGTTGCTCCGCTCGACGATCGACGGGTGCAGCAGGTGATAGCGCTCCACCGGGGTGCTGGCCCGGGCCATGACGTCCCGGGCCAGGTCGTCGAGGAACGCGGTGCCCCCGTCCAGTGCGGTGGTGATGGCGGTGCGGAGAGCGAACGCATGAGACCGGGCCTGGACGAACCCGGCGCGGTGAGAGGCGTCCTGCACCGAGTCACTGAAGACCAGGGTGCGCTTGTCGGCGGAGTCCAGTCCGCGGAGCCCGAAGAGGTTGGACAGGGCCACCGAGAGCAGGGTGGCCACGGCGGAGCCGATGTAGCGCACGGAGTCCCGGGTTCCGCACGCCGGGCAGGTCTGGCGTTCGGAGTTCTCCTTGGCGGTGATGCCCGTGTGCAGGAGGACGGGAACGATGTGGGAGTCCTGCTCCGACGGGGTGTGGGCGTCGGCGGAGAGCAGTTTGGCCTGGCGCGGGTCGAGCCACATCAGGGAGGTGGGGGAGTCCTGGGAGGACCGGATCTGGGAAAGCGGCAGGCCAGCCTCTTCGGCTGCCAGTACCTCCTGATCGGCGGAGATGAGCGCCCGGGTCGAGGTGGGCTCGGAGATGGAGTTCCCGCGGATGGTGGCGGGGGTGAAGGTGGGCTGCTCGGTGCCGGGTTCGTACGAGGTCATCCATCCGGCGCGGCCGCAGTGGCGGCAGAAGATCGCCGGCAGGTGATGGTGTTCAGTGAGCCCGTGGGTGGAGGCCGCGTCGGCGGAGTCGGGGTCGGGGCCGTCGTCGTGCCAGTGGAAGTCCACGGTGTCGCGGACCGCCCTGTCCAGGCGTGAGAGTTCGCGGACCCACAGGTGGGCTTCGATGGTGGGCAGACGGCGGCCGGCGTTGGGGTCTGCGGCGGTGACGGTGGCGCGCAGGTGGCTCAGGGCGCCGAGGACGTGGACGAGGAACTGTTCGGTCTCGGTCGGCTGACGACCGTGGTCGGCTGGCAGAACACGCTCGGCCAGGTCCGCGATGCTGATGGCGTGGTGGGAGTGGTCGAGGAGCCGGGCGATGAGCTCGTGACGGCGGATCGCGGCCACCGCCTCGTCCAAGCCGGCGCCGGTTGGCAGGCCCCACAGCTGTTCCGCGACGACCTCGTAGGTCGCCTCCGCGGGGTCAGCACCGCCGTCGATCCGGTCGGAGATGTCCTCGTGGATTTCGGCCATCAACGCCCGCGAGGTCGCGGTTTCGACCGGAATGCGCTGCTCGGCGGTGGAGCCAGCCCACTGATCCACGGTGAGGCGGGATTCGGTGAGGACCGATTCGGGCGGGAACTCGTCCCCGAACACGGTGGCGGCGAACTGTCGGACGGCGGTGGTGTCGCCGTCGTCGCCGAGGGTCGCAGAGGTGGCCACTGGGGTGATCCGGCCCAGCGGCCGGGCCCGGTCAGCGTCCGTGCGGGCGACCGGGGACGTGGTGATGTGGTCCAGATGGGCGTCGACGACGAGGCCGAGCCGTCGCAGCAGAAGGGCAACATCGGTGCCCTGCGCGCCGTCGTAGGTGTGGAATTCGTCCAGCACCACGTACTGCAGTCCCGCGGCGGACAGGCGCCAGATGTCGGAGTCCTCGGCGCGCAGGAGCAGCTGGTCGAGCATCTTGTAGTTGGTCAGCATTAGGTCGGGTGGGTCTTCGCGCATGGTGGCGCGGTCGGTGATGAGCCCCGCCTCGCTGACGGTCGTGCGACCTGTCCCTGCGGCTTCGCCGGTGTACAGACCTGCGGTGATCCCTTCCAGCCATGGCTCGGTGGTGAGCAGGCGGGTGAGGCGTTCTGCCTGGTCGGTGGCGAGCGCGTTCATGGGGTAGAGCAGAAGCGCCTTCACCCCTCGGACGCCTTTGGCGCGGGCACGGCGTGCGTGATCGAGCACGGGGTAGAGGAAGGATTCGGTCTTGCCGGAGCCGGTGCCGGTCACCACGAGGGTCGGCTCCGGCTGTTAGGGACGTGCTTCG
>NZ_KB714661.1:0-3679 GCF_000349585.1 Dietzia sp. UCD-THP
GTCGCTTTCGGACCTGACCGGTTCGCTCGACGGTGGCTCGCTCGAGGGCATCCTGGCCGCGATCACGGCCGGTTCCTCGGAGCTCGGATCCTCGGACCTCGGCTCGACGTTCGAGGGTTCAGAGACGATCATCACCGGTTCCGCTAACGGTGGCGCCGGCTCGTCCGACCCCGCGACCCTCCTCGCCCTGGGCTCGCTCGCTGCTGCCGGCATCGGCATCGGCCTCGCCGTCTCCGGTGGCGTCACCCTGCCGCCGCTCCCGCGCGTCAACGTCGGACTCGTCTGCAACCTCCCGCCGGAGGCCATCGAGTTCCTCAAGGACAACGGCTCCATGGAGCGCCAGGAGTGCGAGCCCGTCGAGGAGCAGAACTGAAGTTCTGACCCCTCGACGCTGACCGAGTCAGCGTCCGGGTAGTACACCACCGATCCCCGCCGACCACACGGTCGGCGGGGATCGCTGCATTTTCCGGACCTGGATATTCTCAGAGCCATGTCCGTCCCCGATTTCGTCCTGGAACTCCGCCGCCACGTGGGTACCGCGCCCCTCTGGCTGGCCGGCGCCACCGCGGTGATCCGGGACCCCCACGGCGCGCGCGTGCTGCTCGTACGACGGGCCGACAACGGCTGGTGGACCCCGGTGACCGGGATCGTCGACCCGGGCGAGCATCCAGCCGAGACCGCCGTCCGGGAGGCACGGGAAGAGGCCGACGTCCGCATCCGCGTGGACCGCGTCGCCTCCATCGGCGTCTCGCGGATGGTCACTTACGCCAACGGTGACCGCGCGCAGTACCTCGACCACACCTTCGCCTGTACCTACCTCGACGGTGCCCCGCACCCCGCCGACGGCGAGAACACCGACGTCCGCTGGTTCGCGGTCGATGACCTGCCCGAGATGCGCCCCCACATGCTCGCCCGGCTCGAGGCGGGACTGGCGGACGAGGAGCGCGCGCGAATCGAGCTCGCTACCGAGTCCAGCCCGGCCACCGAGTCCAGCCGGGCCACGGGGTCCCATTAGAATCGGATCGTGCCCGCCGACCGAGTGCGAACCGAGGTCCCACCCGTGGTGACCGCGGCTGTCGGCATGGTGGTGGCGTTGGTCAGCGCGGTGTTCGGCATCGCGGCTCACGGTCTGGCCGCCGGCACGGGCGCGGTGGCGCCGAGCCCCGGGCAGATCCTGCTGATCGCCGCAGCGAGCGCGGGGGTGGGGGCGGCCACCGCTGCCGCCGCCCGGCAGCGGTCCCCGATCCCGGTCACCGCGGCCGGTCTGATCGCGGGGCAAGGGGTCGTGCACCTCCTCCTGGCCTCCGGGCACACCCACTCGGGCAGCCCGGGCGCCTCACACGCGGCTCTCGGCCACCACATGACCGACGCCACCCTCGTCCGCGCCGCGATGGACGGGGCGGGAACCGGTCTCTCCCTCGGTCCGGCGGCGCTGCTGACCCCGGGGATGCTCGGCGCTCACGTAGCTGCCATCGCCGTGACGCTCGCCCTCGTGGCGATCCTGTCCGGGACGCTGGCCTGGGTTGCGGCCAGGGTGACGCCGCTCCGGGTGGCCGCCCACCTCGTCGTCGTCGCCCCGCTCGTCTCCGCCTACAACGCTGACACCCCGCTCCACCGGTTCCTCGTGAACCGCGGTGGCACCCGGGCACCGCCGGTGGCTGTGTGACGCCATCACCCGCACCGGTGCGCGTTCTCGCCGCCGGGCGGCCTCACACACCACCTCAAGGACTGAACCACCCATGCGTACTCGCACTTACACCCGTGCCGTTGTTGCCGCGGCCACCGCACTGACCCTCGCACTGAGCACGGCGGCCTGCGCCTCCGACGACCCAGACCGGCCTTCCGACGACCCCGCCCAGACCTCCGTCGCGTCCGACCAGACGGCCAGCGCCGAGGGCGCCGGGGTCGTGACACTGGACGACGGCTGGGTCAAGGCCACGGACACCGACATGTCCGGGGTCTTCGGCACCCTCCGCAACACCGGGGACGACGACCTCCACCTGACCGGAGTCTCCAGCCGGCTCGGCGGTCGCACCGAGCTCCACGAGACCGTCCCCGGCGGCAGCGGGATGATGATGCAGGAGAAGGAGGACGGCTTCGTCATCCCGGCCGGTGGCGAGCTGGTCCTCGAGCCCGGCGGGAACCACATCATGCTGATGGACCTGGACCAGCCCATCACCACCGGTCAGCAGATCACCCTGACGCTGCGGTTCGACGGCGGCGACCAGGAGGGGGACGTCGAGCAGGATGTCACCGTCTCCGCGCGCGATTTCCGCGGCGGCGAGGAGGAGTACGTCGGCGGAGACCACGGCGGCATGGACCACGGGGGCATGAACCACGATGGCTGACCGGGCCCCCCGCTCGCTCTCGCGGCGGTCGGTCCTCACCCGCGGCGCGGGAGCCGTGGTGGGCGGTGCCGTGGTGGGTGGCGGGTTGGTCGGGGGTGCCGCCGGGTACGCGGGGCGGGGCGTCCTGGACGACGACGGGGCCGCACCCGACTGGAGGACCGTCGCGGACTCACAGGTCGTGGGCGCCGCCACCGAGCCCTTCCACGGGCCCCACCAGGCCGGCATCACCACACCTCCGCAGGCCCACGGGGCCTTCGTCGGGTTCGACCTCGCGACGGGGGCCACCCGCGCCGAGGTCCAGGGTGTCCTGCGGGCCTGGTCGCAGGACGCCGCCCGGCTCACCTCGGGTCGCGGCGGTCTGGCCGATCTCCAGCCCGAACTGGCCCGGGACCCGGCTAGGCTGACGGTCACGATCGGACTCGGGCCCGGGCTGTTCGACGCGTTGCGCATGCCCGAGCGGCGGCCGGCGTGGTTGCGGCCGCTGCCGGCGTTCCCGCAGATCGATCAGCTGGAGGACCGCTGGTCAGGAGGGGATCTGCTGCTCCAGATCTGTGCCGACGACCCCCTTGTCGTCTCCCACGCGGCCCGGACCCTCGCCTCCGGCGTGCGCGGCGTGGCCGAGCAGAAGTGGGCCCAGCGCGGGTTCCGCAAGGCCGTGGGTACCGACCCGACCGGTCGCACACAGCGGAACCTGTTCGGGCAGATCGACGGGACCGAGAACCCGAGGCCCGACGACGTGGACTACGACCAGGTCGTGTTCTCCGACGGCAGGTCCGCGGACGGGCAGGTCCAGCGGTGGATGCGCGGAGGGTCCTCGCTCGTCCTGCGCCGCATCCGCATGACCATGGACACGTGGGAGGAGATCGACCGCACCTCTCGCGAGCTGACCATGGGCCGGCGGATCGACACCGGTGCGCCGCTCACCGGGACCCAGGAGCACGACCCCGCCGACTTCGACGCCGTCGACGAGGTCGGCCTGCCGGTTATCCCGCCCGAGTCACACATGGCCCGGGCCCGGCAACGTCACCGCGGTGAGGCCATGCTCCGGCGGCCGTACAACTTCGACGACCCGCCGGAACCGGGGAAGATCAGCAACAGCGGTCTGATCTTCACCGCGTACCAGGCCGACCCGGTACGCACCTACATCCCAGTTCAGCAGCGGCTCGCCGAGCAGGACGCGCTCAACACATGGACCGTCCCGATCGGGTCGGCCGTGTTCGCCCTCCCGCCCGGCGCACCGGAGGGCGGGTACGTCGGTCAGGGGTTGTTCGAGGGGTGAGGTGAGACGCAGCCGCCCCCGGCGATGAACACCAGCGTGAGCCGATGCTCGC
>NZ_KB714661.1:3738-46921 GCF_000349585.1 Dietzia sp. UCD-THP
GCCGCCCCCGGCGATGAACCCTCGCGCGAGCATCGGCTCACGCTGGTGTTCATCGCCGGGGGCGGCGGCGTCGACCGCGTCGTTGACAACTAAGCAACTTCTACCCCGCGTCCTGCTCTCACCGGCCGGCGTCGTCGCTATCCCGAGAGCGCGGACACCACGCGACCGGCCACGTGTGCGTGCCCGGCGGACGTGGGGTGGACGGGCACGGACGCGGTCTGCAGGCCGGTGAAGTCGACCCAGCGGGTGTCCGGGGGCGTGCACATCGAGTGACCGGGCTCGTCGGGGATCACGACGGTCGCGCCGTTCCGCAGGGCCGCGTCGCGAACCACCCGGTTGATGCCCTGCTGAAACCCGCGGACCTTGTCCCGTTCGGCGTCGGAGATCTCGATGAACGGCGCGCAGTCGGGGGAGGAGAGCAGGGTCTGGTCGTCCGGGACCGCGGAGAGGTACCCCACGGTTACCACGCGGGCGGCGGGTGAGCGCCGGGCGATCTCGGCGTACACCGAGTCCATCCGCGTGTCGAGCTCCTCGAGGGCGCGGGTGGCCTGGCGGTCGATCACATCGGAGCACCCGGCGGTGGCGTCGAATCCCTGGGCGAGCCCCGAGGTGATCGATTCCACGACGGGCAGGAGTTCGGGGGCGGTGTTGGGTCGGAGGGCACAGGCCACGATCACCGCGGCGAACCCCACGTCGTTGCCGCCGATGGTCAGGGTGACCAGGTCGGTCTGCGCGTCCAGCGCGTCGAGCTGGGGCGGCGCCCCGTGACGCGCCGGCTCCCAGAGGTCGTCCGCGGTGGCCCCGCCGCAGCTGGCGTTGATGAACGTCCCCACACCGAGCTCGCGGGCCACGACCGTGGGGTAGGCGTCGTCGGTGCGCACGCACGCCACGGGGCCGGCGCCCCAGGACCCCGGCGCAACCCTGCCGACCGCGGCATACGAGTCACCCAGCGCCACGTAGCGCGCCGGACCCCCGCCGGTCCCGGCGTAGACGGACGGGCCGAGGCCGGCGCCGCTGAGCTGACCCGCGACGTTGTGGCCCAGCGTCTGGGCTGATCCGCCGGCCTGCTCGATCGTGGAGCCGGTGGGCGGCAGCGCGACGGGAATCGCCGGGGTCGACGCGGCCACGGCAGGGGAGACGAGAGAGGCCAGGAGGGCCGAGGCGCAGGCCACCACGGCGCCGGCGAACGCCGGCCCCGCGCTGCGACGGAGGCGTGAGGTGTGCATGGGATCACTCTCTCATGAACACCTGTCCATGAGAAGGGAACACAGCCCCGGTTCCGCCGGGCCGGGGCCGTGGAGCGTCAGTCGACGGGCGTGTGCCGTCAGTCGACGGGCGGCGCCGCGGGCAGCCGCACGACCTGGCCGGCGTAGGACAGTCCCGCCCCGAAGCCGATGCACAACGCGATCTGACCCGGCTCGGCCTCTCCGTCGCGGAGCATGGCCTCCATGGCCAACGGGATGGAGGCGGCCGAGGTGTTACCGGTCTGCTCGATGTCGTTGGCGATCGCCACCGAGTCCGGCAGCCCGAGGTGCTTGGCCATGGCCGAGTTGATGCGGCCGTTGGCCTGGTGGGGGATGAACGCCTGGATCTGCTCGGCCGTCACCCCCGCCGCCTCCAACGTCTGTGCACACACCTTGGACACCTGGACCGCGGCCCAGCGGAAGACCTTGGACCCGTCCATGACCAGGTAGGGCTGGAGCACGGCCTCCTCGCGCGCGGCGGCGGCGGAGGCGTCGACCTCGTCGACGTACTGCTTGAAGTCCTTGGTCTGGCGGATGGCGCTGCCCTGCGCTCCGTCGGACCCCCAGATCACCGGGCTGACGTCGTTGACCTCCGAGGGGCCCACCACCACTGCGCCGGCACCGTCACCGAAGATGAAAGCCGTGTTGCGGTCGGAGAAGTCGATGCCGTCGGTCATCTTCTCCACGCCCACCACCACGACGTACCGGGCGCCGCCGCCCCGGATCATGGTGGTGGCCACGGCGAGGCCGTAGCCGAACCCGGCGCAGCCGGCGGTGAGGTCGAACGCAGCGATCCCGTTCCGCCCGAGGTCGGTGGCCACCTGCGGGGCCGCGTGCGGGACCTGGGTCCAGTTGGTGGAGGTGCACACGATCACCGCGTCGATGAGCTCGGGATCGATTCCGGACGAGGCCAGGGCCTTCTTCGCGGCCTCGCTGGACATGGAGACGATGCTCTCGTCCGGTCCCGCGACACGACGGTTGAGGATTCCCGACCGCTCGTAGATCCACTCCGAGCTCGAGTCGATCGTCTCGCAGATCTCCTCGTTGCTCACCACGCGACGTGGACGGTAGGCGCCGATGCCCAGGAGGGTCGTGCCGGGCGCGCCCTCGCTGGTCGCGATGGTCACGGTGTCGTTGGAATCCGCCATTGCAGATGGTGCTCCTCGTCGGTGTGCTGTTCGTGCGGTTCGTGATCGGCGCACGGCTGGTGCTCCCCGACACAGTACTGCTGTCTCGGTGGACATCGTCGCACCCGACGTCGATGTTTCGTCGACGATCGGCCGCCACCCCCTGGTCAGTCCGTGACCAGGCCCTCGAGCCATCCGCGCCAGCGCTCGGAGTCCCAGGTGGGCTCCACGCCGTCGACCGCGGCGGCACCGAGCGGTGCGCCCGACCCGCCCGGGACGTCCACGTACTCGTACGCGCGGACGGCGACGGCGGCGCTGCTCGTCGCGTCCTCGGGCGTGTCCCCGGCCGGGAAGACGTAGAGCTCGATCACGCCGTCGACGGGCGCGGAGAGGACGATCAACGCGGAGGCCTCCGACTCCGTCGCCACGATTCCCCCGACCTCGCCGGCCCGGGCGACCTCGCCGGACCTGGCGACCGCACCGGCCCCGGCCGCGGGGGCCACGAGCCGGCCGAGCACGCGCGACCACAACCCCGGCACCGACGACGCGACGGGATCGGTGGCCGCGTGGACGGTCACCACGCCGTCCGCGGGCCGGTGGGTGAGCCGGTGCGCCAGCACGGTCAGCGACTGGGCCCAGCCGCTCACACTGCCGTCGACCGACTCCTCCGCGAGTTGCCCGCCGGAGGCGAACCCGGACCGCAGGGTCAGCACCGTGCCCCCCTCGCCGTCGTCGGCGACCTCACAGGAGGTCGTCCACGGGGGCACCGGGATCCCCTCGCCCATCCAGTCACGTTCCTCGAAGGTGAACTCCCCCGGCGCGGTGCCGGAGGGGGGCGAGAAGACCGTGATCTCGCCGACGGTGGCGGTGAGCATCGCCTCGGCGGCGGCCTCCGGACCGGTCGTGGGATCGGGGGCGCCGGGGTCGGCGAACTGCACGATCCGGCCTCCCACCTGCGGCTCCAGAGCGCACGGCACGAACCACGAGGAGATGCCCTCGCCGGTCGAGACCGCGTCCCACACCACCTGCGGGGGCACCGGCAGCGGCACGCGGCACACCACGTGACGGCTCTCGTCCGTGGCCTCGATCCCTGCCGTCACCCCGTACATGTCGCGCTCCCACCACCCGTCCGACCGTTACCGCCGTCAACGCTACCGGCGTGGGTGCACGACGTAGTCTGACGGTCGTGATCGCGACGGGAGGGGCGGTGGGCCCGGGCGGACGCGGGACCGGACTGCGGGGGCCGGTGGCCGCCACGGTTCTGCTCTTCGTCGCCAACGGCGCGATCTTCGGAGCCATCGTCCCCCGCCTGCCGGACCTCAAGTTCGCGCTGGGCCTGGGCCCGGCCGGCTTCGGTCTGGCGATGGCGTGCTTCCCGGCCGGCGCCCTGGTGGGGGGACTGCTCGCCCCCGCACTGATGCGTCGGCGTTCGGACGGGTCGGTGGCGGTGGCCGCGATGGTGATGACCTCGCTCGTCGCGGCGCTGCTCGCGCTCTCCCCGGTCGTGGGGGTGTTCGCCGGTCTGTTGTTGGTGTTCGGCGTGTGCGATGCCGTCACCGACGTGGCCATGAACGCCCACGGCATCCGCGTCCAGCTGCGGCACGGTCGGTCCCTGATCAACCGCTTCCACGCCGTCTGGTCGCTCGGGGCGGTCCTCGGTGCGGCCGGGGGGTCGTTCGCCGCCGGGATCGGGGCGTCGGTCGTGGTCCAGATGAGCGCGGCCGGTGTCGTCTGTGCGGTCGCCGCCCTGGCCGCGCACCCCCTGCGGCTGGGCACGGCGGGTTCGTCCGCAGAGCGCCGGATTCGACAGCGTCCGATTCCACAGCACCCTATTCGACAGCGCCGGATCCCGGGCGGCCGGACGCTGCTGCTGCTGGTCGCGTTCGGGCTCCTCGCCTCGTGCGCGGCGGTGGTCGAGGATTTCGCGCAGACGTGGTCGGCGCTCTACCTCCGGGACGTCGCGGCGGTTGGCGCCGGGGTGGCCGGGCTCGGGTTCATCGCCGTGCAGGGCGCTCAGCTGATCGGGCGGCTCGCCGGCGACCGTCTGGTCGACGGGTTCGGAGCCGCACACGTGGGCCGGATGGGCGGGGTGTGCGTGGTGGCGGGCTCGGGTGCAGCGCTGGCCGCGTCGTTCGCCCTCGACGGCCCCGCGCTCCTGCCGGTGGTGCTCGCCGGCTTAGCGCTGGCCGGGTGGGGCATCGCCACCGTGATCCCGGGTGCGATGGTGGGGGCCGACTCGGTCCCGGGTCTGACCCCGGGCACGGGTCTGGCCGTGCTCAACTGGGTCATGCGCCTCGGATTCCTGACCGCCCCACCGATGGTCGGACTGATCGCCGAGCACGCCGGGATGCGCTGGACCCTCGCTCCGGTGTTACTCGGAGGCGTGCTGATCGTCCTACTGGCCGGGCGGCTGCTCGGTCGCGAGCGGGCCTCGCGGGCCCGGGAGGTGCGCGCATGAGCGAGACACGAGGGGCCGGACCGTTCGTCAAGAGGGGGTCGCGCCACGGGCCCGACTTCTACCGCCACGAGGCAGCCGGCCTGGCCTGGCTCGCCGCGGCGCCCGGCGGGCCCCGGGTGGTGGAGGTCCTGGGGGTCGACGACGACGAGATCGCCCTCGAGCCCGTTCCCGCCGATCGCGCCACTGCGGAGGCGGCTCGTCGGTTCGGGCGGAGACTGGCGGTGATGCACGACGCCGGGGCCGCCGCCTGGGGCGCACCCGCCGACGGCTGGGCGGGCCGGTGCTTCATCGGCAACCGCCCCCAGGAGTGCCGCCCCACCCGGTCGTGGGGTCAGTTCTACTCCGAGCAGCGTGTGCGCTCGTTCGTCGCGATCGCGGTGGACATGGGGGTGCTGAGTGGCGACGACCACGCGGTCGTCGAGCGCGCCTGCGACCGGATCGCGGCCGGCGAGCTGGACGACCCCGGCGACGACCCCGCCCGCCTCCACGGCGACCTGTGGACGGGGAACGTGCTGTGGGCGCCCGCTCCCGCGGCGACCGGGGTCGGCGAGGTCGATTCCGACGGAGCCGAGTCCGTGGACGCCGTACTCATCGACCCGGCCGCCCACGGCGGTCATCGCGAGACCGACCTGGCCATGCTCGCGCTGTTCGGGGCCCCGTTCCTGGACGAGATCCTCGGCGGTTACCAGGAGCGGCACCCGCTGAGGCCGGGGTGGCGCCAGCGGGTGCCGCTACATCAGATGCACCCGCTGGCCACCCACTCGGCCGGCCACGGCGCCGGCTACGCGGTCGCGTTGGCCGACGCCGCCCGGCGGGTCCTGGAGCTCTGACGCCCGGGCGCGCCGAGGGGCAGAGCTGCAGGACGCGCTGCCTGGGGCAGGTTAGCGCCCGGCCGGGCTGACGCGGAAGACCACGTCCCGGTTGTTCGCGTTGGAGGTGGTCACCAGCAGCGAACCGTCCGGCTCGGGCGTCAGTGAGCGGAGTCGTCCGAAGTCACCTTCCAGCAGGACCGCGGCGTCGCGGACCGACCGTCCGTCCTCCGACAGGCGCAGCAGGACCAACTTCTGGGTCTTGAGGTTGGCCATGGCCAACGCGCCCTCCCACTCGCCCCACGCGGAGCCCCGCAGGAACTCGATGTCCGCGCTCGCCAGGGTCGGACGGCCCGAGGCCCAGACCGCTCCGACCGCGCCCGGGTGGCGCGTGGTGTCCGTCATCGGGACGTTCTGGTTGTACTGGCCGTTGACGTTGGGATCCCAGCCGTAGTTGGCGCCGGGGGCGAGGAGGTTCACCTCGTCGTCGACGTCCGGGCCGTGCTCGGCGGAGTAGACACGGCCGGTGCCGGGCTGGATGGCCAGGCCCTGGACGTTACGGTGACCGAGGGTGAGGATCGGGGAGTTGCCGGTGGCCGGGGTGCCGTCCGGATTGACGTGCAGGATCTTGCCGGCGAACGAGGCGGGGTCCTGCGGGCCGGTCGCGTTGAACGTGTCGCCGGTGCCGATGTAGATCGACCCGTCGGCGGCGACCTGCAGACGGCAGCCGCTGTGGATGCCCTCGGCGCCCAGGGGGATCCCGGTCACGACGTCGCGGACCCTGGTCAGCGCCGACCAGTTGTCGGCGGCCCGGAAGGTGGTGACGCGGTTGTCGCGCGTCCCGCCCGCGTTCTGGGAGTAACACACGTGGATCTCGCGGTTCTGCGCGAATCCGGCGTCCACGGCCATGCCCATCAGGCCACTCTCGGACTGCCGGACAAGACCGGGCAGGTCGATCGCGACGTCCCGACGCTGACCGCCGGCGGGCTGGGCCACCACGCGGCCGCCGCGCTCCCCGGTGAGGATGGTGCCGTCCGGGGTACGGACCACGTCCCACGGGACGTTGAGTCGGTCCATCACCGTCGTGGCGCGGACCGCCGGGCCCGCGACCACCTCGACGCCCTCGCCCGCGCCGACGCCGACCGCAGGGGGGAACAGGACGCCCGGCGGTACCGAACCCGTGTCGACCGATCCGCCACCGAGGGATCCGAACTGGGCCACGGCTGTGGCGGGCAGGGTGAGGGCGAGCGCTGCCGCGGCGACGATGCCGACCACGGATCGGGACCTCAGCCGGGTCCGGGCGCTCGGCCCGGATCGGTCGGCGGACGTGGGGGGCGAGATGGGCACGGTGGTCTCCCTGCGATCGAGAATCGGTGTGACTCAGAACATATGCCCAATCGCGGTGGAGCGGAACCGGACCGACGAGGAACCCCGGTCACCCGCCCGCGACGGGGGCGGATGACCGGGGTCGGTGTCGTGCGATCAGAGTTCCTCGATGGTGGCCGTCGCGTGCACGGTTCCGAGCTTGCGCGGGTTGCGCACCTGCAGCGACCAGGCCGGATCGCCGGCCCCGGCACCGCGCCGGGCGTAGATGCCCAGTTTCGCCGGCAGGATCACGGGCTTGCCGAACTCCACCGAGTAGCGTGCCCGCTCGGGGATCGCCCCTTCGACCACGCTGAGCAGGGTCGCTGCCGTCCACATCCCGTGCGCGATGACATTCGGGAACCCGAAGGCCTTGGCGCCCACCTTGGACACGTGGATGGGGTTGCGGTCCCCGGACACCGACGCGTACTCGGCGATCAGAGACTCGGACACCGACCTGACCACGGTGGGATCACCGATCTCCGCGGCCGTGGGCGGTTCGGGCTTCGGCGGGCGCGGCGAGTCCTTGGGCGGAGTGAGGGACGTCCTGCGCTTGGAGAGCAGGCCGGACCTCTGGACCCAGGCCGGCTCGTCGTGGCCACCGTTGCGGATCTCGGTGACGATGTCGAGCAGCAACCCGGCGGGGTGCTCGCGCAGGTTCTCGGCCCGCGCGCGGATCGACAATTCGTCGCCGACCCGCAGCGGGCGGTGGGACTCGATCTCGTTTGTCAGGTGCACCGAACCCATGGCCGGCACGGGGTAGGCCGGGTCGAGCATGAGCTGCATGCTCAGGGGGAAGGCCAGCGTGAACGGGTAGGTGAGCGGCAGGGCGTCACCGAACCGCAGGTCGCAGACCCGCGCATAGGCGGCGAGGTTGGCGGTGTCCACGCGGACGCCCTCCACCTCGACGCCTTTCTCCGGCATCGACTTCCCGTCGCGCTTGCCGCCCACCACGGGGGCCGAGCCGACGGCGGCCTTGCCGTACTGGGCGAGCAGGTTGGGGATGGCGGGGAGGCGGGTGTACTCCACGGTGTTGCCCGACGACGTGTTGTCCACCTCGATCACGCGCCCAGGAGGGACTGGCCACACACGCGGATCACGTTGTCGGTGACCGCGGACGAGGCGGGGCTGGCGAAGTAGGCGATCGTCTCGGCCACGTCGACGGGCAGACCGCCCTGCTGCATGGAGTTCATGCGGCGTCCGGCCTCGCGGGTGGCGAACGGGATGGCCGCGGTCATCTGGGTCTCGATGAAGCCGGGGGCCACGGCGTTGACGGTGATCTTCTTGGACGCCAGCTCGGCGGAGGCGCCGTCGACGAACCCGATCACGCCGGCCTTGGAGGCGGCGTAGTTGGTCTGGCCGCGGTTGCCGGCGATCCCGGCCATCGAGGAGACGCCCACGACGCGGCCGCCCTCGGTGAGGACGCCCTTCTCCGCGAGCTCGGCGGTGATCCGCTCCGGCGCGACGAGGTTGACCGCCATGACCGAGTCCCAGCGGGCGGCGTCCATGCCGGCCAGGGTCTTGTCCCGGGTGATGCCGGCGTTGTGGACGAGGATGTCCACGACGCCCTCGTGACGCTCCTGGACGTGCTTGGCCAGGACCTCGGCGGCGTCGGCGGCGGTCACGTCGAGCGGCAGAGAGGTGCCGCCCACCTTGTTGGCGGTCGCGGAGAGGGACTCGCCGGCGGCGGGGACGTCACAGCAGATCACGTGCGCCCCGTCGCGGGAGAGCACGGCGGCGATCTCCGCACCGATGCCCCGGGCCGCGCCCGTGACCACGGCGACCTTGCCCTCGAGGGGGCGGTCCCAGGACCCGGGGGCGGTCGCCGCGCCGGCGCCCACGCGGAACACCTGGGCGTCGACGTAGGCGGACTTGCCGGAGAGGATGAAGCGCAGGGTGGACTCGAGGCCCGACGCGCCGGTGTCGGCGTCGGCGGAGACGTAGACCAGCTGGACGGTGGTGCCCCGCTTCATCTCCTTGCCGAGCGAGCGGGTGAAGCCCTCGAGCGCGCGCTGGGCGATGCGCTCCTCCACCGACCCGGTCTCCTCCGGGGTGGTGCCCAGGACCACGACGCGGCCGCTGGCGGCGACGCGGCGGACGACGGGGTTGAAGAAGTCGAACAGGGCCTTGAGGTCCTCGGTGCGGCGGATGCCGGTGGCGTCGAAGACCAGGCCGGCGAACTTGCCCTCGGCGTCCGCGCCGGCCAGCTCGTAATCCGACTCGAGGATCGCGCGGACCGGCTCGACGAGGCGGCCTTCGCCCCCGACCAGGACCGGGCCGTGGAGGGCCGGCTGCCCGGCCTCGTAGCGGCGGAGCTGCTCGGGCTGCGGGAGGCCGACCTTGCCGGCGATGAACGACCCGGGGGCCGAGGTCACGAACTGCGAGTAGAGGTCGAGGTTGCCCTGTGCCATGGCGATCATCTCCTGAAGAGGTGCGGTCGTACGGGTCGACAAGTAACTTACCGCTGAGTAACAATACTCGTCGGGCCGCGCTACGGGCCACCGGATACCGAGATGAAACGGGAGTGACACACGTGACCACCAGCCCCCGCAAGGTCGCCATCGTCGGCGGCAACCGAATCCCCTTCGCCCGATCGAACGGCAAGTACGCGGACGCCTCGAACCAGGACATGCTCACCGCGGCGATCGACGGCCTCGCGAGCCGCTACAACCTCCAGGGTAAGCGCGTCGGGATGGTCGCCGCGGGGGCCGTCCTCAAGCACGCCCGTGACTTCAACCTCACCCGCGAGTCGGTCATCGGTTCGGTGCTCGACTCGTCCAGCCCGGCCTACGACGTGCAGCAGGCGTGCGGCACCGGCCTGGCCTCGGCCATCCAGGTGGCCGACGCGATCGCGGTCGGTCGCATCGACGCCGGTATCGCGGGCGGCACCGACACCACCTCCGACGCCCCGCTGGCCGTCAACGACGACCTGCGCAAGATCCTCATCAAGGTCGCGTCGGCCAAGAGCGCGATCGACCGGGTCAAGCTCCTCGGCGACATCCGTCCGCAGTCGCTGGTCCCCGAGCAGCCGCAGAACGCCGAGCCCCGCACCGGCCTGTCGATGGGCGAGCACGCGGCCATCACCGCCCGCGAGCTCGGCGTGAGCCGCGAGGACCAGGACGCACTCGCCGCGGCGAGCCACCACAATCTCGCCGCCTCCTACGAGTCCGGCTTCCAGGACGACCTGGTCACCCCGTTCCTCGGCGTGCCGCGCGACGACAACATGCGTCCCGACTCGTCCGAGGAGAAGCTCGCGAAGCTCAAGCCGGTGTTCGGCAAGCGTGACGCCGAGGCCCACGGCACCGAGGCCACCATGACGGCCGGCAACTCCACGCCGCTCACCGACGGCGCCTCGGCGGTCCTGCTGGCGAGCGAGGCCTGGGCGGAGGAGAACAAGCTCCCGGTCCGTGCCTACCTGGTGGACTCCGAGACCGCGGCGGTCGACTTCATCCACGGTCACGACGGCCGCACCCCGGACGGGCTGCTCATGGCCCCCACCTACGCCGTCCCGCGTCTGCTCGAGCGCAACGGCCTGACCCTGCAGGATTTCGACTACTACGAGATCCATGAGGCCTTCGCTTCGCAGGTCCTGGCCACGCTCGCGGCCTGGGAGTCCGAGGAGTACTGCACCGAGCGCCTGGGCCTGGACTCGGCGCTCGGGTCGATCGACCGCTCCAAGCTCAACGTCAACGGCTCGTCGCTGGCGGCCGGTCACCCGTTCGCCGCCACCGGCGGCCGCATCCTGGCCGCCGCGGCCAAGCTGCTCGAGCAGAAGGGCTCCGGCCGGGCGCTCATCTCCGTCTGCGCCGCGGGTGGTCAGGGCGTCACGGCGATCGTCGAACGCTGACCTCGTCGCCGACACGGCGAGTCCGGCGTCGGCACCCGGCTGGTTCTCCTGAGTGCAGCCCCCGCGTACGGCGCGGGGGCTGCACTCATCGGTACCGGTCCGTCATAGTGGACGCCACAGTGGTTCGGGTGGGACATCCCCGGTCGGCGCCCCGCCGGGTCGAGAGTCCCCGCTCGTGAGGAGGCGAGAACCAGTGGACGAATCCACCACCACCGGTGACGCCGGCCCCGCCCGGCCCGTCGTACTCGAGGGCGAGGGCCCGCATCCCGCGGCCGCCGACCGGCGTCGCTACCGCGTGCGGTCGAGGTGGATCCACACCGGAGTCGGCGTCTTCATGGGCCTGGCGGTGCTCTACGGATTCGACCTCGTCCACAGCATCGGCCGGGTTCCGCGCGGGGCGGAGGTGGCCGGGATCCAGGTGGGCGGGATGCGGACGGATGACGCCGAGCAGCTCCTCATCCGTGAGTTGGGTCCACGGGTCGACGAGGAGGTCGATCTCCGGGCCGGCGTCGTGTCGACCACCCTCGATCCGCGGTCGGTCGGGTTGTCCGTGGACTGGCAGGGCACCCTGGACCGGGCGGGAGAGCAACCCCTCAACCCCCTCACGCGCCTCATCAGCCTGGTGTGGTCCACCGAGGTGGGCATCGCCAGCGTGATCCCCGACGCACGACTGACCGACTTCCTGGAGAAGCTCGCCCTGCAGGCGGACTTCGAACCGCGGGAGGGCGCCATCTGGTTCGACCGCGACGAGGTCCGCTCCGCCATCCCGTTGGACGGTCAGCGGCTGCGGATCGAGAGCTCGCGCGATGCCGTGCTCGCCCACTGGCTCGACGACGACGGGGTCGACCTCGTCGTCGACTACACCCCCACCGAGACGCAGGCGGACGAGGTGCGTGCGCTCATCCGCGACGTGGCCGAGCCCGCCGCCGGGCGCGACCTGACGTTGTTGGCCTCGCGGATGCGCGAGGACGGAACGGAGCCGCCCGTCACCACCATCACGACACGGTTGCCGGCCCCGCCGCCGCCCCCGGGGAGGGACCGGGCGGTCCCCGCCGAGCGGGAGCTCGAGATGGTCGACGCCGACGACCCGCACGCCGTGCCCGTCCTGTTCCCGCGGGACCGGATCGGCGAGTACCTCACGTTCGTGCGCAACGGGGCCGTGCTGGAGCCCCGGTTCGACGCGGATGCGGCAAAGGGGATCCTGGAGCCGCTGATGGAGGAGACCGAGCAGGAGGGGAGGAACGCCTCGTTCTCCTTCAGCGGATCGACCGCCTCGGTCGTCCCCGCAGTCCAGGGGCGCACCGTCTCGTGGGGTCCGCTCCTCGGGGCGCTCCCGGGGCAGCTCACCGATGTGCAGGGGCCGCGCGTGCTGCCGGTGGCCTACGTGGGTCGGGAGCCGGAGGTCACCACCGAGGAGGCCGAGAGGGCCGGGATCCGCGAGCCCGTCGGTGAGTTCACCGTCGCGGTGGGCGCCAGTGGACGGGCGCAGTCGATGATCGCCTCGCTCGCCGGGCAGTTCATCCCCGCCGGCGAGACCTTCTCCATGTCCGATGTCACCGGGGTCGTCTCGGGAGACGTGTCCGCCGACGCCGTGGCCACCGCGCTCTTCAACGCCGCGTTCGAGTCCGGGGCGCAGGGGCTGGTCCGGACCGGCCGAGGTGTCGACGGGGCGCAGTTCCCCGCCGGTCGCGACGCCACCGCGTCCGAGGACGTGGGCTTTCGCAACGCTCAGGGCACGGGCCTGGTGATCGACGCCTCGGGTAGCGGCAGCGCGGTCACCGTCCGGCTGTGGGGGACCCGCGAGTACACGGTTCGCATCTCGACCGCGCCGCGGGCCGACCTCCGCCGCGCCGAGACCCGTGTCCTCACCAGCCCCGGGTGCACCCCGGACCCGGGCGCCGACGGGTACACGGCCCGGGTCACCCGAGTGGTCCAGCGGGGCGAGGAGACGGTCAGCACCGACACCGTGTCCTCGACGTATGCGCCCCGCGTCCGCGTCGAGTGTCGGGTCGAGAGCCCGTCACCCACCGCCGAGCCGCCCGGCCCGGTCGCGCCGCCGCCGGTGCCGGACGACGCGATACGGATCCCGGGTCTGCCGGAGTTCCGGATCCCGGTCCTGCCCGGCAACTGACCGCCCGCCCCTGCGCGAGGTGCGCGCCCGAAATGCACGGATCCCCGGGGGGTGTGCGTCGTGTCGGGACCCAACAAGACGCACACCCCCCGGGGATCGCGGGGAGCGGCTCAGCGGTTCATCAGAACGCGGCCTCGTCCAGCTCCATGAGCTCGCTGCCGAGGCCGGCGACGATCCCGCGCGTGGCGGTGAGGAGCGGCAGCTCGTTGTTCGCGAACCACTTGGCGGCGGCGATCTTGCCGTTGTAGAAGGCGGTGTCGGCGTCCGACGCGCCCTCCAGCGCGGCGAGCGCGACCTCGGCGCCGACGAGCAGACGCCAGCCCATCATGAGGTCACCGAACGCCATGAGCAGGCGGACGGAGGCCAGACCGATGGTGTAGAGGTGCTTGGGATCCTCCTGCGAGGCGAGAAGGTGGTCGAAGCAGGTGCCGACCATCGCCTCGACGTCGGCGAGAGCGGTCGCCAGCACCTCGCGCTCGCTGGCCAACTCGGCGGGCCCCTCGGTCTCGATGTACTTCTTGATCTGCGCCGACACGTGCCCGATGGCGGTGCCGCGGTCGCGGGCGATCTTGCGGAAGAAGAAGTCCTGCGCCTGGATCGCGGTGGTGCCCTCGTACAGGGAGTCGATCTTGGCGTCGCGGATGTACTGCTCGATCGGGTAATCCTGGAGGAAGCCCGACCCGCCGAAGGTCTGCAGTGACTCGGTGAGCAGCTCGTATGCCCGCTCGGACCCGACACCCTTGACGATCGGCAGCAGCAGGTCGTTGACGCGGTGGGCCAGCTCGCCGTCGGCGCCCGAGACGCGCGCGGCGGTCTCGACGTCCTGGTGGGCCGCCGTGTACATGTACACCGCGCGCAGACCCTCGGCGAACGCCTTCTGACGGATGAGTGCACGGCGCACGTCCGGGTGGTGCGTGATGGTCACGCGGGGTGCGTTCTTGTCGGCCATCTCGGTCATGTCGCCGCCCTGGACACGCTCCTTGGCGAATTCGAGCGCGTTGAGGTAGCCGGTCGACAGGGTGGAGATGGCCTTGGTGCCGACCATCATGCGCGCGTGCTCGATCACGTCGAACATCTGGCGGATGCCCAGGTTGAGCTCCCCGTCGCCGACGATCCAGCCCTTGGCGGGCACGCCGTGACCGCCGAAGGTCAGTTCGCAGGTCGTGGAGACCTTCAGGCCCATCTTGTGCTCGACGCCGGTGACGAACACGCCGTTGCGCTCGCCCAGTTCACCGGACTCGAAGTCGAAGTGGAACTTCGGCACGAAGAACAGCGACAGGCCCTTGGTGCCGGGGCCGGCGCCCTCGGGGCGCGCCAGGACCAGGTGGAAGATGTTCTCGAACATGTCGTCGGAGTCGGCCGAGGTGATGAAGCGCTTGACGCCCTCGATGTGCCAGCTCCCGTCGTCCTGCTTGATCGCCTTCGTGCGGCCGGAACCGACATCGGAGCCGGCGTCGGGCTCGGTGAGGACCATGGTCGCTCCCCAGCCGCGCTCGACGCAGGTGGCGGCCCACTGCTTCTGCTCCTCGGTGCCGTTCTCGTAGAGGACGGCGGCGAAGGCGGGGCCGGCGCCGTACATGAACGCCGCCGGGTTGGCCCCGAGCATCATCTCGCCGGTGGCCCACACCATCGCGCGGGGGGCCGGCATCCCGCCGAGCTCCTCCGGCAGTCCCATCGACCAGTAGCCGGCGTCGTACCAGGCCTTGAAGGACTTCTTAAAGTCCTCCGGGATGGAGACCGAGTGGGTCTCGGGGTCGAACACCGGCGGGTTGCGGTCGGCGGAGGCGAAGGACTCCGCGACCGGGCCCTCGGTCAGGGTCGCGACCTCGGAGAGGATGCCCTTGGCGGTCTCGGTGTCCATGTCGCCGAACTCGCCGGCGTCGAGTGCCTCGTTCATACGCAGGACCTCGAACATGTTGAACTCGAGGTCGCGGACGTTGCTCTTGTAGTGACCCATTACGGTCTTCTCCGTTCGGAGTGCGGTGTCGTGGCAATGGAGGTGGCCGCGCGGGTCGGCACCGATGCCATGTGCTCACCGGAACCTACCCGTCGGTAACAAGACAGATGTTAGTGCGTTGTCAGCGATCCGTCCAAGGTGAGGAAAGGCTCTTATTTCGCAGGTGAGCGGCGTGTCGCCGATCGGGCCGCATCGAGCAGGATCGACTTCTCGGCGCGTGCCACGGTCCGCCGGGTGATCTCGGCGTAGTCGGGTGTCACCGACACCGACGTCACCCCCCGGCGCACGAGATGCTCGGCCATCGCGGGGTCGGTCGACGCCGCCTGGCCGCACAGGGAGACGGTGAGCCCCGATTCGTGGCAGCGGTCGATGATCTGGTCGATGGACGCCAGTACCGCCGGGTCCATGGAGTCGAACAACTCCGCGCACACCTCGGAGTCGCGGTCCACGCCCAGGGTCAGCTGGGTGAGATCGTTGGACCCGATCGAGACGCCGTCGATGCCCATCGCCGCGTACTCCGGGATCCAGTGGACGACCGACGGGACCTCGGCCATGATCCACTGCTTGAGTCCCGGGTCGCGCCCGAGTGGGTGGCCGTCGACGATGTCCAGGCAGGCGCGGAGCTCCCACGCCGTGCGGACGAACGGGATCATCAGGTGCAGGTTGCGGTGCTTCTCGCGCACCCGGGCGAGCGCATCCAGCTCGAGTCGGAACAGGTCCGGCTCCCTGGTGTACCGGAAGCACCCGCGGTAGCCGATCATCGGGTTGCGCTCCTCGGCCTCGACCTCCCCGCCGAGCAGGCCACGGAACTCGTTCGAGCGAAGGTCGGTCGCGCGGTAGATCACGGGCCGGGGGTCGAAGGCCGCGGCGATCGTGGCGATCCCGGACGCCATGCGGTACACGTAGTCGGCTGTCCTCCCCTCGGTGATGAGCGTGCGCGGGTGGACGCCCTCCAGTGCGCTGGTGATGAGGAACTCCGCGCGCAGCAGGCCGACGCCGTCCACGTCCATCGCGGCCACGCGGGCGGCGGCGTCGGGGGTCGCGAGGTTGACGTACACCGCGGTCGCGGTTGCCTCGCGCGTCCGTGCCTCGGGGGTCCGTGCCTCGGGGGTCCGACCGACGTCGGCGGGAGCCTGTTCGGCGGCGGCCGGACGGACGGTGCCCGGGTAGACGACGCCGGCCGTGCCGTCGACGGTGATGGTCTGCCCGTCGTGGATGTCCGTGGTCGCCGACCTGGTGCCGACGATGACGGGACGGCCCAGCTCGCGACCGACTATCGCCGCGTGGCAGGTGACCCCGCCCTCGTCGGTGACGATCGCGGCCGCCCGTTTGAGGATCGGCAACCAGTCCGGGTCGGTCATCGTCGCGACCAGGATCTCGCCGGGTGCGAGGTCGGCGCCGTCCGCGAGTTCATGCAGGACCCGGGCCCGCCCCGTGGCCGTGCCCGGTCCGGCGCCCAGTCCCTCGACGAGCGGCTCCACGTCGCCCCCGGACCGGCCGTCACCCGACGCACCCCGATCACCGTCCGGCGCCCGGTCCACGAGGGTGGTGATAGGGCGGGTCTGGACGAGATACAGCTCGCCGTCCTCGAATGCGAACTCGGTGTCCTGTGGCGTGCCGTAGTGCGCTTCCGACGCCATGGCCTGACGGGCGACGGCTCGCACCTGTTCGTCGTCGAGGACGCGGGTGGTCTGCATCTCCTCGGGAACGGGCACGAGTCCGTCGTCTGTGCGGCCGGCGATGATCCGCGTGAGCTTGCGGCCCACGTGGGCGGAGAGGACGCCCAGGTCGGACTTGTCGACGACGTAGGTGTCGGGCTCGACCTTTCCGCCCACGACGACCTCCCCGAGGCCGAAGGCCGCTTCGATCACCACCCGGTCGGTCCGGGAGGTGCGGGGGTCCGCGGTGAAGGCCACCCCTGAGGTGTCGGAGCGGACCATCCGCTGTACGACCACCGCGATGGACGGCTCCTCGTCGTAACCCGACACCGCCCGGTAGGTCATCGCTCGCGGCGACCACAGCGAGCACCAGCACTTGCGGACTGCATCGAGCAGGGCGTCTTCGCCGACGACGTCGGTGTAGGACTCGTGGATGCCGGCGAACGACGTGTCGCCCGCGTCCTCGGCGGGGGCGGAGCTGCGGACCGCGACCGGGACGTCGTGTCCCAGCGCGCGGTAGTGCTCCAGGACCGACTCGCGCAGAGGAACCGGCATGTCCACGTCCGCGACGGTCCGCGTCAGTTCCGCGGACCTCGCCATGAGCTCGGCCTCGGTGAGTCCTTCCTCCGGAACCCGATCGGTGTGGAGGCGCGCGCGGACGCCGCCGGCGTCCATCGCCTCCAGATACGCCGACTGGCCGATCGCGAACCCGGGCGGCACGGCGAGCCCGGCGCCCGTCATCTCCCCGAGATTGGCCGACTTCCCTCCGTACTCGGGTGCGTCGTCGAGCCGTAGATCATCGAAGGTCGTGACCCGCTGTGCGTTCATCTCGTGCCCCTTCCGGGAACGCTGTCCGGTCTGTCCGCCCGCCGCTTCCTCCATGGTGCGCTGATCGGGAGGTCCCGGGTGGGATGTTCGGGCAGAATCGATCCATGGCTGAACTGCAGGAGCGGGTCCCGTCCCCGTCGTCCCTCGTCCAGAGCGCGTTCCGGGTGGTCGAGTGGGAGCTCTCGATGGCGCGGGAGTTCCTCCTCCTGCCCGCGCGGGTGATGGCGCTCCTGGAGGACGTGGAGTCCATCGTGCGGCGCGTCCAGCGACTGTTGGACGAGGTCGAGCGGACCGTGTCGTCGATCGACGGGATCGTGGTGACGGCCGCGGAGACCGTCGACGGGGTACGGACCACGGTCTCGCGGGCCGACCGGGTGGTCGACGACGTCGAGCGCACGGTCTCCTCCGCCGACTCGATCGTCGCCCGGGTGGGGTCGACCGTGGACTCGGCCGACGGGATCGTCGGCAGGGTGGGGTCGACCGTTGACTCGGCTGACGGGATCGTGGCTCGTATCGGTGCGACCGTGGACGTCGCGGACAGCGTGGTGCTCAGGGTCGACTCGACGGTGGACTCGGCGGACGCGGTCGTGGCGCGCGTCGGCTCGACGGTCGACACCGCGGACGGGCTCGTGACCTCGGCGGGCGGGCTCATGGACCGGATCGTGCCGATGGTCGACTTCGCCGAGTCCGCGCTGGCGCCCGTCAAGCCCGTTGTCGAGGCCCTGTTGGTCGACGCCGAACTCTCGCCGGAGACCGCCAGGAGGGTGGCGACCCGCCTCACAGAGGTGCTGGTGTGGACGGACAAGACCATCGCGCTGCTGGAACCGGTCGCCGACGAGATCCTCGAATCGGTCGATTCCGAGGAGATCAAGGCGGTCGTGCAGTTCATCGACCATCTGCCCGCGTTGGGAGACAGTCTCGAGAACGACGTGATGCCGGTGCTCGCCTCGTTGGACACCGTGGCTCCCGAGGTCCACCAGATCCTCGAGGTGGCGCAGCAGTGTCTCGAGGCCGTCCAGGGCATCCCCGGATTCCAGCTCCTGCGTCGCCGCGGTGGCGACAACGGCAACGGCAGGGGCGGGTCGTCAGGGGCGGGGTCGGGACGGACCGAGCCGGGACGCACCGAGCCGGGGCGGCCCGGGCCGGACTCCTGACCGCGTTGAGCACCCGGTGAGACGACTCGAGGCCCTCCCGTGACGGGAGGGCCTCGATCTCTGAGCCGATGACGGGAATCGAACCCGCGCTGTCTGCTTGGGAAGCAGAAGTTCTACCATTGAACTACATCGGCGATGCTGCCCGAAGGCGGGTTCAGATTAGCACGAAGCCTCCGGCCGTCAGCTGTTCCGGGGTCCCTTTCGGGCGGCCTTCCGCTTGGCCCCGGTGGTCATGGGCCGCCTGGTCTGGCCGAGCGAGGCCCGGGGCACGAACCCGAACCCGACGCCGCCGACGACCGCGACGGCGAGCGCGCCGATGATCCACGGGGTGAGCGAACCGCCGCCGGTCAGGCCCATCATCACGATGAGGGCGGCGATGCCCACGCACACCCAGGACCAGACGGTCCATCGCCAGATGTACTTCGAGGGCTCTTCCCTGAACTCGTCCATGCCCCCGATTCCACCACGTGAGCGGGGTGCGGCGCATATCCGCGGTCCCGCCAGGGGTGCCTGGACGCGGGCGGTGGTGTGGCCGGTCTCACGAGGATCCGGCGCGGACACGGGTATGGAACCGGCGGTGAACGACGCTGAAATGGATGAGAGTCCGTTTCAGTGGCCGGGTGCCCGGCCGGCGGGCGACCCTGCCAGGAGGACGAGGATGGACGACGTGACGGAGCGGCCGATCGCCGAGCGTGTGCGGACCGTCCTGGCGCGCGGCGCCGCAGGCACCGTCGGTTCGGGCCTCCTGACCCGGCCGCTGAGGTCCGCCAGGGTCCGCGACGACGGCGTGATCGTGCTGGTGGTGGACGTCGGCGGTATGTCCCGTGAAGTGGGGGAGTCGGCCGGCGTGGCGTCGGTGGGAGGCTCGGCCGCGGTCGAGATCGTCGACACGGTGTGCACGGGCCGCTGTCGGCGGCCCGGGGCGGGACCGTCCTTCGCGGTCGACGGTCGGCCCTCGGCCCGGGACCGGCGCGGTGGGGAGCCGGCCGCGGGGGTCCGGGCCACGCCGTGTGACGACGAGTGCGCCGTGGCGCGGGGTGTGGTCACCATCTCCGGGATCGTTACGGCGTCCTCGGCACCGCGGCGACGCAGGCTGGTCGCCGCCGACGGTGGGCCCGGTCCGAACGGGGAGGCCGGATCGTTGAGGCTGAGCGAACTGCAGCCGCTCGGGGTCTCCTATGTGTGTGCTGACGGCGCGTACGCGATCCCCCGGGGTGACCTCGCGGCGGCGGCGGTCGACCCGATCGGCATCGACGAGCAGGCGTGGTTGCGCCGCCTCGGAGCCGACAGCGGACTCGCGGCGCGGCTGGCTCTCCGCGCCGGCCGCCAGATCGCCGGCACACGCCCGTGGATCGTGGGCATCGACAGGTTCGGCCTGGATCTCTCGGTCGGCTCCGCGACCGGGCCCAGGGAGGTCGTGAGAATCCCGTTCGCGCTGGTCTGTGGCGATTCCGAGGACGTGCAGAGCGAGCTGGACCGCCTCGCCGGGTGAGTCCGGCTCGGGTCTTCTCCAACATTTTCCCGCCGGTGTGTACAAAACCCTTGCGCAAGAGGTAAGCCTTACCTAAGTTAGTCGCTGCGGGTAGTCACGTCCCCGCCCCCGGACCGTTCCGGCGCCTTTCCCTGGAGGCGTCGGAGCGGTGCGGGAACTGTCGACGAGGAGATGGCATGCGATCACTGGTGGGGCCTGTCCCGGAGCCCGCGGAACGAGTGAGCTCGGCGCTGCGCCGGTGCCCCCGGGCCACCCTGGGTCTTCCCTCCGGCCCGGGCGCCGTGACCCCTCCCGGGGTGGGCCTGGTGCACCAGGTGCCCGGGACCGCCGACCTCTGGGTCGCGCTACCGACGGCCTACGCGGTCACGATCGGCGTAGGCGGGGTGCGGGCGAGGCTCGAGGTCCTGGACGAGATCATCGGGGGAGCGGCCGAGGGGCGCTGTCGCCGCATCGTCGTCGTCGAGGGTCGTGTGGAGCTGCCGGGCGTGCGCGCCCAGCGCCGCACCGCGGGCGAGATCGCCCGCGACCTCCCGGACCCCGTCCTGTTGGACGTGGGGACCGGTGTCGCGTTGGTCCGGCTCCGCGCGGAGCGGATCGTGCTGACCGACGACGACGGGGTGACCGACATCGACCCCGAGGACCTGGCGACCTCCGGGCCCGACCCCTTCGCCGACCTCGAGGGGCACTGGCTGGACCATCTCAACGACCCGCGCTGCCAGGTGGTGCCGCGGATGGCGCTGCGCGTGTGCCGCTGCCTCCCGGCCGAGCGGCCACTGCTGGTCGGCATCGACCGCGCCGGGGTGGACATCGAGCTCGTCGGGCGCGACGGGCGCATCCACCGGGAGCGGCTGCCCTTCGCCGAGGCGTGCGTGAGCGTCACCGAGTTGGGCACCCAGCTCCGCCTGCTCGCCGGGGGGTCGCGATACCCTCTAGACCGTGCTGCTCTCCGACCGTGACCTCCGCTCCGAGCTCGCCGACGGGCGGCTCACGATCGACCCTCTCGACTCCTCGCTGATCCAACCGTCGAGCATCGACGTCCGACTGGACAGCCTGTTCCGCGTGTTCAACAACTCGCGCTACACCCACATCGACCCGGCGCAGCAGCAGGACGACCTCACCGAACTCGTCGAACCCGCGTCAGGGGATCCGTTCGTGCTGCACCCGGGCGAGTTCGTCCTGGGGGCGACCCTCGAGCGCCTGGCCCTTCCCGACGACCTGGCGGGCCGGCTTGAGGGAAAGTCCTCACTCGGTCGACTCGGTCTGCTCACGCACTCGACCGCCGGGTTCATCGACCCGGGGTTCGAGGGGCACATCACCCTCGAGCTGTCCAACGTGGCCAACCTGCCCATCACGCTGTGGCCGGGGATGAAGATCGGCCAGCTGTGCCTGTTCCGGCTGTCCAGCCCCGCCGAGGTCCCGTACGGCACCGCCGCGACGGGCTCGAAGTACCAGGGACAGCGCGGCCCGACCGCCTCCAAGGCGTACCTCAACTTCCGCTGACGGGGCCCGTCCGAGAACCGGGCCGTCCCCGAATCCGCCCCTCCAGCAGGACGCTCGTCCCGCGTTCACCCCGGTGTTCCCGGGAGGTCGTCCGGGGACGGTAGAACTGCGCTATGCGTATGACCGTGTTCGGGACCGGGTATCTGGGGACCACCCATGCCGCCTGTATGGCCGAGTTGGGTCACGAGGTGCTGGGTGTGGATGTGGACGAGGCGAAGATCGAGCGCCTGCGGGCCGGTGAGGTGCCGTTCTACGAGCCGGGGTTGCCGGAGATCCTGAGGCGGCAGGTGGAGGCGGGTCGGGTGCGGTTCACCACGGATTATGCCGAGGCCGCGGAGTTCGCGGACCTGCACTTCATTGGGGTGGGTACCCCGCAGCGCAAGGGGGAGTTCGCGGCCGACACCTCGTATGTGGAGGACGTGGTGGCCCGGTTGGCGCCGCTGTTGACCGCGGATGCGGTGCTGGTGGGCAAGTCGACGGTGCCGGTGGGGACGGCGGCGCGGCTGCAGGAGATCGCCGACGAGCACTCGCGTCAGGGGGTGCGGGCGGAGGTGGTGTGGAACCCGGAGTTCCTGCGGGAGGGTTTCGCGGTGGCCGACACGCTCACGCCGGATCGGATCGTGATCGGGGTGCGTGAGCCGGGCGGGCCGGTCGAGGAGGTGGTGCGCGGGGCGTACGCGCCGATCCTGGACTCGGACCCGTGTCCGGTGATCGTGACGGACCTGGCGACCGCCGAGTTGGTCAAGGTCAGCGCGAACGCGTTCCTGGCGACCAAGATCAGCTTCATCAACGCGGTGTCGGAGGTGTGTGAGGCGGCGGGCGCGGATGTGACGGTGTTGGCGGACGCGATCGGGATGGATCCGCGGATCGGTCGGCGCTTCCTGGGTGCCGGTCTGGGCTTCGGTGGGGGGTGCCTGCCCAAGGACATCCGGGCGTTCATGGCCCGCGCCGGTGAGTTGGGTGCCGATCAGGCGATGTCGTTCCTGCGGGAGGTCGACTCGATCAACATGCGGCGCCGGGAGCGGATGGTCGATCTGGCGACCGAGGCGTGCGGGGGGATGCTGATCGGCAAGACGATCGCGGTGCTGGGGGCGGCGTTCAAGCCGGACTCCGATGACGTGCGGGACTCCCCGGCGTTGAACGTGGCCGGGATGCTGTCCCTCAAGGGGGCGCAGGCGGTGGTGTACGACCCGCAGGCGCTTGACAACGCGCGGGCCCTGTTCCCGACGCTCGCGTACGCCGACTCGGCGATCGAGGCGTGTGAGGGTGCGGACGTGGTGCTGGTGGCCACCGAGTGGGCCGAGTTCCTCGAGTTGGACCCGGCGGCCGTGACGGCGGTGGCGCGCGGGCGGATCATGCTGGACGGCCGCAACTGCATGCCCGCCGACGACTGGCGCGCCGCCGGCTGGACCTACCGCGCCCTCGGCCGCGGGGTGAGCGCCAGCTGACCGGTCGACCGCGCCCGGGTGGCCGTCCTCCGACTCCGACCGTCCACCGACTCCGACCGGGCCCGGCGCGGGTTAGGGTTACCCGCGTGAGCGACCGGCCAGCGACCCCTCCCCGGCACCGGCACCGGGTCGAGCGCCCCCGACACGGGTCCCGCCTCGTTCCGTCCGGCGGCGCCGGCCGGATCACGGTGGTCGGACTGATCCTGGGCGCGGTCGCGACGATGATCGGGGTGGCGCTGCTCTGGCCGACCTTCCAGGACCCCGAGCTGGACCCGTACTTCGCCCAGTCGTCCGGGTCCTCGGTGGTGACCGAGCGGGGCGAGGTCGTGTCCACCGAGGTGGCACCCTGCGGCTCCCCGGACAACGGTCGGGTGCTGCCCGGTCCACCGCTCGAGCCCCGGTTCCCCGGCCCGGAGTGTCCGCGCTCGATCGTGCGACTCGACACCGGCCCGGACGCCGGCCGACAGGTCCTGCTGGAGATACCACCCGGGCCCGGATCCCCGGACCTCGGTGAGGGCGACCAGATCCAGCTGGGCCGCTCCCCCCAGGGGGCCACCGACACCTATGCCTTCGAGGACTTCACCCGCACAGTGCCCATGGCGTTGTGGCTCCTCGTGGGCGCCGTGGTGATGGTCGCCGTCGGGCGGTGGAAGGGACTGCGGGCCCTGATCGGGATCGCGGTGGCGCTCGTCGTCGTCGTGGGGTTCGTCCTCCCCTCCATCCTCGACGGCAACCCGGCCATCCTGGTGGCCGTGGTCGGCGGCTCCGCCGTGCTCTACCTGGTGATCTACGTGGTCCACGGGATCAACCTCAAGACGCACGCCGCGCTGCTCGGCACCCTGTCGGCGATGCTGGCGGCGGCGTTGCTGAGCTGGGTGGTCATCGAGACCACCAGGATCACCGGGCTCAGCGGCGACTCCACGACCCAGGTCCAGGTGTTCGTGCAGCACGTCTCGCTGACGGGACTGCTGCTCGCCGGCTTCATCATCGGCGCCCTGGGCGTGCTCAACGACGTCACCGTGAGCCAGTCCGCGACCGTGTTCGAGATGCGCCACCTCGACCCGCACGCCGGACCCGTCCAGGTGTTCCGGTCGGCGATGGGGGTCGGACGCGACCACGTCGCCTCGATGGTCTACACCCTGGTGTTGGCGTACACCGGGTCGGCGCTGCCGCTGCTGCTGCTGTTCTCGCTGGGGACCCGCTCGCCGCTGTCGATCCTCACCTCCGACGTCGTGGCCGTGGAGCTGATGCGGTCGCTCGTCGGCGCGATCGCCCTCGCCCTGTGCGTCCCGCTCACCACCGCGGCAGCGGTGTGGCTCTCCCGCGACGTGACCCCGGAGGAGTTGGACCGGGCGACCGTGGGCGCGCGTGCGTGAGCGCGGCGGGCCGCTTCCGGGTGCCCGCCCGCTGCGCTCGCCCGCCTACTGACGGTAGGAGGCCAGGAAGTTGCCGATCCGCTCGATCGCCACGGCGAGGTCACGGCCGGCCGGCAGGGTGACCACCCGGAAGTGGTCCGGGTCCGGCCAGTTGAACCCCGTGCCCTGGGTGACGAGGATGCGTTCGCGCTCGAGAAGGTCCAGGGCGAACAGGCGGTCGTCGTGGATCTCGTGGACCTCCGGGTCGAGCCTGGGGAACACGTAGAGGGCTCCCATCGGCTTGACGCAGCTCACCCCCGGGATCGAGTTGAGCTTCTCCCACGCGATGCCGCGCTGCTCGTGAAGCCGCCCCCCGGGCTCGATCAGCTCGTCGATCGACTGGTACCCGCCCAGAGCCACCTGGATCGCGTGCTGCGCCGGCACGTTGGGGCACAGTCTCGTCGAGGCCAGCAGCTCCAGTCCCTCGAGGAACCCGGCCGCGTGCGCCTTCGGTCCGGTGATCGCCACCCAGCCCGCCCGGTAACCCGCCACGCGGTAGGTCTTGGACAGTCCGTTGAAGGTCAGGACCAGCAGATCGTGCGCGAGGGAGGCGATGGAGGTGTGCTGGGCTTCGTCGTAGATGATCCGGTCGTAGATCTCGTCGGCCAGGATGAGCAGACTGTGCTCGCGGGCCAGGTCGACGATCCCCTGTAGGACCTCCCGGGAGTAGACCGCGCCGGTGGGGTTGTTGGGGTTGATCACCACGATGGCCTTGGTCCTGGGCGTGATCTTCGAGGCGATGTCCTCGAGGGACGGATTCCAGTCGTCGTTCTCGTCCGCGAGGTAGTGGACGGGCCTGCCGCCCGCGAGCGAGGTCATGGCGGTCCAGAGCGGATAGTCCGGCGCCGGGATGAGGACCTCGTCGCCGTCGTCGAGCAGGGCCTGCATCGTCATGGTGATGAGCTCGGAGACGCCGTTGCCCAGGTAGATGTCCTCCACATCCAGGTGGGGGAAATCGGGCTCCAACTCGTAACGCGTGAAGATCGCCCGACGGGCCGACAGGATGCCCTTGGACTCGGAGTAGCCCTGGGCGTGGGGGAGAGCCGCGATCATGTCGCGCATGATGACGTCCGGTGCCTCGAACCCGAAGGGCGCGGGGTTGCCGATGTTCAGCTTGAGGATCCGGTGGCCCTCGGCCTCGAGCTGGTTCGCCCGCGCGAGCACGGGGCCGCGGATCTCGTAGAGGACGTCCTTGAGTTTGGACGACTGGTCGAGCGTGCGGGGCTGGTTGAGCGTGCGTCCCGTGGTCTCAGGCGTCATGTCTGCAGATTGTGCCACCCCGGACCTACGACGCTCCGGTCGCGCCGACCCGGTGGGGTTCGACTGGCGTCAGCCCCGTGGCGTCAGATCCCGTACCGCAGGTCGATGATGGCCGGGATATCCGAATGGGGCAGGAGATCGTCAGGATGCTCCACCGAGAGGTAGTCCACGCATCGCCTCTCGTCCGGGGCCAGGGCGTACGGCTGGGAGTCGATCGACAGGCCGGTGAGCTGACGGAGTCTGCGTACCTCCCCGCGGACCGTGGCCGTGGCGTCGCTGTCGCCGTAGAGCGCCTCGGACAGGGACCGCGCCGTCCACGCCTCCCGGGACGCCAACAGTGCGAGCAACTCCGCCCGTCGCGGGGTGAGGTCGACACTCGACCCGTCGGCGCGGATCACCGACGGCCGCCACCCGAGTAGACGGATCTCGGTCACCGGGGCCCCCGTGCCCGGTCCCCCCGCCCCGCTCGCGAGCAGGGTCTCGGCCAGCCGCACACCGCAGCGGACCAGCGCCGCGGTCTCCGAACTCGAGAATCGCACCGGGTGGGAGACGTCCAGCACGCCGAGGATCCTCCCGCCGGCGTCGCGGACGGGACTGGCCGTGCACGTCCACCCGTGGTGGGCCCGCACGTAGTGCTCGCCCGCCGTGGCATGGGTCAACGTCCCGGTCTCCAACGCGAGGGAGATGCCGTTCGTTCCGATTCCCCGCTCTGACCAGTCCGCTCCCTCGGCGAACGCGATCGCGTCCGCGCGACGGAGCACTTCGGGACTGCCTGATCTCCAGAGCAGGCACCCCCGGGCGTCCGTGAGCACCACGAGGTGCCGGCCCGCGGCGGACGTGTCGGAGACCGAGGCCACCACGTCGGCGGCGATGTGCCGCAGGGGCGTGCGCCCACGCGCGTCCGACACCTGCTCACGGGTGAGGACGCGGGCGGGCAGCTCCTGATCCGGCGATATCCCGGCCGCACCGCTGCGCCTCCACGCCCGCAGGACCCGTGTGTCGAGGTCCGTGGTCGCGCCCCCGGCGAGCGCGATCCCGTGGGCCCGGATCGAGCGCTCGGCGAAGGCCCGGGGGTCGGAGAACCGTAGGGCCGGGTGCAACGACATTGCCACCCCCTGGGGACAAGAGTGTGATCTACGTCATCGCCGAAGCTACACGACACGAAGGAGCGGACATGACCCAGACGACAGCCGTCCCCACCGAGCGAGGTGGGTCGGACGAGACGATCACCGCCTGGCTCGCGGAGTTCGACGACGCCCTCCGGGCGGGGGACTCCGACCGGGCCGCGCAGCTGTTCGAACCCGAGGGCTACTGGCGCGACTTCGTGGCCTTCACCTGGAACCTCAAGACACTCGAGGGACGCGAGCAGATCCGCCGGATGCTCGACTCCCAGCTCATCGCGGTCTCACCCTCCGGCTGGTCGCTCGACGAACCCGCGAGTGCGTCGGACGGCGTGGTCGAGGCGTGGGTGACCTTCGAGACCGTGGCCGGCCGCGGATGGGCCCACCTCCGAGTGCGCGACGGAAAGGCATGGACCCTCCTGATCACGATGCAGGAGCTCAGAGGCCATGAGGAGAAGAAGCGCCGGAGCCGGGAGCAGGGTGTCGAACACGTCATCCGGCGGGGTCGCAAGACCTGGCTCGAACGGAAGCAGGAACGCCAGGAGACGCTCGGTTACACCGAGCAGCCCTACGTGGTGATCATCGGCGGAGGACAGGGCGGGATCGGACTCGCGGCCCGACTCAAGCGACTGGGCGTGCCGACCCTGGTGATCGAGAAGAACGAGCGAGCCGGCGACTCGTGGCGCAAGCGCTACAAGTCGCTCCACCTCCACGATCCGGTCTGGTACGACCACCTCCCGTACATCCCCTTCCCCGACGACTGGCCCGTCTTCCCCTCGAAGGACAAGGTCGGGGACTGGCTCGAGCACTACACCGCGATCATGGAGCTCGACTACTGGTCCGGCACGCAGTGCCTCAGCGCGGACTTCGACGACCGGTCCGGCACCTGGCGTGTCGAGGTGGACCGGCGCGGTGAGAAGGTCGAACTCCGACCCACCCAGCTGGTGTTCGCCCTCGGGGTCTCCGGCTACCCGAACATCCCTCACGTCGAGGGCGCCGAGTCGTTCGCCGGGGACCAGTGGCACTCCTCCGAGTTCACGGGTGAGGGGGACGTGGAGGGTAAGCGGGCCGTGGTGATCGGCTCGAACAACTCCGCGCACGACATCTGCGCCGCACTGTGGGACCACGGCGCCGAGGTCACCATGGTGCAGCGCTCCTCCACCCACATCGCGAGAAGTGACTCGCTCATGTCACTCGCGCTCGGACCCCTGTACTCCGAGGATGCCCTCGAGGCCGGCGTGACGACCGAGAAGGCCGACATGCTCTTCGCCTCCTGGCCCTACCGGCTGCTCCCCGGGGTGCAGATCCCCGTCTACGAGCAGATGGCGGAGAAGGACGCCGAGTTCTACGGCAGGCTCCGCGACGCCGGATTCGAGCTGGACTTCGGGGAGGACGGCTCGGGACTGTTCCTCAAGTACCTCCGTCGCGGCTCGGGGTACTACATCGACGTCGGTGCCAGTCAGCTGGTGATCGACGGCGAGGTCGCGTTGGCGCGCGGTCAGGTGACGCGGATCCACTCTGACGGAGTGGAGCTGGACGACGGGAGGATCCTGCCCGCCGACCTCATCGTCTACGCCACCGGCTACGGCTCGATGAACCAGTGGCTGACCGATCTGGTGTCCCAGGACGTGGCCGACCGGGTGGGCAAGGTCTGGGGCTACGGCTCCGACACCACCCGGGATCCCGGGCCCTGGGAGGGGGAGCTGCGCAACATGTGGAAGCCGACGAACGTCGACCAGCTCTGGATCCACGGTGGCAACCTGCACCAGTCACGGCACTACTCCAAGTACCTCGCCCTGCAGCTCAAGGCGAGGATGGAGGGCGTGCCCACCCCGGTGTACGAGGTCCAGCGCGCTCACCACCCCTGCTGACGGCGGGACCGGAAATGCACTGCGGCCCGTGATCGAGGTGTCGATCACGGGCCGCAGAGGCGCCTGGGGGGAGCTCAGCCCAGGGACAGGCCGTAGCCGCCGGGCTTGGTCGAGCGGGGGATCGAGTTCCCCTTCCCGGGTGCGGCCGGGGCAGCTGCGTCGGTGGTCGCAGCGGCGGACTCCGATTCCTCGGCCGAGGTGTCCGACGGCGACGCGGAGTCGGACTGTGACGCGGAGTCGGGCTGTGACGTGGTGTCCGCGTCCACGGCGGGCTCTGACCCGGACCCTGACGCGGGCTGAGCCGGCGTCTCTTCCGCCGGCGCGGCCGGCGTGGCCGGTGCCTTCGGAGCGCCCGGTGCCTTGGGTGCGCCGGGCGCCTTGCCCCCACCCTTCAGTCCGAGGCCGACGACGGGCTTGGCCGGCGTGGCGGGCTCGGCGTCACCGGCGGGCTCCGCCGCAGCGGTCTCGGCCGCAGTGGTCTCGGTTGCGGTGGGCGCCGCAGGCTTCGGGGCGCCGGGCGCCTTGGCTCCGCCCGGAGCCTTGGGTGCTCCCGGTGCCTTGGGCGCCCACGGGGCCTTGGCGCCGCCGCCGAGGGTGAGACCGCCGGACTTCGGAGCCCCGGTGGTGCCCGGCGCGGACCCCGTGGCGGCCTCCCTGGTCTCCTCGGTGCGCTCGGCGTCCTTGACCGCGGACTGCGCCTCGGTCGCGGACTCACCGCTCGCCTTGGCTCCGCCCGGTGCCTTCGCCCCACCGGGAGCCTTCGCCCCGCCGGGAGCCTTGGGCCCGCCGGGCGCCTTTCCGCCCCCACCGAGCGAAAGTCCGCCCGACTTGGGTGCGCCCTGCGAATCGGCGGCCGAGGGGCCGGACTCGGCGGCACTGACGGTGCCCGCGGTGCCGGCCGCAGCCACCTCGGCGCCCTCGCCCTCGTCGATGACCGGGTTGTCGGGGGCCGAGGCGGGCTCGGCGACAGCGGTCTTGGCCTCGGCCGGCGCGGCGGCCTGTGCAGCCGCCTTCTCGTCGGCCTCCTTCTCGGCCGCGGTCTTCTCGCGCTTCGGCTGCTCCAGCCACGCGGCTTCACGAGGCTCCGGCAGGCCGCCGTCGCGCGTGACGGACTCCAGCAGCAACTGGGCCACGTCCACGACCTCGACCTGGCCCTCCTGCTCGGTGCCGTCGGTCTGGGCGGTCGCGCCGTCCGAGAGCATGACGCGGCAGAACGGGCAGCCGGTGGCGATCTTGGTGGCCTTGGTCGACAACGCCTCGTCGACACGGTCGATGTTGATGCGCTTGCCGACCGTCTCCTCCATCCACATGCGCGCGCCACCGGCGCCACAGCACATGGAGCGCTGGCCGTGGCGGGGCATCTCCGTGAGTGTCACACCGGAACCGTCCATGAGCTCGCGCGGGGCCTCGTAGACCTTGTTGTGACGGCCGAGGTAGCACGGGTCGTGGTAGGTGACGCCACCATCGATCGGGGCGACCGGCACGAGTCGCTTCTCGCGCACGAGGCGGTTGAGCAGCTGCGTGTGGTGGACCACCTGGTAGTCGCCGCCGAAGTCGCCGTACTCGTTCTTGAGCGCGTTGAGACAGTGGGCACACGTCACGACGACCTTGCGCTGCCCGGTGGGCACCCCGTCGAAGGCGTTGTTCATGGTCTCGATGTTCTGCTCGGCGAGCATCTGGAACAGGAACTCGTTGCCCGCGCGGCGGGCGGAGTCACCGGTACAGGTCTCGCCCTGGCCCAGGACGGCGAACTTCACGCCGGCCGTGTGCAGCAGGGTGGCGACGGCCTGGGTGGTCTTCTTGGCGCGGTCCTCGAAGGCTCCGGCACAGCCGACCCAGAACAGGTACTCGGTGTCCGAGAAGTCCTCGATGTCGGAGCCGATGACCGGGATGTCGAAGTCGAGGGACTTCATCCACTCGTCGCGGCCCGAGTTGTTCTGCCCCCAGGGGTTGCCCTTGTTCTCGAGGTTCTTGAACAGGCCGGCGAGCTCGGTGGGGAACTCCGACTCGATGAGCACCTGGTAGCGACGCATGTCGATGAAGTGATCGACGTGCTCGATGTCCACCGGGCACTGCTCGACGCAGGCGCCACAGGTGGTGCAGGACCACAGGGCCTCCGGGTCGATGATGCCGGCGGCCATCGGGTCGTCGGACACGTCGGCGGTGGTGTGGCCGACCAGTGGGCGCTGGGCCTCGAGGCGGGCGGCCTCCGGGATCCTGGAGAGCTTCTTCTCGTCCGGGTTGCCCTCGGCGTCGACGAGTCCCGTCTCCTCGCCCATCGTGGTCTTACCACCGGCGAGCAGGTACGGGGCCTTGGCGTGAGCGTGGTCACGCAGGGCCATGATCATCAGCTTGGGGCTCAGCGGCTTGCCGGTGTTCCAGGCGGGGCACTGCTCCTGGCAGCGACCGCACTCGGTACAGGTGGAGAAGTCGAGCCAGCCCTTCCACGAGAAGTCCTCGATCGCGCCCGCACCCAGGACCGGCTCGAAGTCCTCGTCCGCCTCGGTCCGCTCCTCGATCTTCTCCATGGTCAGCGCCTCGCCGTCCATGGTCATCGGCTTGAGGGCGCCCAGCGCGGTGCGGCCGTCGGCCTCGCGCTTGAAGTAGATGTTGAAGAACGCCGAGAAGCGGTGCCAGGCGACGCCCCAGGTGATGTTGCGGCCGACCACGTACAGCCAGATCATGCCGGTGAGCAGCTTGATCAGCGCGAAGATGGAGACCATGAGCTCGTTGGCCGGCAGGATCGTGGAGATGGGGCCGGAGACCCAGTCGGTGGACCAGTGGAAGTCCTGGCCTTCGGCGCGGTACAGCGCGAGCTTGCCGGCCTTGACGAAGATCATGCCCAGGCCCTCGAGGAGGACGACGGCCTCCACGAAGTACGCGGCCCTGCGGTCGGAACCGTTGAAGCGGTTGAGGCCCCGACGCTGGTTGACCTGGCGGATGATGATGAGCACGGTGATGCCGATGACGGTGCCCAGGCCGAGGAATTCGTCGAGCCCGTGGTACCACGTCTGATCGGACAGCCACGGCCAGCCGCCGCGCGGGTTGAACGTCTGGATGTAGGCCTCGAACCAGACGATCGAGCCGAGCATGAAGCCGATCATGACGAACCAGTGGAAGAAGCCGACCGACCGCTTCCTGGCCATCCGGGTGTGGGCGGCCACCTCGACGAACGTGTTCTTCATCCGTAAGAACGGGGAGCCGAACCGGTTGAAGCCGTCCTTCTGGCCCAGCAGGATGCTCCGGACCATCCGCGATACGCCGCCGATGAATGAGGCCCAAGCAAATAAACTGAGCAGGACACCGATCGTCCCGAGAGTGATGGTCACGCCTGACATGGTTCGCGGCCTTTCGTCGCACTTCTCGACGCACGAGCACCTGACGACCCCAGGGGTGCCCGTCGACGGTCTTGTCGTTAAAGGTAAGCCACGCGGGCCCCGTCCCACGAGTTGAGGTTCCCCTTAGCGGAGTGCACTCGATTCGTGGGACGGGGCCCGCGGGTCGTTCTGGATCAGTTGGTGCGCAGCGTCAGACCGGGATGCGCGGCCAGGACGTCGGAGATCGGGACCGCCGACAGGCGCGGGACGTACCCGTTCTCCCTGGCCACGGCGTCGGCGTTGGCGCAGGTCCCGGTCTCGGCGACGTTGGAGGCGCTGGAGATCCCCAGGGCCTTGTCGCCCGAGAACACGACGCCGCCGCTGTCCCCGGGGAGGGCGCAGAGATCCACCGTGAACGCGTTGGCGATGGTGCGGGAGCCGGCGACGTCGATCATCGCGCCGACCTCGGAGACGGTGCCACAGGAGAAACCGGTCCGGAACCCGGTCTTGCAGGCTTTCTGTCCGACGACCGGGTCGGCTGTGCCGGTGATCGCCTGGGTGGTGTCGGGGCCGGCGCCGACCAGGTTGGTGCGGAAGCGGTCGGCGAGCTCCGGGTCGACGGCCACGAGCGCCGTGTCGATGCCGTCGCGCTGGGTCCGCGTCATGGTGCCGAACTCCTCGCCGTCGGCGAACGCGGCGCGGGTGCCATCGGCGCCCGCACAGTGCGCGGCGGTGACGACGACGGGCGTGCCGTCGAGCTCGCCGTTGAACCCGGTGGAGCACTCGAGGATCCCGCCCGGGACCGCGACGGAGTAGGCGGTGCCCCCGGTGATGGGGCCGGTCGGCGCGGGGCCGTCGGCGCGTGTCTGGTTCTCGGGGACCGGGGTGACGGGGTCCGCCATCGTCTGGCTCATCCCGTCGATGATCGAGCCGGTGCCGGGAGTGAGACCGGACAGTAGCTCGACGATCGTCCGCATCGGGCCCTCGGGGATGACGCCGGTCTGGTTGAGCAGGGCCAGGCTGCCGAGCGATCCGGAGTCGCCACCGGTGGCGGTCGGGCCCGGTGCGCCGGCGCGGGTCGTGGCGGGTTCGAGCCCCTGGGTGGTCGGTTCGCCGTCGGACTGGGTCCCGCCCGCCTCACTGCCGAACGGTGCGGTGTCCCACGCGGGGTCGGGGGCCTCGGTCATGTCGATCTCGGCGAGGTCCTTCAGCCGGGCGGTGAGGTTGCCCAGCTGGGCGGCCTCGCCGCCGCGGGTGGCCACGACCACGGTGTTGCGGGTGGGGTCGACCCGCACCCCGGTGACGAGCGATCGAAGGTCCTCCGGGAGGTCGTCGACGATCTTGCCCACCTGTCGCTCGCGAGCGGTGAGCTCCTCGGTGGTCAGGGCCACGTCCTGCACGGTGAACCCGGCGTCGGTGGCCTCGGCACGCAGCAGGTCGCCGGCCTCCCCGGCGACCACGCCCACCAGGCCCGTGCCCTCCTCGTCCAGCCACACGCCGCCGAAGGAGTCGCGGAACGCCTTCTCCCAGCGAGGCCGGGATTCGGCGAGGCGCTCGCCGATACCGGCCTGGTCCAGGAACTGCTCGGGGGTCAGCCCCAGGTCCCGGCGAAGGGCCTCGACCAGCGAGGTCAACTGGGACCCCAGGGCGGAGTCGAGGGTGGGTAGCACCTGCGAGTCCGCCGGTGCGGGGGCGGCGGGCGCAGGGGAGGGGGCGGCGCCGGCGGGGGCCGCTGTGACGACCAGGGCCGCGGCGGCGGTGAGGGCGGCGAGTCTCGTGGTGGTGCGCATGGTGGCCTTCCGTGATGCACGGTGGACGACTTCAGGTCGCCCAGTTGAGGCCAAGATTACGAAGATGTGATTACTGAGTCCAGTGCGACACGTGTGATTAGTGGGATTGATGTGTCAGGCGGCGCCCACCTGGAGGCCCGGGAAGCGCGACGAGATCGCCCCGACGGTCACCCCGACCATCGTCGGGACCGTTCCGCGGAGCGCGAGGTCGGTCCGGGCCGCCTCGCAGTTGGGGTAGGGCTGGTCGTACCTGTCGAAGGCGTTGGACAGGCTGGTCACGGCGACCGCACGGGTCGCGGAGAACACCACCCCTCCGCTGTCGCCCGCGATCGCGCACAGGTTGATCGTGACGTTCCTGACCCCACCCGGTGTCGCCGAGTCGACGCCGGACACCGACCCGCACGTGTGACCCGTCCGTTGGCCGTACTTGCACAGGATCTGCCCCCTGACCGGGGACTGCGTGCCGGACAGGGCGATGGGCAGCGCGTTCTCGCCGAGGACGTGGGAGTTCCGGAATCGCGGGCGGACCTCGGGGTCGACGGTGATCAGCGCCGCGTCCATGCCCTCGTCGGCCTCGGCGGAGGTGAAGGCTCCGAGTCTCGGCGACCTGCTGTCCTCAGAGACAGTGCCGGGGCGGAACACCGACTGGCCCGTCGTCTGGTCGGTGAAGGAACTGCAGTGGGCCACGGTGATGTTGACGACCCGTCCGTCACGTATCCCGTTGAATCCCAGGGAACACCAGTTGGCGACGGTGCGGGAGGGGGACAGAACGTACATGCGGGTCCCGCCCACCATGGAGTTCGACAACAGGGTGCCCGGGTCCGGGTTCGGGGGGTCCGGCGCGTCGAGGATGGCCGCTCCCGACCCGAGCGACCCCTGGGCGGGTCGCAGGCCTGCGGCGCGCACGCCCGCCCCGAGGTCGGCGGGGGGCGCGGGAGCGGTAGCCGAGTCCTCCACCACCACGGTGACGTCGCCCGTGGAGGGGTCGACCTCGATCGCGCTCACGCCGTCCCGCTGGCCCGGGGGAAGGGAGTCCGCCCAGTCCTGTGCCCGCTCCGCGGTCTCGTCCAGTTGCCGGGCCGGGGCGGGAGCGGAGGACACCGAGAACCCACGGGACCGCGCGTCCGCGATCAACATCTCCGAGCGCTCGGAGTCCCGGACCACCGCCACCTGACCGGTCGCTCCGACGATCTGCACGCCCGCGAAGGCCTCGGGGAACCGGGCGGTGTAGTCGTCCGAGGCGTCGGCCAGGCGGTCGGCCAGGACGGATTGGGATCGGAATGCCGCCGGGGTGGCGCCGACCTCCGCGAGTGCGTCCTCGAGGGTCTCGTGACCGATTGCACTCTGGGCGCGCGAGTCGTCCACTGCCGGGACCCCGTCGCGTGGCTGTGTCTGGTCGAGGGGCTGTGCCTGGGCGGCGACCGGGGTCGCGATCACGAGCACGGCGAGCATGGCGCCGAGCGTCGATCGGCGGCGGGGGTGGTGTCGCATGGGGGCCACTGTTCTTCTGGGGGCGGGGTGGGGCCGGCCGGGCCGGTGAACGTCGATCGTAGGACCGCAGTGGCGTCGGCGGGCAGTTTCGGCCCGGGCAGTACAGCGCGCGTTCCCGGCGTGACCTGACTCGGTGACCAGTTCGGTCAGCGGTTAGGCTGCGGCTCGGCGGCGACGCCGTTCCAGCCGTGGCACGGGCCTACTCGGGGTTCGGCACCGGGTGTGCGCCCGAGAGGCGGGTGGCCCACGCCGCGTGCCCCTCAGGCCGCATCCCCTACACCGCATCCCCTACACCGCATCCCGAACCGCATCCCGAACCGCAGCCCCTACACCGGAGGTCCCATGTCCGACGCCGACGCCGCACTGCACGACGCGCTCGAGTCCGTGGTGGCCCGAAACCCCGGGCAAAAACTCTTCCGGCAGGCCGTGCACGAGGTGCTCGAGTCCCTCGCCCCCGTGGTCCGGCAGCATCCGGAGTACGTCGAGGGAGGGATCCTCACGCGGATCGTCGAGCCCGAACGCGTGGTGTCCTTCCGCGTGCCGTGGGTGGACGACTCGGGAGCGATCCGGGTCCAGCGCGGTTTCCGGGTCCAGTTCAGTTCGGACCTGGGGCCGTACAAGGGTGGCCTGCGGTTCCACCGGTCCGTCGACGAGGACACCCTGAAATTCCTCGGGTTCGAGCAGGTCTTCAAGAACGCCCTCACCGGCCTGGGGCTGGGCGGCGGCAAGGGCGGCTCGGACTTCGACCCCCACGGCCGGAGTGACGGCGAGGTCATGCGTTTCTGTCAGTCGTTCATGGCCGAACTCGCCCATCACATCGGGGCGGATCTGGACGTCCCGGCCGGGGACATCGGCGTGGGCGCCCGCGAGATCGGCTACCTGTACGGCCAATACCGTAAGGTGACCGGCCGGAACGAGGCGGGAGTGATCACCGGCAAGTCGGTCGTCTACGGGGGGTCCTGGGCCAGGACCGAGGCCACCGGGTACGGGCTCGTCTACTACGTCCGCGAGATGCTGCGCGAGACCGACTTCGGGCTCGACGGGGCGCGGGTGGTCGTGTCCGGTTCCGGCAACGTCGCCCAGTACGCGGCGAGGAAGGCCACGCAGCTGGGAGCCACGGTCGTGGCCTGTTCGGACAGCTCCGGCTACGTGGTCGACGAGAAGGGCCTCGACCTGGACCTGCTCGCCGACGTCAAGGACGTCCGGCGGGAGAGGCTCTCGGTCTATGCGCAGGAGCGGGGCGACTGCGAGTTCGTCGAGGGGCGCCCGGTATGGGAGGTGACGTGCGACATCGCTCTCCCCTGCGCGACCCAGAACGAACTCGACGGCGACGCCGCGCGGACACTGGCCGCGAACGGATGCCGGCTGGTGGCCGAGGGCGCCAACATGCCCTGCACCGAAGAGGCCGTCGAGGTGATCCACGACAAGGGCATCCTGTTCGGCCCCGCCAAGGCCGCGAACGCAGGCGGTGTCGCCACCAGTGGACTCGAGATGCGACAGAACGCGGGCCGACTGCAGTGGGATTTCGAGCGCGTCGATTCGGAACTCGACCGCATCATGACCAACATCCACGCCACCACGGCCGCCACCGCCGAGGAGTACGGGATGCCGGGTGACCTTGCCGCCGGTGCGAACATCGCCGGCTTCCGCCGGGTCGCGGACGCGATGCTCGCGCAGGGCGTCATCTAGCCCCGCCCATTCCCCCGTCGGGAAGACTGTTCCGCACGCATCGCCCGAGAGGCAGGTGTGCGGAACGCTCTTGTCGTTGAGGATGCGTGCGGGCGTGCGGGCGTGCGGGCGTGCGGGCGTGCGGGCGTGCGGGCGTGCGGGCGTGCGGGCGTGCGGGGCGTGCGGGCGGGCAGGCGCGTGGAGGGGCGTCACGGCTGCTTGAGTCGGGTGGGCGCAGTTTTTGGCGTAATCTGAGTCATAATGGGAATCGATGCGCCCGGTCGGTAGTTGTACGAGGCGTCAAACCTCAGCGAGCCCGGCTCAACTTGGGTTGACGGCACCCGCTCCGACAGGCAGTGTGGTGTCACTGATCCGAGTCTTGAGCCGGGTCTGCTTAACAACGGTATTTCGGTCCACCCCCGTCCGCGGTCGAGTACGCGGAGAGAAGGAGAACATCATGGGACGTGCAGTCGGCATCGACCTCGGCACCACCAATTCCTGCGTCGCCGTCCTCGAGGGCGGCGAGGCCAACGTGATCGCCAACGCCGAGGGGTCGCGCACGACCCCGTCGGTCGTGGCGTTCGCCAAGAACGGCGAGGTCCTCGTGGGCCAGCCCGCGAAGAACCAGGCGGTCACCAACGTCGACCGCACCATCCGCTCGGTCAAGCGCCACATCGGCACGGACTGGAAGTCGGCCTCGATCGACGACAAGAACTACACCCCGCAGGAGATCAGCGCGCGCACGCTGCAGAAGCTCAAGCGCGACGCCGAGTCCTACCTCGGTGAGGACGTGACGGACGCCGTCATCACCGTGCCCGCGTACTTCAACGACGCCCAGCGACAGGCCACCAAGGACGCCGGCCAGATCGCCGGCCTCAACGTCCTGCGCATCGTCAACGAGCCCACCGCGGCCGCGCTGGCCTACGGACTGGACAAGGGCGACAAGGAGCAGACCATCCTGGTCTTCGACCTCGGTGGCGGCACCTTCGACGTCTCCCTGCTCGACATCGGCGACGGCGTCGTCGAGGTCCGTGCGACCTCCGGCGACAACCACCTCGGCGGCGACGACTGGGACCAGCGGATCGTCGACTGGCTGGTCGACAAGTTCAAGGCCCAGAACGGCATCGACCTCACCAAGGACAAGATGGCGCTCCAGCGCCTGCGTGAGGCCGCCGAGAAGGCGAAGATCGAGCTGTCCAGCGGACAGTCCACCTCGATCAACCTGCCCTACATCACGGTCGACGCGGAGAAGAACCCGCTCTTCCTCGACGAGACGCTGACGCGCTCGGAGTTCCAGAAGATCACCCAGGACCTGCTCGACCGCTGCCGTCAGCCGTTCCAGGCCGTCATCAAGGACGCCGGGATCTCGATCTCGTCGATCGACCACGTGGTCCTGGTCGGCGGTTCGACCCGTATGCCGGCCGTGACCGACCTGGTCAAGGAGCTCACCGGGGGCAAGGAGCCCAACAAGGGCGTCAACCCGGACGAGGTCGTGGCCGTCGGTGCCGCGCTGCAGGCCGGCGTGCTCCGCGGCGAGGTCAAGGACGTGCTCCTGCTCGACGTGACCCCGCTGTCGCTGGGCATCGAGACCAAGGGTGGCGTGATGACCAAGCTCATCGAGCGCAACACCACGATTCCCACCAAGCGGTCCGAGACCTTCACCACGGCGGACGACAACCAGCCGTCGGTGCAGATCCAGGTGTTCCAGGGTGAGCGCGAGATGGCGGCTCAGAACAAGCTGCTCGGCTCGTTCGAGCTCGCCGGCATCGCCCCCGCGCCGCGCGGGGTGCCGCAGATCGAGGTCACCTTCGACATCGACGCCAACGGCATCGTCCACGTGACGGCCAAGGACAAGGGCACCGGCAAGGAGAACACGATCATCATCCAGGACGGCTCGGGCCTGTCCAAGGAGGAGATCGACCAGATGATCAAGGACGCCGAGGCCCACGCGGAGGAGGACCACAAGCGCCGCGAGGAGGCCGACGCCCGCAACCAGGCCGAGTCCACCATCTACCAGACGGAGAAGTTCGTCTCGGAGAACGAGGACAAGGTCCCCGCGGACAAGAAGGAGTCCCTCCAGGCCGCGATCGACGAGGCCAAGTCCGCCCTCGAGGGTTCGGACGTCGACGCCATCAAGGCCGCCGTGGAGAAGGTCAACACCGAGGCCCAGGCCGTCGGCCAGGCCATCTACGAGGCCGCCGCGGCCGAGGGCGCCGAGGCGGGAGACCCCGGTTCCACGGGCTCGGCTGACGACGACGTCGTCGACGCCGAGGTCGTGGACGAGGACGAGCCGAAGGAGGGCGACAAGTGACGGAGGTGACCGGAGTACCCGATCCCGGCGACCCGGAGGCCACCGACGAGGAGGCCGTGGACGAGAAGTACGTCCAGGACGCCCCCGTCGCCCCCGAGGCCGAGATCGTGGCCGAAGGCGCGGCCGACGTCGCTCCCGATGAGGTCGAGGCCGCGGCAGAAGATGACGAGACAGTCAGGGGTGAGTTCCAGTGACCACGCCACACGCTGACGGTCCGGAGACGGACAAGGCCGCCTGGGCCGGTGGTGACGCCGAGGACGTGGCCGCCGCCCGGGCGGTGGACGAGGAGTCCGGCGCCGCACCCTCGGAGGCGGTGGAAGGGGAGATCGTCGAGGACGATCCCGCCCCGTCCGCCGATGGCGCCACCGACGGTGGCGCCGGTGAGCCGTCGTCGGAGGACCCCTCGGCCGCGCTGCAGGCCCAGCTCGACGAGCGGACGGCGGACCTGCAGCGGGTGTCGGCGGAGTTCGCCAACTACCGCCGCCGCGTCGAGCGGGACCGCCAGACCATCATCGACACCGCCAAGGGGTCGGTTCTCACCGAACTGCTGACGATTGTCGACGACCTGGAGCGGGCACGGGCGCACGGAGACCTGGAGGAGGGGCCGCTCAAGGCCTTCGCCGACAGGATCCACTCCGTCCTGGCCTCCCAGGGGGTCGAGCCCTTCGGCGAGGAGGGCGACCCGTTCGATCCGTCGGTGCACGAGGCCGTCCAGGACGAGTCGGAGGGTTCCGAGCCCGTGTTGGGCACGATCCTGCGCAAGGGCTACCGCCACGGCGAGCGGACACTGCGCTCGGCGATGGTCACCGTCCGCTGACCTGTTCCGCCCCACCGCCGGTGTGTGGTCACCCGCGCACCGGCGGCCGGGGTGGGAAAATGAGTGTTCGAGAATCGTAGGACCCGATCGAGGAAGGAGGCGTCTGGTGAGTCAGCGCGAATGGGTCGAGAAGGACTACTACGCCGAGCTGGGCGTCTCCAAGAACGCCACGGCGGACGAGATCCGCAAGGCGTACCGCAAGCTCGCGAGCGACAACCACCCGGACAAGAACCCGGGGAATGCGGCGGCCGAGGAGAAGTTCAAGCGGGTCGGCGAGGCCAACAGCGTCATCGGTGACCCCGCCAAACGTAAGGAGTACGACGAGTTCCGGGCGCAGGTCTCCTCCGGAGGGTTCGGTGGCTTCGCACCCCCGGGGGGCGGCAGGTTCACCACCACCAGCGGCGACTTCGACATCGGCGACCTCTTCGGAGGTGCGGCCGGGGCCGGCGGCGCCGGGGGATCCGGGGGATTCTCCGACCTCTTCGGCGGGCTGTTCACCCAGGGCCGCGGCGGCGGCGCCCCCGGCGCGGGTCGCGGTCGGGCCCAGCGGCCGCAGGGCGGGCAGGACGTCGAGACCTCTCTCACCCTGTCGTTCCGCGAGGCCGCCCTCGGCGAGACCGTGCAGATCAGGCTCTCGTCCGCCTCGCCCTGCCTGACCTGTCACGGCAGCGGTGCCCGGCCGGGCACCAGCCCCAAGGTGTGCAGCACCTGTCACGGGGCCGGGGTCACCCAGCGCTCCCAGGGCGCGTTCGGTTTCGCCGAACCCTGCACGGACTGCGGCGGCACCGGATCCAAGATCGACGACCCGTGCCCGGACTGTGCGGGCAGCGGCGTCACCGATCGGGCCCGCACCATCAACGTCAAGGTGCCCGCCGGGGTCCAGGACGGACAACGCATCCGGCTCTCGGGTCAGGGGGAGGCCGGGTTCCGCGGCGCGCCCTCGGGAGACCTGTACGTCACTGTCACCGTGTCGAAGGACCCCGTGTTCGATCGCGACGGCGCGGACCTGCTCGTGGAGCTCCCGGTCTCCTATCCCGAGCTCGTCCGGGGCGCCCAGGTGTCGGTGCCCACGCTCACCGGACGGGTGACGGTCAAGGTCCCGGCCGGGTCCCGCGACGGGCAGATCCTGCGGGTCCGCGGGCGAGGAATCGCACGCAAGTCCGGGACCGGTGACCTCAAGGTCACCCTCCGGGTGGCCACCCCGCCCGCCGGGATGGCCGAGGCCGAGCTCGCCGCCTATGACGAGGCGTTGCGGGCGGCCGGCTTCGATCCGCGGTCTGGCTGGGCCGGGTCGGCATGAGCCCCCGGCGGGACGTGGGAGACCTGTCTCCCGACGACAGCGTCCTGGTGATCTCCGTGGCCGCCGAGCTGTCGGGCCTGCACGCCCAGACCCTGCGCACCTACGACCGGCTGGGCATCGTCACACCCGAACGCACCAGCGGTGGCGGTCGGCGCTACTCCCTGCGCGATGTGGCGATGCTGCGCGAGGTCCAGCGGCTAAGCCAGGACGAGGGCGTCAACCTCGCCGGCATCAAACGCATCATCGAACTCACCAACCAGGTCGACGCCCTTCAGTCCCGGGTCCGCGAGCTGGCCGACGAACTCGCGGAGCTCCGCTCCGGCTCGGCCCGGGGGCGCGTCGGCGGTGAGTTGGTGCACGTGCCACGCTCGACCTCGGTCGTGGTCTGGCGCCCTCGCCACCAGCGCGGGGACCACTGACGTCGCGATCCTGTGGATGATGAACGAATTGTCCTAGGATAGGCTTACCTCTTACAGTGGTCCGGTGACGATCGAGCAGGTGGGCCACACCGGGCGGGTGGGTGGACTCGCGGGGCCTCTCGCCGCCCGAGGCCGCGCGGTGGCCGTGATCAGCGACGAGACCACCCTCACCTACACCGATCTCGCCCTCCGGGTCTGCGCCCGGGCGGCCGAGTACCCGTCGGTCGCCACGGGACGTCGGATGATCGGCCTGATCGGGGGCAACACCACCGACTTCCTCATCGACTATCTCGCCGCGCACGAGGCGGGTCATGCCGTCCTGCTCCTACCACCGGAGAGCGCGGCCACGCGGGCTCTCGTCGAGTCGTGGACCCCGGACGTCCTCGCGGGCGCGGGACAGGCGATCCCGGCCTCCGCGCACCACACCCCGCCGCGGCACGACCTGCACCCGGACCTGGCCCTGCTGCTCAGCACCTCGGGGTCCACCGGGTCGCCCAAACTCGTCCGGCAGTCGCGCCGGGCCGTGCTGTCGAATGCCGCGGCGATCGCCGAGTACCTCCGCATCGTGCCCGCCGACCGCGCCATCACCACCCTCCCGCCGCACTACTGTTACGGGCTGTCGGTGATCCACAGCCACCTGCTCGCGGGCGCCTCGGTGGTGCTCAACGAGGACTCCGTGGCGAGCCACGAGTTCTGGGAACGGGCGGGCGCCCACGGCGTGACGACCTTCGCCGCCGTCCCCCACACCGTCGAGTTGCTCGAGCGGGTGGGTCTGGACCGGCTGGACCACCTCACCCGCCTGCGCTACCTCACCCAGGCCGGCGGTCGACTGGCACCGGAGAAGGTGCGCACCCTCGCCGAGCGGCTCGAGGCCAGGGGCGCCGAGCTCGTGGTGATGTACGGCCAGACCGAGGCCACCGCCCGAATGGGCTACCTCCCCCCGCAGCTCGCCCGCAGCCGCGCCGGGGCGATCGGCGTCGCGATCCCCGGTGGTGCCTTCCGCGTGGACCGCCCGCACGGTACCGATCCCGATGCCCCCGGAGAACTGGTCTACACCGGCCCCAACGTGATGATGGGCTACGCCCGCGAGTCGGCCGACCTGTCCCGCGGTCCCGAGCTGACGGAGCTACGGACCGGGGACCTCGCGCGGATCGCCCCGGACGGCCTGGTGGAGATCGTCGGCCGCATGGGGCGCGAGGCCAAGATCTTCGGCCACCGGATCGACCTCGGGCGGGTCGAGGCCGCTCTTGCCGACCGCGGCCTGGACGCCTGGTGTGTCGGCGAACCCGATCGACTGGTGGTGGTGACGAGGCACGACACCACCGCGCACGACACCACCGCGCACGACACGACCGCGCAGGACACCACCGCGCACGACACGACCGCGC